>CABZMT010000005.1 GCA_902526965.1 uncultured Alphaproteobacteria bacterium
TTATCATTGTAATGAACAATACTATGAATGAAAGCTTCCTTTGAAATAAGAAAATTAATTTTGTTTAAAGGAATATTATAAATATATGAAAGTTCATATATTTCCAAAATCTTATTAATGAAGTTGGATGAGTCGATTAAATTATTTTTACCCATTTTCCACTTTGGATGGGATAGGACTAACTTTGAATTAACATTATTTAAATTTAATTTCTTGTTAAAATAAAAAGGACCACCAGAGGCTGTTATATATACTTTTAGGATATTATTTTTATTTATATTTGAATTAATTAAAGAAAAATGTTCAGAATCAAGGGGTATAAAAGTATTTTTAGTCTTATTTATTTTGGACTGAAGAATTGAACCTCCAGCAATTATCATTTCTTTGTTCGCAATTGCTATAACAGATCTTTTATTAAACTTTAAAAAATGATTAAGATAAGTCAATGAAAGACTTCCGTAATCTAAAAAATATAAAACATGTATTTTTTCTTCAAGTAATTTTAAAAATTTAAATCTTTCAATGGAATTATTTAAAACAAATGATTTATTAATATTGTATTTGTTTTTTTGATTATTTAATTTTTTATAATTCCTATAACAAGTGGCTCCATAAATTGGTATGGAATATTTATTAGTAAAATTTAAAAGTTTAGTTCCAAGTTTACCTGTTGAACCTACAATTACTATCTTAATGCTCATATTGAATAAACTAAGTAGACTTGAAAAATAATTGCAACAAAAAACATACTATCTAGTCTATCAAGAATACCTCCATGGCTAGCTAATAATAAAGAAAAGTCTTTGATATTTAAGTATCTTTTAATAAAAGAGAAAAAAATATCACCAATAAATAAAAAAACAGAAATAAACATAGATATGAAAATTTCAAAATTAAAAAATAACAGAAGCAATGTAGAAGCAATGAAAGAAATTGATGTTCCAGACCAAGTCTTTTTTGGACTTATATTTGGTAAAATGAGAGGACCTTTTAAATATCTACCGGAGATATAAGCAATTGTATCATTAAAAAAGGAAACAAGTATTAATAAATAAAAAATATTTCTATCAATATTTACAATATAAAAAAGTATAATACAGAAAATGTATAATG
Source organism: uncultured Alphaproteobacteria bacterium (assembly GCA_902526965.1). GTDB lineage: Bacteria > Pseudomonadota > Alphaproteobacteria > HIMB59 > HIMB59 > HIMB59. Next base: position 1,114 of record CABZMT010000005.1, read on the forward strand.
ATAAAATAAATAATTCTTTTCTATATTTGCTTGAAAAGCAAATACACGAAACAATAATAAATTGAAAAATAAATAAATTTTGAAATGAATGAAATGAAAAAAAAGATAAAGAGAATAAGACGATAACTGTTAAAGAGATAAGAAAGTAATTGCTTGAGATTCTTATATAATATAAATCGTAACTTATAAGACTTACTAAAATTAAAATTAGTAGTAGATCTAAATTAATAAAATAAAATATTAAAACTGTAAGTATTAAAAGAGAACCAATAAATAGTCTGTTTAAATTACTAGAGACCAAACTTTCTCTCAATTGAATTGTAATTTATAAATATTTTAGACAAATCATTTTTATTTAATTCAGGCCATAATTTTTTTAAAAAATATAGTTCAGTGAATGTTAATTTATATAATAAAAAATCGCTAAGTCTATTATAACCACCTGTTCTAATTAAAATATCAGGATCTGGAATACCTTTTGTCATAAGTAAACTATCAAACTTTGAATGATTATTAGTATATTTCAGCGATGCTTGTTCAATATCGGCCTTACCACTATAATTAATATAAATTAATAAGTATTTTTTATGAACTTTATTTAATTGCTCTAATTCATCAATTTTATTATTTATTTGTTTACTTAAAAATTTTCTATCTCCAATAAACTTTATATTAAATTTATATTTTTTTTCTTCCTCTATAACTTTATTTAAAAATTCAGAAAGTATTTTTTTTAAAGTAGATATCAAATTTTGAGACCTACTTAAATTATTTTTAGATAGAGCAAAAGCAGAAATATATTTAGCATTAGTATTATCAAATATAAAATTTGATAAGTTAATTAGTGTGTTTGCCCCTTTTTTATAACCGTTGTATTTATTATAATTGTTTTTTTTTAACCATCTATTATTACCATCCATAATAAATGCAATATGGTTTAATATATTTTTCAAAATTAAACTTTTAGAATTTCAGACTCTTTTAAAACTGATAAATTTTCAATTTCTTTTATAGAAATGTCAGTAATTTTTTGAATTTCATCTTGAAATCTTTTACTCTCATCAATTGAAATTAATTTTTCTTTTTCAAGATTTTTTATTTCATCGAGAAATTTTCTTCTAATACCTCTGACAGAGATTTTAAATTTTTCAGATATTTCAGAAATAATTTTCACTAATTCTTTTCTTCTTTCAGCAGTTAACTCAGGAAATTTTAAAAGTATATTAGTTCCATCGGTTTGGGGGTTTACACCAAGGTTTGAGTCTAAAATAGTTTTTTCTATAGTTTTGACTAAAGATGGATCCCAAATATTTACATTTAAAGTCATATTATCTATGTTGTTCACATTTGAAAGTTGAGTTAAGGGTGTCTTTGACCCATAACTATCAACAACAATAGTTTTAAGTATGTCTGGAGAAACTCTCCCAGTTCTAATATTTTTAAGTTCACTAGAAAAAGCATTGATACTTGATTGCATTTCAAAAGAACATTTATCTTTATTAAACATTATTTGGTCTCTTTAATAATTGAGTATGAACCCTTGCCTTCTACAATATCTAATATATTAGAGCTTTTTAATATAGAAAAAATGATAATAGGAAGGGATCTATCCTTTGCCAAGCTTATAGCAGTTGCATCCATGACTTCAATATCTTTATTCAAATAATCAGAGTAAGAAATTTGTGATATTTTTTTTGCATCAGAATTGTTAACTGGATCTTTGTTATATATACCGTCTACTTTTGTGCCTTTTAAAATAATATCAGACTTCATTTCTGAAGCTCTAAGTACAGCAGCTGTATCTGTCGAGAAGAAAGGATTACCTGTACCTGAAGCAAAAATTACAACGCGATTTTTTTCTAAATGATTTGATGCTTTATTTTTGATGTAAGGCTCTGCTACTCTATTAATACTTATAGCAGTCATAACTCTGGACTCTACACCTATTTTTTTAAGATTAGATTGTAAAGCTAAAGAATTTATTACAGTGCCTAACATGCCCATGTAATCTGAAGTAACTCTATCAACTACACCATTTGAAAAAGATGAACCTCTAATAAAGTTTCCTCCACCCAAAACAATAGAAATTTTTAATTTCTTAGATTGAAGTTTTTTTATACTTTTAGAAAGATCATTGAGAATGTCAAAATCAAAACCTTGTTCATTTAATCCTGCTAAAGACTCCCCAGATATCTTTAGCATGATATTTTTATACATTTACTTAAATAGTATATAAATCCATTGAAGTGATGTTAAGTTTTATATTATTATTTTTTGAAATTTCATTAAGAAATAAACTTACACTCTTCTTTGGATCTGTTATTAATGCTTGGCCTAAAAGAGTATTTTCTTTTAAAAATTTATTTAATTTTCCCTGAATAATTTGATCTTTTTTGTCATCAGGTACGTTATTTAATTGTTTCAAAATTATATCTTTTTCATCTTGTAAAGTTTTTGGATTTATAGAACTTTCATCAATGCCCATTGGCTTCATTGCAGAAATTTGCATAGCAATTAACTTTAAATCATCAACTAGTTTTAATGCAGTGTCTTTATCATCTGTAGAAATTTCAACTACCGATCCTATTTTAGAGCAATTAGAATTATATTTATTGTGAAGATAACTGATGAAAATTGATTTTTCAGAATTATATTTTTTGTAAGAAACAACTTGGATATTTTCGCCAATCTTAGAAATTAAATCTGTAAGACAATCATTAAAATTTTTATCATTTATTTTTAAATCAACTAAATTTTCATCAGTTCCATGATCATTAATATTTTCATTATCATGTATTGCTTTTGATAAGGTTTTAGCAAAATCTAAGAAATCATCATTTTTTGCTACAAAATCAGTTTCACATTTGATCTTACAAACAGTAAAGTCTGTGTATGATTCATTATTATAAAATGAAACAACACCTTCGTTTGTTTCTCTATCTTGTTTCTTTTGCGCTTTTAAAATTCCTTTTTCTCTGAGCCATTTTACTGATGCATCAATATCATTATTATTTTCTGATAATGCTTTTTTGCAATCAACAATTCCACTCCCGGTGGCATCTCTTAGATTTTTGATTAGTTCCATACTACTCATTTTAAGTTGTGCTTTCCGTTGATGAGGTATCTTCACTGGAAACTAGTACTTTTTTAAAATTATCAAGAATAAATTGAACAGATTTAACGCCATCATCATTTGCGGGTATAGGGTAATCAATTAAGTCTGGGTCACAATTAGTGTCCACAATACCAATAATTGGTATTCCTAATTTTTTAGCCTCTAAAACAGCAATATGTTCTCGGTTTGTATCAATAATAAAAATTATGTCTGGTGTTGATTTCATTTCAACAATTCCACCCAATGTCTTATCTAATCTAATCTTCTTTTTTTCTATATCTGATAATTCCTTTTTAGTAAAAACTGTATCTTCAGTGTTTAAAATATTTTCATAGTTATTAAGAGTGTTAATAGAATTCTTAACAGTGTTCCAATTAGTAATCATACCCCCTAACCATCTAAAATTGACAAAATAATTGCTAGTTTCTTTTGCAATGTTCTCAACAATCTCACTATGTTGTTTTTTGGTAGAAACAAATAAAAATTTTTTTTTATTTTTTGATGATTCATGAGCAAACTTTAAAGCATTCTCTAATAAAGGAAGAGATTTTCTTAAATCTAGTATGTGTGTGCCATTTTTTTCGCCATAAATAAATTTATCCATTTTTGGATTCCATCTTTTTTTATTGTGGCCAAAGTGAGAACCATTTTTTAATAGATCCTCTAGTGATATTTCTATATTCATTTTGCCTCCGGTTAAGCTTTAGTTAACAGAAAGGAAACCATAAAGGCACCGGATGACTGTTAACCTGTTTTTTTTGATGTTTTAAAGGATAAAAAGCAATAATCAAGGGTTAATTCAAAGAAATATTTAATATTTTGTTATCATTATAAACCCGAATACTATTGAAATTAGCTGTTTTATCTAGATCCAAAAGCTCTTGGTAGGATATATGTCTAATTTGTTTTATTAAATCTTCATCTTCTACAATTAATAAATTTTCAATATTAATATTATAAAAGTCATTTTTAATAACTGATTTGATCTTGGCTTTTATATATTTTGTATGTAAAGATCTAATATCAAAATTATCATTAAATAGTCTCAACTCAAAAAAACCACTCTCATTAATAACATTTAAAAGAATGTATCTCTTGCCATTCTTAGTTGTTTTGTATTGAGCTTTTACAACATAAAAATAAAAATCATCTAAAAATTCATGCTTAGTATCAATTTTTTCCTTAAAAGAAGAATGATTAAGATTCATTAATATTTTTGTTTGTTTTTTTTGAGAATAAAGAAAACCATAGCTTTCAAATTCTGCTTTAATTTGATCAATAACTGCATAGTCTTTTTTAAGAAGAAATTGTTTATCTGACAAGTCGTTAAATAAGGTTGCACCAGATTTCTTTTGAATAATATTTTCTACATTAGCAAATAGCTTTGAAATATCTAAATGAAGTGTATTTAAAGAATTTGATAATATAAGTTTTTCTATTTGTCTTTTGTTTAGAACTGATCTAGAAAGCCTACTATTAAAATCAGACAAAGACATAAATTTACCATTAGTATTTCTTTCAGTAACTAATTCTTTCATGGAGTCTTCACCCACTCCCTTTAAAGCTGCTAAACCATAAATAATTTTATCCTCTTGAACAGTAAATTTATAATCAGAATAATTTATATCGGGAGGTAATATTTTTAAATCTAGTTCATTAATTTCATTTAGTATTACAAAAATCTTATCAGGATTATTTAATGAATTGTTTAAAAGTTCACAATAAAACTCTTTAGGGAAATGTGCTTTTAAATAAGCAGTATAATAAGTAATAAATGCATAAGCAGCTGCATGACTTTTATTAAAGCCATATTCTGCAAATTTCTCTATTAAAGAAAATAGTTTTTCTGCATCTTTAGCTCTTATTTTTTTATTTACTGCACCTTTTATAAAATTGTCTTTTTGACTCATCAAATCTGATTTAATTTTTTTTCCAATTGCTCTTCTCAATAAGTCTGCCTGTCCAAGTGTGTATCCAGATATTACCTGTGCTATTTTCATTATTTGCTCTTGATAAACTATAATTCCATATGTTTCCTTTAAAATTGGTTCTAGTAAAGGATGATCATAATTGATCTCCTCTTCTCCTTTTTTTCTTTTAATGAAACTATCTATGAATTGCATTGGGCCAGGTCTATTCAAAGCCAACACAGCTATAATCTCTTCTAAATTAGTTGGTTTAAGTTTAATTAGAGTGTCAACCATCGCAGCACTCTCAACTTGAAATACACCACATGTATAGCCCTTACTTAATAGCTTAAACGTTTTTTCATCATTTAAAGGAATTTCAGTGAGATCAATAGAGACATTATTTATTTTTTTTATTAATTTAAGAGTTTCATCGATGATAGTAAGATTAGCCAATCCCAAAAAATCAAATTTCAATAAACCTGCTTTTTCACAGTCTTTCATATTAAATTGCGTAGCCATAATTTCAGATTCATCATCTTTGAAAAGAGGGATATTACCGTAAAGTTTATCGGAAGAAATAATTATGCCAGCAGCGTGTGTAGATACATTTCGTAATGCACCTTCCATAGACTCGGCTTTGTCCATCATTGGTGAATTAGCTAAATCACCCAATTGATCAGTATGATTAGCCTTTAATTCGCTAATACTTAAAGGGTGGACAGGATTATAAGGAATTTTATTTACCATTCTCTCTACTTCAGAATATGGAACACCCTCAACCCTACCAATATCTTTTAGTATACCTCTTGAAATCATAGATCCAAAAGTGATTATTTGAGCAACATTTTGAAAACCATATTTTTTTTGAACATACTCTATAACTTCGTCTCTCCTAGATTTACAAAAATCAATATCAAAATCAGGCATTGAGACTCTATCAGGGTTTAAAAATCTTTCAAAAAGGAGTCCAAATTGAATTGGATCAACATCTGTGATTAATAAAGACCAAGCAACAATTGAACCAGCACCAGAACCTCTACCTGGTCCTACAGGAATTGAATTAGATTTAGCCCATCTGATAAAATCACTAACAATAAGGAAGTAGCCAGAAAACTTCATTTTAATAATCACATTTAATTCATATTCAAGTCTATCTCTATAAATTTTAGATTGATGATTAAACTCCTCAATTGATTTATTTGAAATTATTTTTTTTAATCTTAAATCAAGGCCACTTCTAGATTGTTTTATAATCTCTTTATCTTCATCAGAGTCTAAGTCTGATTTAAAATTTGGAAGAGTTATTTTTTTTTCCTCAATTAAAAATTTTATTTTATTTGAAATTAAATTTGAATTTTGAATTAATTGACTGAATTTGTCAATATTTTGATGAGATTGCGTCAAAGAATAATTATTTTTTAATTTGAATGATGTATTTTGAAGATACTCACCATTTTTTAAACAATGTAAAATTTTAATTGCATCAAAGTCTTTATCTTGTTTGTAAAAGCTAAAAGATGATAGAAAACAATTAATATTACATTTTTGAGATATTTCATTTAATAATTTATTATCAAGATTTTCGTCTAACTCAAAATAAATATCACTATTAAACAATTTTTTTAATGTATTAATTTCATCAAAAATTAGCTTCAAATTATTTTTATTAATATTTATGTCTTCAAAATAACTATATAAACCTCCCAAAATTAAGATATTTCCATCAGAGAAATCTTTGATATTTTTTAAGGATAATTGAAAATCATTTTCCGTATTTATTTTTGTAGATAAAATATTTAAATTTTTAAAACCATTTTCATTTTTAGAGAGAATAGTAAGACGAGAGTTATTTTTTAATATTGATAAATAATCAACATCTAAACCTATAATTGGTTGAATACCTTTTTTTTGACATTTTATTGAAAATTCTAGTACGCCCGATAATAATTTATAGTCTGTTAATGCTATAGCTGGTAATTTTTCTTTTTCTGCAAAGTTTACAAGATCATCAATTTTTATATTTGACTCACAAATAGAATAATTAGAGTAATTTCTTAGTGGTATCAGCATTCTTTAATAGATTTATTATCTAATGTATAAGATTTATCAAATAAAGGTTTAAATGAAATATCATGGCTTGCTATTATTGTTGATAAATTGAATTTTCTAGAGCTGCTCAAAATAAGATCTATTACTAATTTTGCATTTTCTTTATCTAAGTAACTTGTTGGTTCATCTGCTATTAAAAGCTTAGGATTATTTACTAAAGATCGAGCAACACAAACTCTTTGTTTTTGACCATTTGATAATTGATTTGGATATTTAAGTTTTAAATCAGCCATTTCAAAATAATCTAAAATATTTTCAATTTTAGTAGTGTCATTACTTTTAAGTTTTATATTATCAAAGATATTAAGCTCAGATATTAAATAGTGATCTTGAAAAATTATACCAATGTCATCTTTAAGTAGCTCAAAAGGATTTTTAACTAAATTTCCATTAAAATAAACTTTACCAGTGTCTGAGTTATCTAATCCAGAGATTAAGTTTAATAATGTTGATTTTCCGCATCCGGAGGGTCCAAATAAAAATATATTTTGGTTATGTTCTACTGTCAGATTTAATTGATCAATTACTTGAAAACTTCCAACCCTTGATATGTAAGATTTAGAAATATTTTTTAACTCTAATAAACTCATCTTAAAATTAAATTTGGTTTTATTTTAAAAATTCTCATTATTGGAATATAAGATGCGATTAAACTTGAAAAAAGAGAAATACTTACAATAAATACAATATCATTTAATCTAATACTATAGGGCATTGATGTTAAATATCTAATTTCGTTATTCCAAAGTTCAAAATTTAATAAATAAGATAAAAAGCTTTCGACAGAGTCAATATTTGTAGATAACAATAATCCCAAACAGGTACCTAAAATAATTGAAAAAAAAGAAATAAGAAATGAATTCAAAAAAAATATAAAGCAAATTTTAGATTGTCGTATGCCTAGTGCTTTTAATAAAATAATATCTTTATACTTCTCTTTAATAAAAAAAATTTGATTGGAAATAATTGTAAAAGAAGAAATTATAATAATAAAAAAAAGTATGACAAACATAACATTTTTTTCAGTTGATAATGCTTGTGCTAAGGTTTGATTTTGATCCTCCCAAGTAGAATAATTTATACCTTCTAAATCAGTGTAATCAAAGTCTTTGCCATTTAAGTATATATCTATGACTGAACTATTAATATTTTTATTAAATAGCTCTATATTGCTGAAGATAAAATATTTATCAAAATCATATACACCTGTATTAAATATTCCTTTAATTATTAGTTCTTTTGAATTTAGAACTGGTCCTAGTATTGTCATCGACTTTCCTGGAATATTAATTTGCATAGGCATTCCTACTTTTAGACTTAAAGATCTTGCTAGTTCAACTCCAATGAAGACCCAGTTGTCAGTTTCTCTTTCTATTTCAAATATATTTTTATTTATCTTAGGTATCTTATAAAAATCCTCTTTATTAAGAGATTTCATTAACAGGCCCTCTATTCCTTTTTCATTACTTGTTATCACCCTACTTTGAACATTTTGAACTAAAGAAATTGATGGATTTTTTTCTTTAATTTGTTCAATTTTATCTTTCTTGGCATCATAAATTGTAATGTCACCATTTACTCCACTCAATGACTCTACTAATTGTTCTCTAAAACCATTCATCACTGACATAACTGTAATTAATATTGAAATACCAAGTATTAAAGCCAAGGAAGATAAAATAGTCGATACTGAAAAAGCTTTATCTTTTTTAAAATTAAAAATATAGGAGAAAGATAGTTTATGGAGTATATTGTTCAAATTCAAAGTTCTCAATTTCTTGTTTACTTAAAAATACCTTATCTCCATCAGATCTCCTAATAACTTCAACTTGACCTTTTTCTTTATAGTTATTTCCAATAATCAATGTCCAAGGTATTCCGATTAATTCAGAATCTTTAATTTTTCTACCCATGCTTAAATCTCTATCATCAAGACTAATGTTATTATATTTAGAAGTTAGAATATTGTAGATGTTCTTAATATCTTCATTTAAATCAAAGTTTGATTGAGTTACAATATTTATCCTGAATGGGGCAATGTTAATAGGCCATTTGATACCTCTCTCATCATGAAATGCTTCTATTATAGCTGCTGTTAATCTTGAAACACCAATTCCATAAGATCCCATGTGTGGGGTTATCCTCTTTCCATCTTTATTTAATACATAACATTCTAATGGTTTAGTATATTTTATACCAAAATTAAATATATGACCTACTTCAATACCTCTTCCAACTATTACATCAGATTTTGATTTATCAATCATTTCATCTGAAGCTGAATACATTGATGTAATTTCTTCATAACTTTTTTCAAATAAATTAGAGTCAACCAATTTTGAGTCATAGGCAAGTTCACTTTCACCTGTACTCGCTAATATTTGAAACTCATGAGATAAATCTCCTCCAATAGCTCCTGTGGCTGCCTTAACTGGTATTGGTTGTAAGCCTAGGTCTAAAAAAGTTTTTAGGTAACTTCTAAAAAAAATTTTATAAGTTTCAAAAGCACCTTCCTCTGTTAAATCAAAACTATATGCATCCTTCATCAAAAATTCTCTACCTCGCATTACTCCAAATCGAGGTCTAATTTCGTCTCTAAATTTCCATTGAATATGGTAAAGATATTTTGGAAGAGCTTTATAGGAATTTACATAGTCTGAAAATAAATCTGTTATTACTTCTTCATTCGTTGGTCCATATAATAATTCATTCTCATGTCTGTCAGTAATTCTTAACATCTCTTTACCATAATCGGTATATCTTCCACTTTTTTTCCACAATTCCGAAGATTGGATAGTAGACATTAACATTTCATTACAACCAATTTTGTTTTGATTGTGCCTAATGATATTTTCAATATTTTTTAAAACTTTATAACCCAATGGTAACCAGGTATAAATTCCTGACGTGTGCTGTCTAATCATTGAGGAGCGCAGCATTAATTGATGGGATATAATTTTAGCTTCTTTAGGTGACTCTTTTAGTGAATTAAATAAAAGGTTAGATAATCTCATTTAAAGTATTCAAATATATTATTTTCAAATTTCATTATAAAAAAGGATACAATCATTGACAAAGCAAATGAAATTAAAAATTTAGCACCTAAATAAGACTTTCTAGGCATACCCTCTTCAAATTCAGATCTTTTAATAGGTAATATTGTCATGAAAATAACCCACCAAATTATAAAAAGTAAAAATAAAAACTTCATATCAATGATATGTGAATTAATAACTCTGGCTTTAATGAAAAATTTCTATTAAAGGTTTTTTTTGAAACTTCCTCTACTAATTCACTTAGAGATATTTCATTAATTTCCTCCTTAATAAATAATATTTTATTTAATAAAATATCTTTGATTTCATTTTGAATAATTTCCTTATTATAAGAAAAGGGAAAACCCTTATCAAAAATTTGAAATTTAATAATATCAAATTTTTTATTTAAAATTAAATTTATACTTATTAATCCATTATGAAGAATTTTTCCTCTTTCATTGATAAAATTATCTTCTTCTATTATTAGGTTTTGAACAACAGGAAGTTTTTTTATAATAAATTGATCTATAAGTTTATGATTTTTATTGACTAAATCTAATTGACATAAGTCTCCACTCAAAAGAAGGTTGGTTTTCTCAATATTTAAAGTTTTAGCTATTTCAAGATGTTTTTTTAAATGAAGATATTCTCCATGCATAGGAATTAAAGATTTTGGTTGAATAAAAGAATAAAACTCTTTGATTTCATATCTGCCTGGATGGCCTGAAACATGAACAAATTCATCAGTATCCGTGATAATATTTAAACCATGGTAACTAAAAGAGTTTTTAAGATAAGATATTGATTTTTCATTACCTGGTATTTCCTTAGATGAAAAAATTATATTATCTTTTGAGCTTAATTTAATTTGATTATGGGTATTATTTGCAATCTTCCAAAGAGCAGAATTTTTTTCACCTTGACTTCCCGTGCAAATCAATATTACTTTTTCTCTATTATAGTCTTGAAACTTTTTCTCATTCAGAATTTCAAAAGGTTCAATTAATTTTTCTTCAATGGCAGTATTAATAGCTCTTTTAATACTTCTTCCAACAACAAATATTTTTTTATCCTGCTTGATAGCATTTGAAATAATTGTTTTCAGTCTTGCAATATTAGAAGAAAAACAAGTAACTACAATTCTTCCTTGAAGTGTTTTAAATAGATTATCAAAAGATGAGTCTAATTCGGACTCTGAACGAGAAATTTCGTTTACACCCGCATTTGTTGAGTCGCCAATAAGTAAATCAATATTTTCATCCTTTAGTAACTGATAGTTTTGATAATCAAATGGAGAACCAGTTACTGGATTTTTGTCTATTTTCCAATCACCTGTGTGATATATATTGCCTTCTGATGTCTTAAAAAAAATACCTGTTGGATCTGGTATGGAGTGAGTGGTAGGTATTAATTGGAAAGAGAAATTTTCAAATTCAATCTCTTGAAAATCTTCAATTATAATAAATTTCTTTTCATATCCAGCTATTTTATAAAATTTATGTTTTATATATGAGAATGTAAATTGGTTGCAATAAATAGGAAAATCTATTTTATCAAAGTAATACTCTAATCCCCCAACATGATCTTCATGAGCATGGGTTAAGATCATAGCTTTAGGTTTAATTTTTGAATTTAGAAAAATATAGGGATCAGGGATAGTGATATCTACACCCGGAAGACTATCATCAGCAAATGATATACCTCCATCAACAATAACTTGTTCCCCTTTAAAAGAATATAGGTAGTTATTACCACCTATTTCTCCTATTCCGCCAATTGACAAAAAATAAGTATTCTTTTTATTGTTTAATAATTCAATGTTTTTCATTTAAAAAGTTTTGGTAAAAAGAGGTACCTAAAAGAGTTAAATCTTCTCTATAAATAAATTTTGTCTTTTTATTAATGATAGTGCTAGCATATCCACCAGTAAAAATCACTTTAAAATTTCTCTTAAAAGTAGTTTTAATTAGTTTTAAATAAGACTCTATCATGAGCTTATAGCCTATGTTAAAACCAGACATCAAGGCTTGGTTTGTATTTTTTCCTAAAATATTAGTATCGTTAGAGAATTTCACATTTTTTATACCTGAGGCTAATGATATTAGATTTTCATATGAGGTAGTACGTCCTGGTAAAATAACACCACCAAAATATTTATAATCAATTACAATATCTAAAGTAGTTGCAGTACCTAAATCAATTATTATGAAAGATTTAGATTTAGGGTAAATTTTAATTACAGATAATACATTGATTATTCTATCATTTCCGAGTTGACTTAAATTTACTCGGCGATGAACTAAGGAAGTTAATTTTTTCTTGTTAATAAATATTAAATCTTTTCTATAGGTTTTTAAATATTCTTTAATAATCTTGTCTATTTCTGAGACAACCGAGCAAATATAAATTATTTTATGAGTTTTAAATTGGTTTTTTAAAAATTTAATAATAAATATAGGTTTTTTTTTTGAATATTTTAATTGGCGTACTTTTTTTATACCAATATCAGTAGTTGATGAATACTTTAGAGAGGTGTTACCAATATCGACAACTAAATTCATATAAGCTCTCCAAAAAAGATTTTCTTAATTTCATTTTCAATTTTAATATTTAATGAGAAATCTTCATTAACATTTATTATTTCAACAATTTTTTTTCCAAAAGTTGGATGATTTAATTTAAAATTTTTTAGCATGTATTTATTAAGATATCTCACTAATATCTGATTGGATATTTCTTTTAATAAATTATATTCAATATAATCAATAATTTTATTTGATAATTCTATAATATTTGATTTTTTTTTAAGAATACGTAACAAAGAAGTAGAGTCAATTAAAGGTGTGTTATTTATATTTATTCCTATACCAGTTTTTAAGTATGAGTTGTTTCCTAAAATAGTTGATTTGACTACAACACCAACTATTTTTTTATTTTGGTAAAATAAATCGTTTGGCCATTTATACTCTAAGTCTATATCGTGAGTCTTCTTAAAAAATTTATGAATTAAATAACAAATATAGAAATTATTTTTAAGAGCAACATTAGCTTTTAATTTTTGATTAATTGTTAAGTAAATATTACCTTTAGGGCTTATCCACTTTTTTTTACCTCTTCCAGTACCTTTTTCTTGTTCTAAAGATTGAACATACAAATTGTTATTATTTAAGACTTTTTTATATCGATCAAAGTTGATTATCTCATTTTGAGTTGAGGCAATGGTATCATAAATAACTTTATACAATTTTTATTTAAAAAGATTATCTACTAAATTGATTAATGGATCTGGATAAAAGAAAAATAAAGTTATTATTAATCCAAAACTAATAAATATTACTTTACCTATTTTATTGTTGTCATCTAATAACTCTATTTCTGATTTATTGAAAAACATATTTTTTATAATCGTTAGATAATAAAATGCTGCAATTACAGAACTCAAAACAGCAACTATTGATAAAAAGAAAAAACCATCAGTTATAGAAGCTGAAAGAATAAAAAATTTTGCAAAAAAACCAGCAAAAGGCGGTATTCCCGCAAGTGAAAAGAAAAACACGAGCATACTGATAGATTTAGAGTTCGATGTAAATCTTAAACCATTAAGTTGAGAAATCTTTGTAAATTCACCTTCTACAGTTCTTAAATTAAGTAAAACAGCAAAAATCCCAAAAGTAGTAACTAAATAAATAATTAAATAGAAAAATAATGTTCCCTCAGACATAAATTGGTAACACATGATTCCAAGTAGCATAAAACCTATGTGATTAATTGAGCTAAAGGCTAATAATCTTTTGATAACTTTTTGTGTAATTGCCCCATAAACTCCAACAAGCAGTGAAATGGCGCAAACAATTTTAAAAATATAATCAAGAGACTGAATGCCTGAAATGTTAAGTTCTTGATAAACTCTAAATAAAAATATTAGTGAGGCAAACTTCGGTAAACTAGCAAAGAAAAGTGTGGAAATAGTCGGTGATCCTTCATATACATCTGGTGTCCAAATATGAAATGGAGCTGCAGAGACCTTAAAAAACAAAGAAATAAGGATTAAAGATAAGCCTATTTCACTTATGGTTGTAAAATTATTAAGATTTTGCATATAAAAAGAACTGGTATCGTAATAAATCATTGAGATACCAAATAAAAGAAATCCAGATGATAAAGCACCAAGAGAAAAATATTTAATCCCCGCTTCATTTGATTTTAAATTTTTTGTATTAAAGGCTGCCATTAAATATAATGACAAAGATTGAAGTTCTAACCCAATAAAGGCTGTTAAAAAATTATCGCTTGAAATTAGAACGAAAGACCCAAGAATAGCAAATAATATGAATAGGATATATTCATATCTATACAAATTTTCATTTTTTAATGGTCTCTTTGAGAGTAAAATAAAAACAATAGAACCAATTGAAAGTATTATCTTTGATAATACAAATAAGTTAATTGTATTTAATGAAAGATCAGTGGAATTATAAAAGTCTTTTCCAAAATTTATAAGTATTAGAGTTAATATGAAAAAACCTACAGCATTTATTGCAATAGACCTATCCTTGTTAAATAACCCGAAACATAATGTTAATAAAATTAGAGCGAGTATAAAAATTTCTGGTATAAATTGATAAAAATTGATCATTAAATAATACTTATAGAAATACTCTTGTTAATCATTTCAAATAATAGTTTAGGATATACACCCAGAAACATCGTGAGAAAGGCTAAACAAGAAAAGTAAAAAATTTCAATATTTGTTAGATCTGCTAATTGTTTTATATCAGTCTTTAAGTCACCAAAATTAACATTTTTATATAATAAAAGCATATAAGATGCTCCTAAGATTACCCCAATTGCTGTGAAAAATGTCAGGTACACGCTTACACTTATAGTAGACATAATTACTAAAAACTCTCCAACGAAACCACTAGTTCCAGGTAAACCTACAGACGAAAGCATAAAAATCATGAAAAAAAATGAATATTTAGGCATTACATTCGTGACTCCACTATAATCTGAAATCATTCTTGTATGATGTCGTTCGTAAATAACTCCAACTATTAAAAATAGTGCGGCTGATACTATGCCATGACTTATCATTTGAAAGTATGCTCCATTTATACCATCCTGTGTAAGAGTAAAAATACCTATTGTAACAAAACCCATATGAGCCACTGAGGAATAAGCAATCATTTTTTTCATATCTAATTGTCTTAAAGCAACAATTGATGTGTAAACAATTGCTACACAGCTTAGTGCAAAAATCATTGGCTGAAAATATATTGATGCATACTCAAAGAAAGGCAAAGATAGTCTTATAAAACCATATGCCCCTAACTTAAGTAGCACACCAGCTAATATAACTGACCCACTTGTAGGAGCTTGAACATGAGCATCAGGTAACCACGTATGAAAAGGAAACATTGGAACTTTTACAGCAAAAGATGCGAAGAAACATAAAAATAGAATTAATTCTACTTGTTGATCAAAAGTAAAATCTGAGATTAATTCAATGTTACCTGATTTAACTTTAGAGATAATGTATATAATAGCTAAAAGCATTAAAACAGACCCTGCAAGCGTATATAAGAAAAATTTAAAAGTGGCATAAAGCCTATTTTCTCCTCCCCAAATTCCAATGATTAAAAACATAGGAATTAAAACTGCCTCAAAGAAAACATAAAAAATTACCAAATCAATACTAACAAAAACTCCAATGATAAAACTTTCAAGTAAAAGAAAATAAATTACAAATTCTTTAGCTCTATTTTGGATTGAATTTAATGAGCACAATAAACAAATAGGAACTAGAAAAGTAGTTAAAAGTATTAATGGAATAGATACGCCATCTACACCAACATAGTAATTAATGTCAAACTTATCGAACCATGTGTGATACTCTGTAAATTGGTAACCATTTTTAGTTTTATCGTAAAATATTGGTAAAAGTAAGCTTAGAAGAAATTCACCTGTAGTGATCCATAAACCAGATAAAAAAATAGTTTTATTTTTTAGTTGAGAACTACTTGATAATGATAGTGTTAATGCTCCTATGATTGGAGTTAAGATTAATAGTGATAATATTGGGAAGCTCATTTTATGTGATAGATATATAAAAAATGATACTTATAAAAAGTGTGAAACCTGAAATTACAATAAATGTATAATCAAAAATATATCCTGTTTGAATTCTTTTAAACGCTTTTGAAATTATAGATACTATAGATGCACTTCCATTTGGAAGATATTTATCAATAATACCTTGATCTATTCTGGTCCATAAAAATTTTCCTAAATTATACAAAGGTAAAACAAAAATCTTATTATATAATTCGTCAAAGTACCATTTGTTCAAAATAAAATTGTAAATTGAGTAAAATCTTTTTTTCATGTCAGCGAGTTTATTTAAATTAAATCCATAGTAATAAACTGCAAAAGCAACTCCTAAAGCAACCAAGGATTTAGATAATATTGGAAAGAAAGAAGAGTAATAATTTTTATCTTGGTCTAAAAATATAATTCCATTCCAAAAATTTTTTGAATTATATCCAGCGAGTAAATCATTTAGAAAGTAGCCTACAAAGATTGCTCCTATTGATAAAAGTAATAAAGGAGCTAACATAAATGGTCCTGACTCATGAATTTTTTCATAATCGTAAGATCCATTATATTCACCATGAAAAACCTTAAATATTAATCTGAAAGAGTAAAAAGCAGTCATTGCAGATACAATTGCTAAAATAAAATAAACTAAAGGACCAAAATTATTCAAATTAAAAGATGAACTTAAAATTAAATCTTTTGAAAAATAACCAGATGAATATGGAAAACCAATTATAGCAAGAGTACCTATCCACATCATCACTGCAGTGATTTTCATCTTTGAAAAAAGATTTCCCATTTTATCCATATCTTGTTCATCGTGAACACCATGAATAACAGACCCTGAAGATAAAAAGAGTAAGGCTTTAAAATAACCATGCGTTATTAAATGAAATATGGCAATGTTGAATGCGCCTAGTCCACAAGCCACAAACATGAAACCTAATTGACTACAAGTAGAGTATGCAATTACCTTTTTTATATCTTTTTGGAAAAAACCAACTGATGCTGCAAAGAATGCTGTAAGTAGTCCTATAATAAGAACAAAAGCCATAATAAAATCAGACATGACCATTAATTCTGAAAATCTAACGGTCAAAAAAACACCAGCTGTTACCATCGTAGCTGCATGAATTAATGCTGAAACAGGAGTTGGTCCTTCCATAGCATCAGGTAACCAAGTATGAAAACCAAATTGAGCGGATTTTCCCATTGCACCTATGAAAAGAAAAAAGCATGAAAAAACTAGTGCATTTATATTAAAACCTAAAAAATTGATATCGTAATTTAATAATTTTTCTTTACCTGCAATTATTTCGTTAATAGATAATGTATCTAAAAATATATAAAGAGTCGCGATACCAATAAGAAAGCCAAAATCTGCAACTCTATTTACTAAAAAAGCTTTCATGGCTGCTAAATTTGCAGATTTCTTGTGGTGCCAAAAACCTATCAGTAAATAAGAGGCTAATCCAACCCCTTCCCATCCAAAAAATAATTGAATTAAATTATCGCTTACAACTAAAGCCACCATACAAAATGTAAATAAACTCAAGTAAGTCATAAATCTTACTTTTGAATTGTCATGTGCCATGTATTCAATTGAATAAATATGGACTAAAGCTGATACAGTAAGAACAAGTGTTAACATTAAAAGCGTTAAAGAGTTAACTGAAATTCCCCAATTAAAAAACTGTCCCGAAACAAAAAACCACTCTAATACAGGAATTATAATTTCTTGAGAGGGAGACATTGAAAAACTAATAAACAAAAACCAGCTTAAAATAGCTGCAATTGATATAAGCGTGGATGAAAAATATTGAGCTGTTTTATCACCCAAAAGAACCCCAAAAGGATATGTAAAGATTGTTGAAATTAATGGAAGAAAGAAAAGTAATTTATAGCTAAACATCAGTCTCTTAATTGATTGATTTTGGTTATATCAATCTCTCCCTTATTTCTAAAATATATAACCAGTATAGCTAAACCAATAGCTGCCTCAGCAGCAGCGATTGTTAAAATAAAAATTGAGAATACTTGTCCATTAATATCATTCAAGAAAACTGAAGCGGATACAAAATTAATATTTGCCGCTAATAATATAATTTCAATACACATTAAAATTAAAATCATATTTCTTCTATTCAAAAAAAGACCAAAACAGCCAATTATAAAAATTACAATGGAGAGAATAAAAAAATGATTGTATGACAAACTAATCATTTTTAATTCCTTGACCAGATTTTATTTTTACTAACTGTACTCTATTTGATGATGATGTTGTATTTTGTTTATCTATATTTTGTCTTTTAATTGAGGGTCTGTATACATGGGTAAGTACTATTGCTCCTATCATTGCAAGTAATAAAACTATTCCACTTAATTGAAAATCAATAAAATATGTTGTATAAAGAACGTCGCCTATCTGTTCAGTATTATTCTCATGTTTTATAATTATATCAGGGTTTACTTTAGTAGTTTTGTAAACTGTGAGATAAATAATTTCTGCTAGAATTATACTTGCAAATACAACAGCAATAGGAACATATTTTTTAATATTCAGCATTAAAGTAACTTTTTGAATGTCAAGCATCATAACCACGAATAGAAAAAGTATTGCAACAGCTCCTATGTAAACTATTGCTAGAATAATGCCTACGAATTCTGCTCCTATGAGTATAAATAAAAAAGTAGAGTTTAAAAAAGCTAGAACGAGAAATAATACAGAATTAACTGGATTTTTTGAAAAAATTACAAATATACACGTCGTAACCAGGAACGCTGAAAACAAAAAAAAAGAGCCTACAAGAAACATTATCTGTATTTAGAGTCTCTTTTTAGATTTTCGCTAATTTGTTTTTCCCATATATCTCCATTTCTTAAAAGTTTTTCTTTGTCATATAGTAATTCTTCTCTTGTTTCAGTTGCATATTCAAAATTTGGACCTTCTACTATTGCATCAACTGGACAAGCTTCTTCGCACAATCCACAGTATATGCACTTTGTCATGTCAATATCGTATCGACTAGTTCTCCTACTCCCATCTGGCTTTGGCTCTGCTTCAATTGTGATTGCTTGTGCAGGACAAACAGCTTCGCATAACTTGCATGCAATACATCTTTCTTCACCGTTTGGATATCTTCTAAGAGCATGTTCACCTCTAAAACGTGGGCTAATTGGACCTTTTTGATTTGGATAGTTTAAGGTTACTTTGGGTTTAAAAAAATAACTTAGTGTTAGTTTTAACCCTTTCACTAATTCAAATAAAGTAAAAGACTTTATATATTTGATTAATACTGTCATGTTTAGTTTGGCAACATGTCAAAATAAAATAAGAAAGCAGATGTGATTACAACCCAAACTAGTGTAAAGGGCAAAAATATCTTCCATCCTAATCGCATAAGTTGATCATATCTATACCTTGGGAAAGTAGCTCTTACCCATAAAAAAATAAATAATATTAGAAATACTTTTAAAACAAACCAAACTAATCCAGGTATTAAATTTAGTGGAAAAATATCTATTGGAGGATACCAACCACCTAGAAATAAAATAACAGTCAGAGAACTCATCAATATCATATTTGCATATTCAGCTAAAAAGAATAATCCAAAAGAAATTGATGAATATTCAGTAAAGAAACCTGCTACTAAGGTAGCCTCGTCCTCAGGTAAGTCAAATGGAAGTCTGTTTGTTTCTGCTAGTGCAGAAATTATAAATATTATAAACATTGGAAAGAGTGGTATAGCGAACCAAATATTTTTTTGACTCTCTACAATATCTATTAGGTTCAAAGAACCTACACATATTAAAACTGTTATAATTACAAAACCTATTGAGACCTCGTAAGAAATCATTTGAGCAGCTGATCTTAAAGCTCCAAGAAAAGGATATTTTGAATTACTTGCCCAACCAGCAATGATTACTCCGTAGACACCAAATGATGACACAGCAAATAAATACAAAATGCCTATATTTAAATTAGCGATTACATAGGTTGAACTAATTGGAATTACAGCCCATGCAATAAGACTTAAAATTAATGTAAGCATAGGGGCAAACATAAATAGAAATTTATTAGAACTGGAGGGAAGTAAGTTTTCTTTAGTTAAGAGTTTCAAAACATCGGCAAAACTTTGTAAAATTCCAAAAGGTCCCACAACATTAGGACCTTTTCTCAACTGCACAGCTCCGAGAACTTTTCTCTCTAAGTAAACAAGTAAAGCAACTGATACCAAAACAGGAACTACAAAGCTGAATATCTTTAGTACACCTAATGTGATTTCCAATGATATTGGGTTCATTACGCAGATTTCTCCAAGAGCGGCTTCGTCATTATTTCATTAACACATTTGGCCATTGTCACTGAATTTTTTGAGATGATGTCCGACATATAGAAATTTTCAAATGGGTATGTAATTCTACATTCTTCAAATAACATATTTTCAGCTACTGGGAGACTTGAATTCTCCTGAATGATTTCATTAAATTCGAATAACTGTGGATATTCACCAGATAATTCTTGCCTCAATTGATCAAAGGTGTTTGGTTTAAATTCAAATAACAATTCCTCTGACATTTTTTTGATGATAGCCCATTCCTCTTTAGATCCTCCGATGGGATTATGGCATTTTTTTGCCTCTTGAGGCCGACCCTCAATATTTAAAAATATTCCATTTTTCTCTGTAAAAAGGGGTGTAGGCAATACTATATCAGATTTCATAGCACCCTCATCACCATGATGACCAAAATAAACTTTAAAACAATTATCAAATGAGGAGTCAACAATCTTTTCGGAGCCAAAAGACAAAACAGTGTCAAAATTTTGATTTGATAATTTTGTAAAGGGTTCGCAATATTCTTGAGAGGTATTCCCAATAAATAACTGGCCAACTCTTGATGAAAAAGGATTTAAAAAATTTAAATTATTTTTAGTTTCTGTAATAACCTTATATTTTTGTGAAAATGATACGATTGATTTAAAAGTATTAATATTTCTTATACTATTTAAAAGAGCAGAACCAACAATTATTAATGGGTTTTTAGATTTTTTAATAGATTTAACAAATTTTTCATTATTCAATGCTTCTAAATGTTTTCCAAGATATTTAGTATCATAATTTAGCAATATATCTTCCCCAATATTAAAAATTTCTGAACCATTATTAAAAGCTTTAAATATTTTATGATTAATTATGGGAGTTTCTATTTTAGGATTTGCACCTATTAGTAAAATTAAATCTGCATCTTCAATTTTATTTATTGGTGTGTTAAAACGAAAGCTATTCAGACTTTCATGTATAAATTGATTATCTGTTCGGCACTCAACATTATTATCTCCAAAGTTTGACATAAACTTTTTTACAGCATAACCTGTCTCAACATCTACTAACTCTCCAATTAAAGCCAATGGTTTAGAGTTTTTTAATTTGCTAATAAGAATTTTTAATGACTCATCCCAGTTAGAATTTTCAAGTTTTTGGTTTTTTCTTATGTAAGGTGTATCAATCCTTTGTTGGTAATAACCGTCATAATTAAATCTTACTTTGTCAGATATCCATTCCTCATTAATATCCTCATTTGTTCTTGGTGTTACTCTTAGAATTTCCTCAGCCCTACTGTCAATTCTTATATTAGATCCAACGCTGTCAAAAATATCTATTGAGTCAGTTCTTTTTAGCTCCCACGGACGCGCCTTAAATTGATAAGGTTTACTTGTTAATGCACCTACAGGACACAAGTCAATAACATTACCTGATAGCTCAGATGTTATTGAATTTTCAAGATATGTAGTTATTTCAGCATTTTCTCCTCTACCTAGCATACCTAGTTCAGGGACACCTGCAACTTCAGTTGCAAATCTTACACACCTTGTACAATGTATACATCGAGTCATTATTGTATTAACAAGAGGGCCCATATTCTTGTTCTCAACAGCTCTTTTATTTTCACTATATCTTGATTTATCAAATCCATAATACATAGCCTGGTCTTGTAAATCACACTCACCACCTTGATCACAGATTGGACAATCTAAAGGATGATTTATTAATAAAAACTCCATGACACCTTTTCTACCAGCATTAACTTTCTCAGAGTTTGTAATAATTGACATTCCCTCCATTAAGGGCATAGTGCATGAAGAAACTAGCTTGGGAGCTTTTTCAATTTCTACTAAACACATTCTACAATTTCCTGCTATGGATAACTTGTCGTGATAACAGAACCTTGGGATTTCCTCACCTGCAATTTCACAAGCTTGCATAACTGTTAAATTTTTATCTACCTCAAAATCTTTGTTGTTGATTTTTATTTTTATAAGAGAGTTTTCGCTCATGATGCTTTTAAATTTCTTTTGTTATATTTTTCAATTAGTTCTGATTTAAAGTTTTTTATTAATCCTTGAATGGGCCAAGCAGCAGCGTCCCCTAAAGCACAGATGGTATGTCCTTCTACTTGTTTAGTTACATTTTCTAACAGTTCAATTTGTTCAGGAGATATTTCACCTTTAACTAATTTTTGCATCATCCTAAACATCCAACCAGTTCCTTCTCTGCAAGGAGTGCATTGACCGCAGCTTTCATGTTTGTAAAAGTGTGCAAATCTTTCAATGACTTCTGATATATCATTATATTTATTCACAACTATAACCCCCGCCGTTCCTAGGCCAGAGCCATAGGCTTTTAAATCATCAAAAT
Organism: uncultured Alphaproteobacteria bacterium; assembly: GCA_902526965.1. Lineage (GTDB taxonomy): Bacteria > Pseudomonadota > Alphaproteobacteria > HIMB59 > HIMB59 > HIMB59. Next base: position 24,080 of record CABZMT010000005.1, read on the forward strand.
TCATTTTTACCGTTTCACATACAGTTTTAGGCAACATTGGGGTGCTTGAGCCACCAGGGATAATTGCTTTTAAATTGTCCCAACCTCCCTCTACTCCTTCACAATGTTTTTCAATTAATTCTTGAAGAGGGATGCCCATTTCTTCCTCTATAGTACAAGGTTTGTTTACATTTCCTGATATACAAAAAACTTTAGTACCAGTGTTATTTTCTGTACCTATTTTTTTAAACCAATCAGAACCTCTCCTTAGTATTGTTGGAACTACAGCTATTGACTCTACGTTATTAATGGTCGTTGGCATCCCATACAAACCAACGCCTGCAGGAAAAGGAGGTTTTAACCTAGGTTGACCCTTTTTTCCCTCTAAACTCTCAAGTAATGCCGTTTCCTCTCCGCAAATATATGCTCCTGCGCCCCTATGAACATAGAGATCAAAGTCAAAATTACTTCCACAGGCATTTTTCCCTAATAATCCCTTTTCATAAGCCTCAGCTATTGCTTTTTCTAATTGTATATACTCAAAATGATACTCACCTCTTATATAGATATAACATTTTGTAGCTTGGATAGCATATGAAGCTATAAGACAGCCTTCTATAAGAGTGTGTGGATCGTTTCTGATAATTTCTCTATCTTTACAAGTACCTGGTTCTGACTCGTCAGCGTTCACAACAAGATAATGTTGCTTGCCAGTATTTTTTGGCATAAAGGACCATTTAAGACCAGTTGAAAAACCAGCTCCGCCTCTTCCTCTTAATTGACTGGATTTAACCATTTCAATTACATCGTTTTGGTCTTTTGATAAAATTTCTTTAGTGTTTGACCACGACCCTCTTTTTAACGCACCTTCTAAAAAAGGCTCATCAAATCCATGGAGATTTTGGAAAATTTTATCTTTAATGTTAAGCATTCTCTGAACTTCTTCTTCCCTTTTGCGATCCAATTTTATTAGGTCTATTATTTTTTATATTATCGATAATTGCTTTTGTGCTTTCTTCATCTAAGTCTTCGTAAAAGTCATTATTAATTTGGATCATCGGACCGTTTGAACAAGCACCTAAGCATTCAACTTCAACGACAGTAAACAGATTGTCTTCACTAGTTTCGTTAATATCACATTTTGTCTCTTTACATATAGTGTTTGTAATTTTATTTGAGCCTCTCAGCCAGCATGGAGAGGTTCTGCAAATTTGAACCAAGTTTTTCCCAACAGGTCTTGTGTTATACATGGAGTAAAATGATGCAACTTCGGTAACTCGAATTTTAGGCATATTTAAGGTCTCAGCTATTGTTTCTATACACTCGATACTTATCCAATTATTATTTTGCTCCTGTGCTAAATATAATAGTGGCATCACTGCGCTTTGATGTCTATCTTTCGGGTACCTAGAAATGATCATTTTAATTGATTTGAGGCTTTCTTTTGACCATTCGAATTTTTCTCCAGAGCTTGAAAAAGTATTTGATAATCCTGGGTGATTGCTCATCTATCAACTTCTCCAAATACAATATCTAAGCTACCTAAAATAGATGGTAAATCTGCTAATTGGTGACCTTTGGAGAGGAAATTAAGAGCCTGCAAATGAACAAACCCAGGAGCCCTTAGTTTACATCTATAAGGCTTGGAACTTCCATCTGATACCAAAACTACACCAAACTCTCCTTTTGGAGCCTCAACACATCTGTAAGTTAAACCTTTAGGAACTCGGTATCCCTCAGTAAACAATTTAAAATGGTGGATAATAGCTTCCATTGAATTCTTCATTTCTGATCTTTTAGGAGGAGTTATTTTATTGTCCTCAATCATTACAGGTCCCGAAGGTATTTGATCTATGCATTGAAGAATAATTTTTACTGACTCTCTCATTTCTTCCATCCTTACTAAGTATCTATCGTATGTGTCACCTGTTTTGCCAACTGGAATATCAAAATCTAATTTGTCATAAACATCATAAGGTTGTGATTTTCTTAAATCCCAAGCTACACCACTTGCTCTTAAGACTGGACCACTGCAACTTAACCTTATAGCGTCATCTTTTGATAAAATTCCTATATCTACTGATCGTTGTTTAAAAATTCTATTTTCTGTTAATAACTCTTCAAGAGTATCAATGAACTTTGGAAAGTTAGTGAAGTAAGTTTTCATTTTATCAGCTAAATTTTCAGGTAAATCTTGATGTACGCCACCAGGTCTAAAATATGCAGCATGAAATCTTGCACCGGAAACTGCTTCATGAAATTCCAACATCTTTTCTCTTTCCTCAAATGCCCATAACATAGGTGTTGCTGCTCCGATATCCATTGCAAAGGCTGGAATGTTTAATAAATGATTTAATATCCTTGTGAGTTCTGCAAACATAACTCGAATATACTGAGCTCTAATTGGAGCTTTAATATTTAAAAGATCTTCAACTGCAAGAGCAAATGCATGTTCTTGACACATCGGAGATACATAATCCAATCTATCGAAGTAAGGTATTGCTTGGGTGTAAGTTTTTTGTTCAATTAGTTTTTCTGTGCCCCTATGTAACAGACCTATGTGAGGTTCAGCTTTATTAACTACCTCTCCCTCTAATTGAACTAATAATCTTAACACTCCGTGAGCTGCTGGGTGTTGGGGACCAAAATTAAGAGTAACAGGTTTAAAATTTTCGGACATTATTAATTACCAATTTCTTTTTTTATAGTTTCTTTCATGCCTTCCCATGGGCTTTCGCTATCAAAATCTCTGAATTCTTGTTTTAAGGTAACAGGCTCATAAACCACTTTTTTAAGATTTTCATCATATCTTACTTCTTCGTATCCTGTCAGAGGGAAGTCTTTTCTAAGAGGATGACCTTGAAAGTTATAATCATTCATTATCCTTTGTAAATTAGGGTGATTTTTAAAATTAATTCCAAACAAATCATATATTTCTCTTTCAAACCAGTTTGCTGACTCAAATATTTGAGTAATGGAGTCAATATTTTGATCATCTTCTGAAATATTACTATAAACCAGAAGTCGCTTATTAAAGCTCAAACTTAGAAAAGAGTAAATAATTGTGTATCTCTGGTTACTATAATTTTGCTTAGATAAAACGTTATCAATAACAGTTATATCTATTAACTGATCGTACAACAATTTGTCATCTTCTTTTATTTTTTGAATTATTTCCAAAATCAATTCTTTTTTAACGAGCATACTTAAGAGGCCTGATTTTGTTGGAAATTGGATTTCTCCAACAGAATATTTATTGATAAGGTCAGTGGACATTTAATTTTCTATCTATAGATCTTCTTTTTTTTCTTTATTTTGTCTTGAAGTTGCATGATGCCATATAAAAGTGCTTCGGCAGTGGGGGGACAACCTGGAACATAAATATCTACAGGAACAATTCTGTCACAACCTCGAACAACTGAGTAGGAGTAATGATAGTATCCACCACCATTCGCACATGATCCCATTGATATAACCCATCGAGGTTCTGGCATTTGATCGTAAACTTTTCTCAAGGCTGAGGCCATCTTGTTGGTTAATGTACCAGCTACAATCATTACATCAGATTGTCTCGGAGATCCTCTAGGTATTACACCTAATCTATCTAAATCATATCTACTCATATAGGAGTGCATCATTTCAACACCACAGCATGCTAGACCAAAAGTCATAGGCCATAAAGATCCTGACCTAGCCCAATTAATTAAATTTTCAAAAGATGCTGTCACAAAACCTTTTTTTTCAAAAAGCTCATCGATATTTAATGATTTATCTTTTTCTAAAACTACTCCCAATCTAATGCTCCATTTCTCCACTCATAAATAAAACCAACTGTTAAAATAAATAAAAAAAACATCATCGAATAAAAACCAAGAGCCCCTATATTGCCAAGACTCACAGCCCATGGAAATAAAAATGCAATTTCCAAATCAAAAATTATAAATAGAATTGAAACTAAATAGAATTTCACATCAAATTTTGAGCGTGTGTCATCGAAAGCCTCAAATCCACACTCGTAAGCAGATAGTTTCTCAGAGTCAGGAGAACTGGGAGCTAGTATTTTGGATAATAGAAACATAGCTATTGCCATACCAGCACCAATAAGGATAAATATCAAAATAAAGATATAGTCTAAGTTATACATATTAAATTACAGTTTTTCGAAATCGAGTTCATTATAGAAAACATTAAAAAATATGAGATGATTAAAATGACGCATTAGTCATACACACTAATTATTAAAATCTGTGTGTATAATTTGCAATTTTATTCAGCTATTTACGTTGAAAAACAAGGATATTAAAGTATATAAATTTTTTTAATTTTTTAACAAACTTACTTAAATTCTCAAAACAAATAATACGGTAAAAAGAATTGATAGAAATATCAAATAAATAGAATTGTTTTAACAAGATATAAAATCTGATTCATGATTTATATGAATATTATAATATTGGTTTAAAGAAAAAAACCTTGAAATTTTGAGTTTTTAATAATTAAAACCTGTATTGCCCCATTAAACCCATACTAATTGAGGAATTATTACCCTCTATATGGTTATAATCACGTATTTGATTTATGTTAACACCGATATCAATTTCATCGTTGAGAGAGTGTAAATAATTAATATTTAAATCAAGTTGTCTACCAGAGCTTTTTAGATCAATATCTTTTTCTGTATATGGAATATTTCCATTACTATCAGCTAACCCAGGTATACGAATTTTCATTGAACCGTCTTCTATTCTATTTGGCTGATTTACTGAAAGGGATAATTTATTATTTTTATCAGCTATTTGATGAAATGACAAAGATGCATTCATACTTGAGCTAATTACATTTGAGGTTCCCTCAATCAAACTATGTTTAGAATTGTCCATTTTTGATTGAGCTAATGTTCCTGAAAAACTAAAAGATATATTATTTACTCTCTTACCTAAATTAATTCCAGTAAAAAGAGAATTTGGATTAGAACTTCGATAACCTAAAGCACCCTCACCTTTAGAAAATAAGAAAGTGTCCTCCTCATTTAATATACCTAATATAAATTCTACTTTTGTATCCTCATTGGTATCTATTTCAAAAGTGGCTGCTAGTGTGTCGGTTTTTAAATCACTTTGAAGATTTTCTCCTTCAAATTCTGAGTTATGATAGCCCAGCACAGTACTAATCTTTCCTATTTTAAGCTCTGTATTGATACCAAGACCTTTTGTTTCTCCAATAAATGGGTTTTTTTGTGCACCGTAATAAAAATTATTATTATTATTAAAATTTGCAAATTTTTGAATTGCTGCATTAGGCGCCTCTAATGTTACGTAGGTGCCAGTTCTTTGATCCGGATTAGTAAAGAGTAATGCATTTGCTGGGTCAAATTCTAAAGTAAAATTACTTTGATCATCTATCTGTCCTAATTTTGATGTATGTTTATTTATATTATAAGAAGGAGGTTTTTGAATTGTCTGATCAACATTGAGAAGAGAAGACATATTAAACTTAAATCCACCGTTTAATCCATCATAGAAATATCCAGTTTCTTTACTTAAAGCATTTGATATAGAGTCACCAAAACTTGAAGAATTTTTAAGGGATGTCGAAGATAAAGAGAACCTACTTGGGTTTTGATTATTACTACTAGAAGCTGCTTGCTGGGATAAGCCTTCAGATAAATTATTACCAGTAGTTATTGATGCTGGATTTCTGTTTGATGTTATTGGACTTAATGCTGCATAAAAATCAGGAACACCATGACCCCAAGTGTTATGATAACCATGAGTAATACTAGCACCATGTGAAGTAAATGTAGTATTTCCTGCAGGAGTGAACCAATCATTATTAGCTGAAGCTAAAATTCTATCAGTAATTTGTTCTGGAGTATGATTTGGAAATGCCTGACTTAATAAAGCTATACCACCAGCAACCATTGGAGCAGAGTAAGAAGAACCTGAACCGTTAACAGAATAATTATGAGTTAATCCTCCATTAGTTCTCCAACCTCCACCATTTAATTGATATCCATCAACAGTTAAACAGTATTGTTCAGCGCTTCCACATTTGTTACCATGTAATGTAAAATCAGACTCACTAGCAGAAGCTATATCACTACCTGTAAAATCAGATAAATTTACTACTAACCAAGCTTCAGCTAACTGAGGATACCATTTAGGTAATGCGGCAACTGCTGAAACATCACTTTCATAAGTAGAATTTCCTGCAGCAAATACAACTACACCATTATTTTGAAAATTATCTAAAGCTGTAACATATTGTTGTGCTTCTGATACAGCAGCAGTAGTTCCATCCAATAAATAAGCTACTAATTGATCCGTTGAATAAACGCCACTATAAGTAGTTATAAGTGATTGTAATTCTGTAGCATTAAAATTACAGTTTGCATCTCCTGATGCACAAGTTGTAACTCCAGATCTATCACTAGATGCCCAGCTCTGATTAGAAGCTACTGCACTGTAACCTCTTGCACTATCTAAATCTCTTGCATGGTCATCTGCACAATAAGAACCGAGACAATCAGGTATAGAAGATAGAATTAAATCTGCATCTGGAGCTACTCCAACAACTAGATTCTCACCTGCATTATCTCCTGTACCAGTACCATCTCCAGCCGCCATAGATGCAACAAATTGACAATGATGACTAGCTGAAGTTGCTGCACCAAAAGTGCTTTCTCCTGAACCACCATCATCTAAGTTGATAATTGTTTTATTTGCATAAACCAAGTGATCATCATCACAATTGAAGTCTGCAATATGGATATATTTACCTACACCTGTCAAATTATTTGATCCGTCGGTGAAAGATTGAACTTTATGAATATTCATTTGTTCATAAGGATGAACAGTACTTGCGCTAGAAGCATTATCCACGAGACCCCAATGTGTCTCTGCTTTTATTGCATTTTGAGCAGAAGTACTGCCCTCACTAAATGCAGTTGCAGTTCTTAATGCATATTCTGTTATCGTAATAGTAACAGATGTTGTTCCTGATGTTGAAGAGTCAGCTCCTGAAACACTTGAAATAGATATCGTTGCTGTCTCTGATCCTTCATTAACTGTATCTTCAGTTGGATTAAATGTTGCCGTACCTGTTGTAGATCCAGCACTAATAGTAATATCAGAAATATCCGCGTAATCTGTTCCTTCAGTAGCTGTACCACTTGTTCCTATTAATACTGTTATATCTTCATCCGCTTCTTGTGTTGAAGTTGCTGTTAGAGTGATATTGAGACCATTGTCATAAACACTAGAACTACTTGCTCCAATTGATACTGTAGGGGCGCTTTCATTATCTGTAATTGTGACTGTTGCTGTACTGTCACTTATAGAACCTGCAGAAGCGTTAGATAAAGTAATTGTGAAAGTTTCATTACCCTCATAAACAGAGTCATTTGTAATAGACACCGTAAATGTTTCAGAAGTATCTCCTGCACTAAAAGTTAAAGTTCCACTAGTTGATGTATAATCAGTTCCTGCCGTTGCTGTTGAATTTGATGTTGCATATTGTATTGTAGTTGATGAAGCACTAGCACTACTCATATCTACAGTAATAGTTGCACTACCTGCATTCTCAGCAACAGTTACATCATCAACTGAAAAACTAAAATTATCATCATCCGTAATGGTAAAGGTTCCTGTTGAATCACTGATTGTTGCATTTGAGGCATTTGATAATGTCATTGTTACTGTTTCATTTCCTTCATTTACAGTATCAGCAAGAACTGTTACCCCTATCGTGCCTGTCGTACTTCCAGCACTGATAATTAAAGTGCCACTTGTTGCCGTATAATCTGATCCTGCTGTTGCTGTTCCATTTGATGTAGCATAATCAACCGTTACATCTCTTCCAGATGCAGCTGATAATGTTACTGTCATATTTGTTGACGTGTTACTTTCATCTGACGTGGAAACATCATTAATAGATAAAGACGGTGTTGCGTCATCATCCGTAATGGTAAAGGTTCCTGTTGAGTCGCTTATTGTTGCATTTGATGCACTAGATAAGGTCATGGTCACTGTTTCATTTGCTTCATCCAATGAGTCAGCTAATACTGTTATACCAATCGTACCAGTTGTATCACCAGCACTAATTGTTAGCGTACCAGAGGTAGCTGTATAGTCTGAGCCAGCAGTTGCTGTTCCGTTTGAAGTTGCATAATTGACAGTAACATCCCTTCCAGCAGCAGCAGAAAGAGTTACTGTCATGTTGGTAGCAGTATTGTTTTCGTTAGAAGTTGTTACATCATTAATTGAAAGTGACGGTGTTGCATCATCATCTGTAATGGTAAATGTTCCTGTTGAATCACTAATGGTTGCATTGGATGAACTGGATAATGTCATCGTTACAGTTTCATTTGCTTCATCTAAAGCGTCAGCGAGAACAGTTACAGCGATAGTCCCTGTTGTACTTCCAGCACTGATAGTTAAGGTACCACTTGTTGCTGTATAATCACTTCCAGCAGTTGCTGTTCCGTTTGAAGTTGCATAATTGACAGTGACATCCCTTCCAGCAGCAGCAGAAAGAGTTACTGTCATGTTTGTAGATGTATTATTTTCGTTGGAAGTTGTCACGTCATTGATAGATAAAGAAGGTGTGGCATCATCATCCGTAATAGTGAAAGTACCAGTTGAGTCGCTAATAGAAGCATTCGAAGCATTAGATAAAGTCATCGTAACTGTTTCATTTGCCTCGTCTAACGTATCAGCAAGAACAGTGACTCCTATTGTTTTAGTTGTTTCACCAGCACTAAAAGTAAGTGTTCCACTAGTCGCCGTATAATCAGAACTTGCGGTAGCCGTACCATTGGATGTAGCATAATCAACCGTCACTGTTTTTGCTGAAGCAGCAGAGAGTGTTACTGTCATGTTTGTTGCTGCATTACTTTCGTCTGATGTTGAAACATCATTGATGGATAAAGATGGTGCATCTTCATCATCGGTAATGGTAAAAGTTCCTGTTGCATCACTTATGTTTGCATTTGATGCATTTGATAAGGTCATGGTGACTGTTTCATTATTTTCATCAGTAGAGTCTGCAAGAACAGTTACAGCAATAGTTTTAGATGTTTCGCCAGCACTAAATGTTAATGTTCCACTTGTTGCTGTATAGTCTGAACCAGCAGTTGCTGTTCCGTTTGATGTTGCGTAATCAACAGTCACAGTTTTAGTTGATGCATCAGATAATGTTACCGTCATGTTTGTTGATGTGTTACTTTCATCTGAAGTCGTAACATCATTAATGGATAAATTAGGTGTATCATTATCTGTTATTGTGACTGTTCCAGTTGAATCACTAATAGTTCCATTAGATGCATTACTAATAGTGATGGTAATAGTTTCACTACTTTCATCAGTGCTATCATCTGTTATAGATACTGAAAATGTCTTGGAGGTATCACCAGCACTAAATGTTAGAGTCCCATTTGTTGCCGTATAATCAGAACCTGCTGTTGCCGTACCATTAGAAGTCGCATAGTCAATAGTCACATCACTTGAATAGGCATTACTTACCGAAACGGTAACAGTTGCAGATCCTGCCCCTTCTGCAACAGTAACATCAGCAACAGAAAAACTTCCACTATCATCATCAGTAATTGTTATCGTTTCAGCTTGTGTTCCACTTTCTGTAGCACTACCGCCAGATACACTTGTGACTGCAATGGTAGCGGTTTCATTACCTTCTACTATGGAATCATTTGTCGGTGTAAAAGAAACAGTACCCGTCGTACTACCAGCACTAATAGTGATATCATCTAAGTTACCACTTCCATCCGTATAATCCGTTCCTTCTGTTGCTGTACCTGATGTACCTAGTGCAGCGGTCACATCTTGATATGTTCCATTTGATAAAGTAGCAGTTACAGTCAGTGATGTACCTGCATTCTCTGCAATAGAAGTAGCACTCGTAGAGAGTGTTAAAGTTGGTGCTGACTCATTATCAGTAATAGTAATCGTAACTGCTTGTGTTCCATTTTCTGATGCCCCTCCTCCACTGACAGCTGAAACAGAAATACCTGCTGTTTCATTTGAAGTAGCATCATAAATACTATCATCCGTTGGAGTAAAAGATGTTGTTCCTGTTGTTGATCCTGCACTAATAGTTATATCAGATACCGTTCCAAAATCTGTTCCTTCAGTACCTGTACCTCCAGTTCCATCTATTGATACTGTTACGTCTTCATAAGTTGCATTACCTATAGTAGCTGTTAAAGTTAAAGATGATCCTGCATTCTCAGCAATACTATTTGCACTAGTAGTTAATGTAACAGAAGGCGCACTTTCATTATCCGTAATTGTTATGGTGACTTCTTGCGGTGTACTATTTTCGGCAACACCAGTTTTTCCTGAAACACCGTTAATAGAAATAGTTGCTGTTTCATTCGATGTTGCATCATAAATACTATCATCTGTTGGAGTGAAATTAACAGTACCTGTGGTACTACCAGCTGAAATCGTAATATCATCAATATTCCCCGAGCCATCGGTATAATCTGTTCCTTCCGTTGCGGTACCTGACGTATCTAAAGCAACTGTAATGGCAGAATCCGTTGCACCACTTAATGTAGCCGTCAGAGTTAATGAAGATCCTGCATTCTCAGCAATACTAGTTGCGCTAACAGTTAAAGTTACAGTTGGCGCACTTTCATCATCTAAAATTGTTACAACTACATATTGTGTCCCACCAGAAATATATGCGTCTCCACCAGATACACTACTAATCGAAATTGTTGCTGTTTCATTTCCTTCGTAAATGGAGTCATTTGTTGGTGTAAAGTTAACACTTCCTGTTGTACTTCCTGCACTAATTGTAATGTCATCAATATTTCCACTACCATCTGTGTAATCAGTTCCTTCGGTTGCTGTTCCTGATGTACCTATAACAACAGTAACATCTTCATCAGCAGCTCCTGTTAGGGTTGCCGTTATTGTTTTGGAATTTCCTGAATTTTCTGCAAGAGTTGATGAACTTAAAGTTAAAATAACTCCAGGTGCAGATTCATCTTCAGTGATTGTTACAGTGACAGATTGAGAACCACTTTCACTAGCACCACCTCCTGAAACTCCTGAAATAGATATGCCTGCTGTTTCATTTCCTTCATAAACAGAGTCATCGGTTGGATCTACTGCTGCAGTGCCTGTTGTAGCACCTGCACTTATCGTTATATCTGAAACTGTTCCAAAGTCAGTTCCCTCTGTACCTGTTCCCCCTGTTCCATCAATAGTAACTGTTACATCTTGATAAGTTGCATTAGATAAAGTTGCAGTAATAGTAACAGTGCTAGAAGAATCTTCATCTATAGCAGCTGCACCTCTTGATAATGTAACTGTTGGAGCGCTTTCATCATCCGTAATTGTTATTGTTACATTTTGTGTTCCATCTTCAGTGGCACTACCACCAGATACACCGCTTATATCTATTGTTGCTGTCTCATTTGATGCAGCATCATAAATTGAGTCGTTTGTTGGTGTAAAACTCACTGTTCCTGTTGTCGAGCCAGCAGAAATTACAATATCATCAATTGATCCACTACCATCAGTATAATCTGTTCCCTCAGTTGCTGTGCCAGAAGTTGATAGAGCAACAGTGACATCAGCAGTTGTTGCAACTGATAACGTGGCAGTTAATGTTAACGAAGTACCAGCATTCTCTGCAATGGATGTTGCACTTGTTGCAAGTGTTACAGTTGGTGCTGATTCATTATCCGTAATAGTAATTGTTTTTGATTGAGAACCACTTTCTGTTGCGCTTCCACCCGAAACACTACTAATAGCAAGAGTGGCAGTCTCATTTCCTTCATAGATAGAGTCATCAGTTGGTGTAAAGTTAACTGTTCCAGTTGTTGCACCAGCACTAATTGTGATATCATCAACATTACCGCTACCATCAGTGTAATCGGTGCCTTCTGTTGCTGTACCACTTGTACTTAAAGCAACAGTGACTGCTTCATCAGTCGCTCCAGATAGTGTTGCCGTTACGGTAATAGAAGTACCAGCATTCTCTGCAATCGATGTTGCACTAACACTTAGAGTAACTGTTGGTGCACTTTCATTTTCTGTTATTGTGACTGTAACTGATTGATCACCGTTTTCTGATGCATCTCCACCTGATACACTGCTGATAGCAATCGTAGCAGTTTCATTTCCTTCATAAACTGAATCATCTGTTGGGGTAAAGTTAACTGTGCCTGTCGTACTTCCTGCACTAATGGTAATATCATCTATTACTCCACTACCATCTGTGTAATCTGTTCCCTCAGTAGCTGTTCCTGACGTTGATAGAGCAACAGTAACATCTTCATCACTTGTACTAGAGAGAGTTGCGGTTATAGTAAGAGAAGTACCGGCATTCTCTGCAATAGAAGTTGCGCTAACAGTTAAAGTAACACTTCCCGCACTTTCATTATCTCTAATCTCAATCGTAGCTGATTGTGATCCACTCTCTGTTGCACTTCCACCTGAAACACTACTAATTGCAATTGTTGCAGTTTCATCTCCTTCATAGACACTATCATCTGAAACAATAAAGTTTGTAGATCCTGTCGTACTTCCTGCGCTAATAGTGATGTCATCAAGATTACCAGAACCATCAGTGTAATCAGTTCCTTCTGTTGCTGTACCACTTGTACTTAAAGCAACAGTTACATCTTCATCTGTTGCACCAGATAATTTTGCTTCTATTATTAAAGACGTCGATGAATCATTCTCATTAATCCATGTACTTGCGTATTCATATCCTAAACCACCTTTTTTAACATATAAAGTAACAGTAGGCGCTGATTCATTTTCTGTAATAGTTATAGTAACTGCTTGAGTTCCACTCTCACTTGCTTCACCGGTAACGCTACTTATAGCAATGGTAGCTGTTTCATTTCCTTCATAGACACTATCATCAGTTGGCGTAAACGAAACAGTACCAGTGGTACCTCCTGAACTAATCGTAATATCATCAACATTACCACTTCCATCGGTATAATCCGTTCCTTCCGTTGCTGTACCAGATGTACCTAATACAACGGTAACATTTTGATCAGTTGCACCTGATAATGTTGCCGTTAAGGTCAATGATGTTCCAGCATTCTCTGCAATCGATGTTGCGCTTACTGCAAGTGTTACTGTTGGCTCAGATTCATTTTCAGTTATTGTAACTGTTACTGATTGTGTTCCACTTTCTGTTGCATCAGCACCTGATACCGTATCAATCGCTATAACAGCTGCTTCATCATCTTCATACACACTATCATCTGTTGGTGTAAAGTTGACTGTTCCTGTTGTGTCTCCTGCACTAATCGTAATATCATCAATGTTTCCTGAACCATCTGTATAATCTGTTCCTTCGGTTGCAGCACCACTTGTACTTAATGCAACTGTTACAGGATCATCAGTTTTTATCGAAAGAGTTGCTGTTAATGTAACTGAAGAACCTGCATTCTCTGCAATGGATGTTGCACTTGTTGCAAGTGTGACGGTTGGCGCTGATTCATTATCCGTAATAGTAATTGTTTTTAATTGAGAACCACTTTCTGTTGCACTTCCTCCAGAAACTGAATGTATATATATCACTGCGGATTCATTTCCTTCATAAACAGGATCTGCCGCATCATCTATTGGCGTAATATTAATAGTTCCTGTTGTACTACCAGCATTAATAACAATATTATCGATAGAACCAGAACCATCGTTGTAATCGGTTCCGTAAATGGCTCTTGTAGTGTCACCAGAATTTGCACCTAATGTTTTAAGGACAACGGTTACATCTTCTGTAGTAGCTGTAGATAAAGTCGCTGTTAATGTAACTGAGGAGCCTGCATTCTCTGCAATAGACGTAGCACTTGCTGAAAGAGTTACTGTTGGTGCACTTTCATCTTCTGAAATTGTAATCGTAACAGATTGCGTTCCACTTTCCGTTGCACTTCCACCTGAGACACTACTAATAGCAATCGTAGCCGTTTCATCACCTTCATACACACTGTCATTAGTTGGTGTAAAGTTAACCGTACTTGTTGTGCTTCCAGCACTGATGGTTATATCATCAATATTTCCTGATCCATCCGTGTAATCGGTTCCTTCGGTTGCTGTTCCAGAAGTTGATAATGCAACTGTAACATCAGCAGTTGTTGCAACTGATAATGTTGCTGTTAATGTTAGAGATGATCCAGCATTCTCTGCTATACTTGTTCCACTTGTACTTAAAGTAACTGTTGGTGCACTTTCATTTTCTGTAATTGTAATAGTAACAGCTTGAGAGCCGCTTTCACTTGCTCCACCACCCGACACACCAGACACAGAAATACCTGCTGTTTCATTTCCTTCATAAACATTATCGTCTGTTGGATCAAAAGTTACAGTACCTGTAGTACTGCCAGCACTAATTGTAATGTCTGATACTGTACCAAAGTCTGTTCCTTCTGTTCCTGTACCACCGGTCCCATCAATTGATACTGTAACATCTTGGAAGGTGGCAGTTGATACAGTAGCTGTTAAGGTAATTGTATCACTAGAATTTTCTGCAATAGATGATGATGCCGCTGCTAATGTAACGGTTGGTGCAGATTCATTATCTGTTATTGTTATCGTAACTGTTTGCGGTGTACTATTTTCGGCAACACCCGTTTTTCCTGAAACGCCATTAATTGATATGGTTGCAGTTTCATTTGAAGCCGCATCATAAATACTATCATCGGTTGGTGTGAACGACACCGTTCCTGTTGTAGCACCAGCACTAATAGTAATATCATCGATATTACCTGAGCCATCGGTATAATCGGTTCCCTCAGTCGCTGTACCAGCAGTATCTAAAGCAACAGTAATATCTGCATCTGTTGTGCCACTTAATGTAGCTGTTAATGTTAATGATGATCCTGCATTCTCCGCAATAGTTGTATCACTTACTGCCAAAGTAACAGTTGGTGCAGATTCATTATCTGTAATAGTTATTGTAACTGCTTGCGGTGTACTATGTTCTGTAACACCCGTTTTTCCAGTGACACTAGCAATCGACAAAGTTGCTGTTTCATCTCCTTCGTAAACGGTATCATTAACTAAGGAGAAGTAAGCAAAAGCTGATGTATTACCAGCCGAAATAGTAATGTCAGGAAATACATTAGCATTATTGTAGTCAGTTCCTTCTGTTGCAGTTCCTGATGTATCAATACCAACAGTTATTGTTTCATCTGTTGCACCGGATAGAGTCGCTGTTACGGTTAAAGCCGATCCATTCTCAGCTACAGTAGTTGCATCAACAGAAAGTGTTACAGTAACTGCACTTTCATTTTCTGTAATTGTTATAGTAACAGATTGCGAACCACTCTCTGATGCTCCACCTCCTGAAACACTTGCGATAGAAATGATTGCCGTTTCATTTCCTTCATAAATAGAATCATCTGTTGGCGTAAAGTTAACGGTACCTGTCGTACTTCCTGCACTAATAGTAATATCATCAACATTACCACTTCCATCAGTGTAGTCTGTTCCCTCAGTTGATGTACCGCCTGTATCAATTCCAACAGTTACCGTTTCATCTGTTGCACCTGATAATGTTGCGGTTAACGTTAACGATGATCCCGAATTCTCTGTTATAGAAGTTGCACTTACACTTAAAGAAACTGTTGGTGCAGATTCATTTTCTGTAATTGTTATCGAAACTGATTGCGATCCACTCTCACTAGCACTTCCTCCGGAGACGCCATCAATTGTAACAGTGACTGTTTCATCATCTTCGTAAACAGAGTCATCGGTTGGATCAAGAGACGTTGTCCCTGTTGTGCTACCTGCACTAATCGTAATATCAGAAATCGTAGCATAATCTGTTCCTTCTGTTCCACCTGAAGCACCAATACTGACCGTAACATCTTGATAGGTTGCATTCGATAATGTTGCAGTAATTGTAACAGTGCTAGAAGAATTTTCATCTATAGCTGCAGCACTTCTTGATAAAGTAACTGTTGGTGCACTTTCATTATCGGTAATAGTAATTGTTACAGATTGAGTTCCATTTTCTAGTGCATCACCTCCTGAAACTGAATCAATAGACACCGTTGCTGTTTCATTCGATGTTGCATCATACAAACTATCATCTGTTGGTGTAAAAGTTGTTGTTCCTGTTAATGATCCAGCAGTAACAGTAATGTTTGATAAAGATCCATAATCTGTTCCCTCTGTAGCACTTCCAGATGTACCAAGTGTAACAGTAACGTTTTCTGCTGCCGTTTTAGATAGCGTTGCCGTCAATGTTAAGGATGAACCAGCATTTTCTGCAATCGATGTTGCGCTAACAGTTAAGGTAACACGCGGAACACTTTCATCATCTAAAATACTAATGGTAACTGATTGCGAACCACTCTCACTAGCACCACCACCGCTTACACCGCTTATGGCAATTGTTGCGGTAACAGTATCTGTTTCATCGGAGTCATCAGTTGGATCAAAGGTTGCCGTTCCTGTTGTGGAACCAGCACTAATTGTAATATCAGATACATTTCCGTAATCCGTTCCCTCAGTTGCCGTACCAGATGTTCCAATTGAAACAGTTACATCTTGATAGGTTGCATTTGATAGAGTTGCTGTTAACGTAATTGTTGAGGCAGAATTTTCTGCAATACTTGTCGCCGATGCTGCTAAGGTAACAGTTGGTGCACTATCATCATCTGTTATTGTAATTGTTACTGATTGCGATCCACTCTCACTAGCACTGCCACCAGAGACACCACTTATAGCAATTGTTGCAGTTTCATCTGATGCTGCATCATACAAACTATCATTTGTAGGCGTAAAGCTTACTGTACCTGTTGTTGATCCAGCAGAAATAACGATATCATCTAAATTTCCTGAACCATCTGTATAGTCTGTTCCCTCTGTTGCGGTACCACTTGTACTCAAAGCAACAGTAACATCAGCTGTTGTTGCAACAGATAACGTTGCAGTTAGTGTTAATGATGTTCCAGCATTCTCTGCTATACTTGTTGCACTTGTTGCAAGTGTGACGGTTGGTGCTGATTCATTTTCTGCAATTGTGACACTTACTTGTTGTGTTCCATTTTCGGTAACACCAGATTTTCCCGAAACACTACTAATATCAATTGTAGCTGTTTCATCATCCTCGTAAATATTATCATCCGTTGGATCAAGTGTTGCCGTTCCTGTTGTTGCCCCTGCACTAATCGTAATATCAGAAATTGTTCCGTAATCAGTTCCCTCTGTTGCTGTACCGGACGTATCAAGCGCTACGGTAACAGCTGAATCTGTTACACCAGATATAGTCGCTGTTAATGTTACAGTAGAAGCAGAATTTTCATCAATGGATGCAGCACTTCTTGCTAACGTAATTGTTGGTGCACTTTCATTTTCCGTAATCGTAATTGTAACAGATTGTGATCCACTCTCACTAGCATCAGCACCTGAGACACTACTAATTGCAATGATTGCTGTTTCATTTCCTTCATAAACTGAGTCATCAGTTGGTGTAAAGTCAACTGTTCCTGTTGTAGAACCTGCACTAATGGTAATATCATCAACGTTACCTGAACCATCGGTGTAATCGGTGCCTTCTGTTGACGTACCAGAAGTTGATAAAGAAACTGTAACAGCCTCATCTGCAGCAACAGATAACGTAGCTGTTAAGGTTAATGATGAACCAGCGTTCTCTGCAATAGATGTTGCACTGACAGTTAAAGCTACAGTCGGTGCCGATTCATTTTCACTAATTGTAATAGTAACAGACTGTGAGCCACTCTCACTTGCTCCTCCACCCGATACACCAGTAATTGCAAGGGTTGCAGTTTCATCATTTTCATAAACTGAATCATCAGTTGGGGTAAAGTTAACTGTTCCTGTCGTACTACCCGCACTAATGGTTATATCATCAACGTTACCACTTCCATCAGTATAGTCCGTTCCCTCTGTTGCACTACCAGAAGTTCCAAGTGCTACAGTTACTGTTTCATCTGTTGTCCCGGACAACGTTGCTGTTAATGTGAGAGACGATCCAGCATTCTCTGCTATTGAAGTTGCACTTACAGCAAGTGTAACTGTTGGGGCGCTTTCATTTTCTGTAATCGTAACGGTAACTGATTGTGTTCCACTTTCTGTTGCATCAGCACCTGATACTGTATCAATGGCGATAACAGCTGCTTCATCATCTTCATACACACTATCATCGGTTGGTGAGAAACTTACTGTTCCTGTTGTTGAACCTGCTGAAATGGTAATATCATCTAAATTACCAGAACCATCGGTATAGTCTGTACCTTCGGTTGCAGCACCACTTGTGCTTAGAGATACTGTTACATCTTCATCAGCAACATTTGATAATGTAGCAGTTAGGGTAAGAGATGAACCTGAATTCTCCGCAATACTTGTTGAACTAACTGCAAGTGTAACTGTTGGAGCTGACTCATTTTCTGAAATAGTAACAGTAACTGATTGTGATCCATTTTCACTTGCACCACCTCCAGAAACCGTGTCAATCGCAATAACTGCAGCTTCATCACCTTCATACACGCTGTCGTCTGTTGGTGTAAAAGATACGGTACCAGTTGTCGAACCAGCTGAAATTGTTATATCATCTAAGTTACCACTTCCATCTGTAAAGTCTGTGCCTTCTGTTGCAGCACCGCTTGTACTTAATGCAACTGTTACCGCTTCATCAACTTTAATAGATAGGGTCGCCGTTAAAGTAACTGAAGAGCCTGAATTCTCAGCAATCGATGCAGCACTTCTTGTTAAAGTAACTGTAGGAGCACTTTCATTTTCTGTTATCGTTATTGTAACTGACTGCGAACCACTTTCTGTTGCACCACCTCCAGAAACAGATCCTATAGAAATAATTGCTGTTTCATTTTCTTCATAAACAGGATCACCAGAGTCATCACTTGGTGTAAATGAAACGGTACCTGTTGTTGACCCAGCAGAAATGGTAATATCATCGAGATTGCCAGAACCATCAGTATAATCCGTTCCCTCTGTTGCTGTCCCTGCTGTATCGATGCCAACTGTAACATTTTCATCTGTTGCACCAGATAGAGTTGCTGTAATGGTTAGCGATGATCCTGCATTTTCCGCAATCGATGTTGCGCTCACACTTAAAGTAACAGTTGGTGCACTTTCATTTTCAGAAATCGTAATGGTAACGGATTGTGTTCCACTTTCTGATGCACCACCACCAGATACACTTCCAATTGAAATTGTTGCACTTTCATCATCCTCGTAAACTGAGTCATCTGTTGGCGTAAAGTTCACGGTTCCTGTTGTGCTTCCAGCACTAATAGTAATATCATTGATGGCACCACTTCCATCCGTATAGTCTGTTCCTTCTGTTGCTCCACCCGATGTATCAATACCAACGGTAACATCTTGGAAAGTTGCACCAGATAACGTAGCTGTTAAAGTTAAAGACGATCCTGCATTTTCTGCAATAGATGTTGCGCTAACACTTAGAGTAACAGTAGGAGCACTTTCATTATCAGTTATGGTAATGGTAACTTTTTGGTCACCACTTTCCGTTGCTCCACCACCTGAAACGCCACTGATAGAAAGGATAGCAGTTTCATTTGACGTTGCATCATAGAGACTATCATCTGTTGGTGTAAACGTTGCTGTTCCAGAGGTTGATCCAGAAGAAATAGTTATGTCCGAAACAGTGCCATAATCTGTTCCTTCTGTTGCAGTGCTAGAACTTGATAAAGAAACAGTTACATCTTGACTTGTTGTTCCACTTAATGATGCAGTAATTGTAATGGATGAACCTGCATTCTCCGCAATGCTTGTTGCACTTGCCGCTAATGTTACTGTTGGAGCTGATTCATTTTCGTTTATTGTAATTGTAACAGCTTGTGTTCCATTTTCTGTTGCTGAACCACCACTAACTGTATCAATAGCAACAGTTGCCGTTTCATCTGTTGAAGTTTCATACATACTATCATCAGTAGGTGTAAAGGTTGTTGTTCCTGTTGTTGCACCAGCGCTAATGGTAATATCAGATAGAGATCCGTAATCTGTTCCCTCTGTTGCTGTACCACTTGTACTAAATGTAACTGTAATGTCTGATCCTGATACAATTGAACTGGTTGCTGTTAAAGTTAAAGATGATCCTGCATTCTCTGCAATGCTTGTTGCACTAACAGTTAATGTAACAGTTGGCGTTGCTTCATTATCATTTATTGTAATTGTAACTGATTGCGATCCACTCTCTGTTGCATCTGCTCCTGATACGCTGCTTATTGCAACAATGGCAGTTTCGGCTACATCAGAAATACTATCATCAGTTGGATCAAAAGTTGCCGTCCCAGTTGTGTTACCAGCAGTAATTGTAATATCAGAAATTGTTCCATAATCTGTTCCTTCAGTTGCGGTACCAGAGGTTGAAATTCCAACAGTAATATTTTCATCTGCAACAATAGATGATGTAGCTGTAATAGTTAGAGTAGATCCTGAGTTCTCCGCTATAGAGGTAGCACTAACGGTTAAAGCAACAGTTGGTGCGTTTTCGTTTTCAGCTATTGTTATACTTACAGCTTGTGTGCCACTTTCTGTTGCTTCTCCCCCAGATACACCACTAATAGAAATTGTTGCTGTTTCGTCTCCTTCATAAACGCTATCGTCCGTTGGATTAAAACTAATTGTTTCAGTGGTATTGCCAGCTGTAATAACAAGATCATCAATATTTCCACTACCATCTGTATAATCTGTTCCTTCTGTAGCAGTACCTGAAGTTGCAATAGTAACTGTAACATCAGCTGTTGTTGCAACTGACAAAGTTGCAGTTAATGTTAATACAGAACTGGAATTTTCATCAATGCTAGTTGCACTTGTTGATAATGTTACAGTTGGTGCACTTTCATTTTCTTCAATCGTTATGGTAACTGATTGCGATCCACTTTCAGTAGCACTACCACCTGAGACGCCTGTAATAGAGATTGTTGCTGTTTCATCAGTGCTTGTTTCGTATAAATTGTCATCTGTTGGTGTGAAAGATGCTGTTCCAGTTGTGTCTCCAGAGGAAATAGTAATATCAGAAATTGTTCCATAATCTGTTCCTTCCGAAGCACTTCCAGATGTTCCAATTGAAACAGTTACATCTTCACTTGTAGGGTTTGACAACGTTGCAGTTAATGTAATTGAAGTGCCAGCATTTTCTGCAATACTAGATGAACTAGCAGCAAGAGTTACTGATGGCGCACTGTCATTTTCTTCAATGGTTATTGTTACAGATTGAGAACCACTTTCGGTAGCTCCGCCTCCTGAAACAGTGTCAATAGCAATAGTAGCTGTTTCATCTGTAGATGTTTCATACATACTGTCATCAGTAGGTGTGAAGGTTGTTGTACCTGTGGTTGAACCAGCTGAAATAGTAATATCTGATATTGTTCCATAATCTGTTCCTTCGGTTGCAGTACCAGAAGTATCAAATGATACAGTTATATCTGAACCAGAAATAATCGAACTAGTTGCAGTCAATGTAATAGAAGACCCTGAATTTTCTTCTATACTTGTAGTATTAGCAGCAAGAGTAATAGTTGGAGCAGCCTCGTTATCTATTATGGTAATTGTTGACGATGTTAAAGGTGTATTACATAGATTAGTATCTGCACTAATTGGAGTTAAAGTAAGAATTACTGTTTCATTAATGTCAGAAATAGAGTCATCTGTTGGTGTAAGTGAAAAGGTCTCTGAAGTATTAGATATTGTTAAGTCTGGTATCGTTTCATAATCTGTACCCTCTGTGGCAGTTCCTCCCGTAGTAATTGAATATGTTGTACCAGTAACTACCCCATCAAATGTTAAAGTGAAATCAATTGTATCTGATGAATTTTCATTGATAGATGTTGCTGTTTGAGTTAAAACCGCATTAATTTCACATGTTTCAACAGAATTTATAAGGTATCTATAAGGTAAATAAAATAAAGCTGCAGCAAGAGATAGTGTATCATCATCTACTTCATTGATTGATTCATTTTGATTTATTTTGCCTGTTGGCAATGACTCAAATAATCGAGGTAGTAGGTCTGATTTTTTAAGAACAACTTCTTCAATAATAGGTTTGTCACCCCGTAATAACTTATCAATCGCATAAATATGATTTGGGTATTTTTTTAAATAATTATCAATCTGAATTCTTTGCTTTAAGTCATAATTATCTATGTTTAAATATTGATTTACTTCAAAACCAAAATTAATAATTTCAAAAAAGTCATTTGGTAATTCCTCACCTAATGTGTAATAAAAGCTGTTATAAAATCTTTTATTAAATTTATTAAAGCAATTTTTTATATTTGAAGCGTAGACATTTAAATCATTGCTAAATGGAATACATTCATTAATTTCTTCATAATCTTTGAATTTTACCTCATTAGCTAAACTGCTAGAAAAGATCGATAAAGAAATTATCCAAAATAATAAAAATTTTTTTAACATCTGCTTATAAAAAAATAATTATTTAATTTTATTATATTTGAAATCACAAAAAAAGACCGTATTTCAATGATATTATGAACTTAAATTTACAAAATTCTTGTATGTAAAATTTTTTATTTATTTTCCAATATTTTATGATCTTGTTCACCTTATGTTCACCTAAAAAAGAAATCTTGTGAAATTAATTGAAATTTTATTTAATTAAGGTTGGAATAAGGTGAACAGATAACTATTGAAAATACTAAGAAATATGTAACATCCTACCTTATAAAAGTGGCGGGAGCGACGGGACTCGAACCCGCGACCTCCTGCGTGACAGGCAGGCGTTCTAACCAAACTGAACTACACCCCCGACTATTGTCGTGTGGTGGGCGATGACGGACTCGAACCGCCGACCCTCTCGGTGTAAACGAGATGCTCTACCAACTGAGCTAATCGCCCTATCTAATTTTCAAAAATTAGACTGTGGACTTTATTAGTTCTTTTAGCTGTTTTCCAGCAAGAAATTTTGGCTTTTTTGATGCAGGAATTTGGATTGACTCACCCGTTCTTGGGTTTCTTCCAGTTTTAGCTTTAGTGTCTGCTACCTTGAAAGTACCAAAACCGGCAATCTTAACATCGCCTCCAGCCTTTAAAGTAGATGTAATAATATCAAATAAACTTTCAACAGCCTTAGTTGCATCTGATTTTCCAACACCATTTTTCGTACTATATTCAGCAATGAGTTCATTTTTATTCATACCGAACCTCCTTAGTGATTCTATTTATTAATTGTAGTAAGAAAAAAGTATGAAAATCAACAACAATATACTAGTTTACAAAAGTTTTTTCTTGATTTTGCTGGTTTTTTGATTTCATAGACTCAGTTACGATGTGCCTCCAATCAAGTTTTTTGTTGATTTTGTTGATTTTTCCATCAATAGCAATGTCTAGTACTTCTCTAGCAAACTCAACTTTTTTGATATTTAGCTTATTTTGAATATCCTTTTGTATTTCAGAGAGGTCTTTCTCATTTTCCTTTGGAATAATAACAGTTTTGATACCGTACCTTATAGCTGCAAGAAGTTTCTCTTTTAAACCTCCAATGGGGAGAACTCTTCCCTTCAAAGTAATTTCTCCAGTCATAGCAACGTCACGTTTAATTTTTAAGTCAGTTAGTGATGAAATTAAGGCAGTAAATATTGTTATACCAGCACTAGGTCCATCTTTTGGTGTTGCGCCTTCGGGGACATGAAGGTGAATATCAACTTTATCAAATACTTTTGGATTTACGCCAAATTCAACTGAATTTGATTTGATATATCCAAGAGCAGCGGTGATTGACTCCTTCATGACATCGCCAAGTTTACCAGTGGCATTAATTAAACCTTTACCTGAAGAGAGGTTCACTTCAATATTTAAAATATCGCCACCAACTTGTGTCCATGCAAGGCCATTAGTAATTCCAACAAGGTTTTTCTTTTCTAGAATGCTCTCTTTAAATTTTTCAGGGCCTAAAAAATTTACAATTGTCTTTGGATCAAAAACAAAAGGTTTTTTAGATCTAGATTTTGTTTTTTCCAATTGTAAAACTAATTTTCTAAAAAGCTTATCAAAAACTTTTTCAAGTCCTCTTACCCCTGACTCTCTCGTATAATGTCTTACGATTTTAGTGATAACTGACTTGTCAAGCTTAAACTCGTTATTTTTAAGAATGTTCTTATTCATTTTTCTAGGTATTAAATATTTCTTTGCTATTTCAACTTTTTCTTTTTCAGTATATCCAGAAACCTCGATAACCTCTAATCGGTCTAATAATGGGCCAGGAATATTGTATGTGTTACCTGTGCAAATAAACATCACATTTGATAAGTCATAATCAACCTCTAAATAATGGTCATTGAATTGGTTGTTCTGTTCTGGGTCTAGAACTTCTAATAATGCAGATGAAGGATCACCTCTCCAATCACTACCAACCTTGTCAATTTCGTCGAGTAGAATAATAGGGTTTGATGTTTTTGTTTTTTTCATAGCCTGAATAAATCGACCTGGCATTGAACCTATGTATGTTCTTCTATGACCTCTTATTTCAGCCTCATCTCTTAAACCACCTAGTGAAATTTTTGCAAATTCTCTACCAGTAGCTCTTGCAATTGATTTACCTAAAGAGGTTTTTCCAACACCTGGGGGTCCAATGAAACAAAGAATTGTACCTGAGGCTTTTTTTGATCTTTTTTTAACAGCAAGGAATTCAAGAATTCTTTCTTTAACTTTTTCAAGACCATAATGATCATCATTTAATATTTTTTCAGAACCCTTAATATCTATGACTTCTTTTGAGAATTTTTCCCATGGAATATCCAATATCCACTCTAGGTAATTACGTATCACTGAAGCTTCAGCAGACATAGGGCTCATAGACTTTAATTTTTTAAATTCATTTAAGGCTTTTTCTTTTGCTTCTTTGGATAATTTTACTTCATTAATTTTTTTCTCAATTTCAGAATACTCGTTAGAACCATCTTCACCATCACCAAGTTCTTTTTGAATAGCTTTCATTTGTTCATTTAAGTAATATTCTCTTTGAGTTTTTTCCATTTGTCTTTTAACTCTATTTTTGATTTTTTTCTCAAGAGCAGAAAAATTTAATTCTTTTGAAAAGAAATTTAGTAAGTTTTGAATTTTTTTTTCGATATCAATGATTTCTAAGTTTTTTTGTTTTTCATCAATACCTAAGTTTAGATTATAATAAATGTTATCAATAAATTGATATGGATCTTCTATATTTAAAAGACCCTCAAGAATGTCATTATTATTTCCAATATTTTGGATATAATTTTGAAATTCGTTTTTGAGAACTCTTAATGAAGCTTTTAATTCAGTAGAATTTTTTTTATTAATATTTACTGGCTCTAGCTTGGCAGTAAGAAAGTTATTGCTAGCTTTAACTGCAGATTTTATTTTAACAATTTCTAAACCTTCCGTGAGAACTTTATAAGTATTATCAGGTAACTTGAGGAATTGTATAATTTTAGATTTTACCCCATAAGAATAAACATCGTTTACTTGGGGATCATCAGTAGTTGGCTCTTTCTGGGTAAATAAATAAATAATTTTGTTGTTATTATTCATTGCAAAATTAATTGCATCTATCGATTTTGCTCGACCAACAAATAAAGGTGATGTGATAGAGGGATATACAACTAAATCCCTTAAAGGTAAGATTGGTCCGATAATTTGATTTTCCATACTATTAAAATAGTGAGGAATTTTTAATTTTCACCCACTTTTTTTTTTAATTTTACTTTCTCTTTATATACGATTATAGGATTATTTGAGATTACTGACTCTTTGCTCAAAACAACCTTATCCACAGAGTCTTTGTCAGGTATATCAAACATACAATCAAGGAGTAACTTTTCCATTATAGATCTAAGACCTCTAGCTCCAATTTTTTTCTCTACTGCTAATTGAGCAATCTGTTCTCTTCCATCATCTGTTATCTCAAATTCCACACCTTCAAAAGAAAAAAGAGCTTTATATTGCTTAGATATTGCATTTTTTGGCTTAGTAAGTATCTCTTTTAAATCCTCTAGAGATAACTCGTTAAGACTTGCACTAACAGGAAGCCTTCCAACTAGTTCAGGAATGAGTCCAAATTTAATTAAATCATCATTTTCTAGCTGCGAAGTCAATGGTTGGTCCTGATTTACTGATTTATTGAAGCCTATGGACTTTTTATTCACACGATTTTTAATAATTTTATCAACGCCCTCAAAAGCACCACCACAAACGAACAATATGTTTTTAGTATCAACTTGAAGAAACTCTTGTTGCGGATGTTTCCTTCCTCCTTGAGGAGGTACACTAGCCGTGGTACCTTCAATGATTTTTAGAAGTGCTTGTTGAACACCCTCTCCTGAAACATCTCTGGTTATTGAAGGATTCTCACTTTTTCTTCCAACTTTATCTATTTCATCAATATATACGATACCCTTTTGCGCCAAAGACACGTCATAATCACATTGTTGGAGTAATCTTAAAATAATATTTTCAACATCCTCACCAACATATCCAGCCTCAGTAAGAGTAGTTGCATCAGCAATCGTAAAGGGAACATTCAAAAATTTTGCTAACGTTTGGGCAAGAAGAGTTTTACCACATCCTGTAGGTCCTATTAATAAAATGTTTGATTTAGATATTTCAATATCCTTTGAGGGATTTTGGACTCTTTTGTAATGATTATATACAGAGACAGACAATATTTTCTTTGCATGATCTTGACCAATTATATGATCATCTAAATAATCATAAATCTCACTAGGTTTTGGTATTTCAAATTTTTTCTTTGTATCGATTTTATCATCTTCAACTAATATATCCTTACATAGAACCACGCATTCATTACAGATATAAACATTTGGGCCAGCTATAAGCTTTTTTACTTCTTCTTGGCTTTTACCACAAAAAGAGCAGGATATTTTTTTATCAGAGCTATTAGCAGAAGTTATTTTTTCATCAGACATATTTATTTTTCAATTCTAGTGGTTATAACTTTATCAATCAAACCAAATTTTTGTGCCTCCTCTGGATCAAAGAATCTATCTCTTTCCATTGCTTTTTCAATTTCATTTATACTAATTTTAGTGTGTTTTTGATAGATCTCGTTAAGTCTTTTTTTTGTCTTTAAAATTTCTTCAGCATGAATTTTAATGTCGCTAGCTTGTCCAGAAAAACCACCTGATGGTTGATGTATCATAATTTTAGCATGAGGTAAGGCATATCTATTTCCCTCTTTACCAGCAGCGAGTATCAATGAACCTGCTGAGGCAGCTTGTCCAATACACACTGTATGAACGGGGCATTTAATGTATTGCATTGTGTCATACATAGCAAAGCCAGCAGTAACCAGCCCACCAGGTGAATTGATATATAGATTGATAGGTTCTTCCGGGTTTTCAGACTCTAAAAATAATAATTGAGCACAAATTAGTGAGGCAGTTTCATCGTTAATTGGGCCTGTAAGAAAGATTATTCTTTCTCTGAGCAGTCTAGAGAAAATATCAAAAGATCTCTCTCCTTTTCCAGATTGTTCAATGACTATG
The DNA here is from genome assembly GCA_902526965.1 of uncultured Alphaproteobacteria bacterium. Lineage (GTDB taxonomy): Bacteria > Pseudomonadota > Alphaproteobacteria > HIMB59 > HIMB59 > HIMB59. The sequence continues at coordinate 51,561 of CABZMT010000005.1, forward strand.
GGTACCAGATTCATGATTGTGAGATCCTTTTTTCATTAATTGCTCTAAACTTAACTTAGTTTCTTTGATTTTGAAAGTTTTCATAGACTCATCTGCTATTTTATTTCTTAATAGAGTTCCGTAGGCAGTCTCAGCTGTTCTCTGATCAATTTTTTCACCATAGTATTTTTGAATATATTGTTGTAATTCTTTTTGATCAACTTTCACATTTAAGAATTTAACCAATTCTGAGAATAATACATCTTTTTGTATATTCTCACTTGTAAGTTTTTTTAAACTTTCAATCCTCTCTTTGTGTTCATCTTTCATTAAAGATAGGTCAATTTGATATTTTCTTTTGAGTTCTAAATTTACAACTTCATCATTAATATCAATCTTTTTTTTCTCAGATAAAACTTTAAGGAGGTCCTCTATAAAAAATTCCTTTTGAAGATAATTCATATCCTCGTTTAATTTGTTATCAATTTTATCATTTAATTCTTGTGTAGAATTTAGTTTTAAAATTTTTATTAATTCTGCGTCATTTTTTGGATAAATCTTTTTATTAATATCTCTAATTTTCGCCTCTATTTTTGTACCCTTTGCAGTGAAACTAAAGTCAGATTTGTTTTTAATTTTTAATAGAGCTTTCTTTAAATCTATGAATATTTCTTCTTTTGTCTCGGTATTTAAATCAACCCTTACCTCTTTTTGAGTAAATAATTTCTTTTGTTCTTCTTCAAAATTTAGTATTTCAAAATCAACCACAGAATTATCATCTGATATGTCTATGCTCTCCAAAGAATAATATTCTTTTCTGACCTTTTCTCTAAAGTCATCAATATCTTTTTTAGTTACCTCTGATGTAACTTTTTCAATTTCACTTTCTTTTAGCTCATCCAATTTAATTTCTGGTTTCAAATAAAAGGCTAAAGAAAAATTGTAAGAGTCTTTAAAACTCACATCAGGCTGAATCATAGATTGAATTTTTTCCTTTTCACTAATTGTATTAATATTTTTTGAAATTTCATCGTTTAGAACTTCATTTTCAATTTGAGGGCCTATCTTGGATTTTATTATATTAATAGGCACCTTCCCCTTTCTAAAACCTGCTATTTCAAAAGAAGGTTGTTTATCTAAAAGCTTTTGATCGATAATTTTACCTATTGCATCTTGATCTAAAGAAACCTCAAAGGAGGATTTGAAGTTATTTTTTTCTATATTTTTATATTCCATTTTTTTATTTATTTGGTGCGCCAGGAGGGACTCGAACCCCCACGGTTGCCCACTGGTTCCTAAGACCAGCGCGTCTACCATTCCGCCACTGGCGCGCAAATTGGGGCGAGTAAGGGGACTTGAACCCCCGACCTCCGGTACCACAAACCGGCGCTCTAACCAACTGAGCTACACCCGCCAAAAATTGAATTAATTTATAGTATAGATATTATGCAAATTAAACATTATATTTGGGTCCTTAAGTATGAAAAAAATTGAAGCAATAATTAAACCTTTTAAATTAGAGGACGTTAAAGATGCTTTGGGTGAAATAGGTCTAAGTGGTTTAACTGTATCTGAAGTAAAAGGCTTTGGTAGACAAAAAGGTCACACTGAGCTTTACAGAGGTGCTGAGTACATCGTTGATTTTCTACCAAAGGTTAAAATTGAGTTAGTAGTTGATGATAAAAAATATAAAGAGGCTATCGAGATCATTATTAAACATTCCAACACAGATAAAATTGGAGATGGTAAAATCTTTGTATACGAAGTTTCAGAGGCTATTAGAATTCGCACAGGTGAAAAAGGTAAAGACGCTATTTAGTTCTTATTTTGCCAAGTTATTAATTTAGGAGGATATTAAATGGATAAAAAATCATTACAAAAAATGATCGATGAGAATGGAATTAAATACATAGATTTCAGATTTACCGATCCATTAGGGACATGGCAGCATTTTTCAAATCATATTAATACTTTTGAGATGGATGTTTTTGAAGAAGGAGTTGGATTCGATGGTTCTTCAATTAGATGTTTTCAATCAATCGAAGCAAGTGACATGATATTAATTCCAGATATGGAAACTGCATTTGTAGATCCATTTTTTACAGACCCTACTCTAGTTTTGATATGTGACATCCAGGATCCAATCACTGGACAAAAATATGATAAAGATCCAAGATACGTTGCAAAGAAAGCAGAAGAATATGTTAAGACATCTGGTATTGGTGATAGTATTTTTTTTGGACCAGAAGCTGAGTTTTTTCTGTTTAATAATGTTCAAATTAACACACACCCTCATCATTCTTCTTTTTCTGTGGACTCAGGTGAAGCTGTTTGGAATACAGGTACAAATGAAAGTCCAAATCTAGGTTATAAGGTCAGAAATAAAGGCGGCTATTTCCCATGCCCGCCTCACGACACTATGCAAGATGTTAGATCAGAAATGGTAAATCATATGGTCTCAATTGGTATGAGTGTAGAAGCTCAGCACCATGAGGTTGCTACTGCTGGTCAATGTGAAATTGATTTAAAATTCGACACTTTAGTTAAGATGGCTGATGACCTTCAAAAATATAAATATGTTGTTAGAAATACAGCAAAAAGTAATGGTTTGAGTGCCACTTTTATGCCAAAACCACTCTCAAATGATAATGGTTCAGGAATGCATTGCCATCAAAGTATTTGGTCAAATGGTAAACCAATATTTTACGGTGAAGGTGGATATGCTAATCTTAGTGATGAAGCAAAATTCTATATTGGTGGTTTGCTTAAACACGCCCCATCTTTGTTAGCATTTACAAATCCTACTATAAATTCTTATAAGAGATTAGTTCCCGGTTATGAGGCGCCAGTAAAACTTGCATACTCTAATAGAAATAGAAGTGCCATATGTAGAATACCTGCGTATTCTCCATCACCAAAAGCAAAAAGAGTCGAGTTTAGATGTCCAGATGCCACTGCGAATGGTTATTTATCATTTTCAGCTATGCTCATGGCAGGTTTAGATGGAATTAAAAATAGGATTGATCCTGGCGAACCAATGGACAAAAATCTTTATGATTTACCTCCTGAAGAACAGTCAAAAGTGAAAGAGGTACCAGGTAGTCTTGAAGAAGCAATTGATAATTTAGAAGCTAATCATGACTTCCTACTTGAAGGTAATGTTTTCACTAAAGACTTACTTGAGTCATATATTGAATATAAAAGAGAAGAAGAAATCGAGCCAAATAAATTACTTGTTACACCAGCTGAGTTCGATATGTATTACGACTATTAAACTAATTTAAGAGCAACCTGTCCAAATATTTTTTATTATCTAATTTGGGCGGGTTGCCTGTTAACTCTTCATTCATTAATAAATTTCTAAGATAATCTATTTCCTTAAAATAAATAATTTTTTTGCAGTTAATTTGGTTAATATCCACAAAAATTTTGTAAATTTGAAAAAGATCTTTAATATTTTCTAAAGGTTTTTTAGCTTTAATAATTTTTAATAGATAATCATTATCAATTTTAGAAAAGCTAGAGATAATATGTTTTTTCATTTTCTTAAAATACTTAGCCAATTTGAGATTATCTGTAAGAAGATAGACTTTTAGAAAAGACAATTTATGAAATGGTTCATTAGTGTTTACATAGAATGAAAAAAAATTATCAATATTTATTACTTGATCAGAATCTCTATCGAAAGGTTTATTTCTATCATCTATAACTAAAATATTGGGATCAATATACTGTTTAATTATTGAATAAAATCTTCTTACAATTTTTATATTATCTATATGATTATTTTTTTTGGACTGATAGGTAAAAAAGATGTCTAAATCAGAGAAATTTGAAGCATTTTTAATACCATAGCTGCCAAATAAAATTGGTGTTAGATCAGAGAATATATTAATTCTATTTGCAATATAATCATTTTTTACAAGCTCGAAAATGTAAAAGATAAATTTCCTAACAGCAATATTTCTTTTTCTGAGATAATCATGATTTGTAATTTTTTGAGATAATAATAGATAATCTAATAAAAATAAAATTTCATAAATATCTTGAATAGATTTTTTTAAATCTAAATCAAAATTATCAGAAAACTCTCTTAATTTAAAAATAGGTACACCATAATTGAAAAAATATACTAAAGACTCAATTAAAAAATTGTTCTTGAAGATTAAATTAGTTAATTTAGGTGATTGTCCAAAAATAAGAATTAATTCTATAAATAATTTACTATTATATTTATATAAAGCAGTTAAATGAACACCAGATTTATAATAATTTATTAAATAATCAAATTTTATAATTAACTCATCACGTTTATCATTTTTAGATAAAATATTTATTAAATTAGAAATAGACTCTAAATAATCGTTTTTTACAGCCTCAGAGCTATTAATTTTTTCAGCGCGTTTGAAAAGATTTTTAATTATTTTTTGACTTGAAATATTAAATTTTTGAGATTGTAAGATTTCTCTATCAATTTTAGGGAAAAATAGACGTTGATATATTGCCTGTATTTGAAAATAATGCTTTTCTAAATTTATTGAAAAATTTTCAATTATGGACTCTAGATATGCTCTGTCAGTGTTAATGACGTTTTGAAATGTGTTTTGTTTTATATGTAAATAATTTTCAATTTTACGGAAATAGTAATAAGCATCAGTAATATTTTTTAAGTCATTTTTTGGAATGATATTTTTATGAGTTTTAAAATTAATTAGCAATTTATGAATATTACTCTCTTTGAGAGAATTTATTTTTCCAGACCAGAGCAATTGATTAAAGTGAATAATATTTTCACAAGATCTAATAAAGCCATATGAATTTTTAATATCTAAATTTTGTTCATTATTTTTATATGCAAAAAGTTTTTTAATTTCATCTATTGCATAATAATCAAATGATCTACGAAATAAAAAACTTTTAATTGACTGTTTAAATGAAAAATATTTTTGAATATTCCCACATAAAAAACTAGATCTATGAAAAGCTAATCTTTCCCAATTTCTACCAATAGATGTATAGTAATTAATAGACTGTTCAATATCGGATATTAATAAAGAATTACCAAAATCAGGTCTTAACCTTAAATCTATCCTATGAAAAAAAGTTTCAGACACATTTGATATATCACTTATAATTTTTTTTATGGCTTTATTAAAATCTATTGCAGAAATTGGACTTTTATTTGAGTCATAAAATACAATGAGATCTATATCGGATGCGAAATTCAAATCTTTTACACCAATTTTACCCATGCCTATTATGAAATAAAAATTATTCAAATTTATATTAAAAAATTTAACTAAATTGAAATTAATTATTTTACTTAAAATATTCTTACATAGTATAGACCACAATCTTGAGCCATTAGGTTGAGAAATTAAATTCAGATGAATTGATAAAAAAATTAAATAAATTAATTCCTCTTTCAAAACATTTATATTTAAAAAATGTGGAGATTTAGAGACTTTATATTTATTTAAATTATTTTTATAGTGATTAAGTATTAATTTTGAGTCAAGGTTATTAAGATTATATGATTTATTAAGATATTTATATTTTGATAAAAATGAAGAATGTTTATATAGGTCCTCTAACTCCAAATATGACTCCTCTCAAAGTAATTCAATAGATCTTTAGTGTTATCTATTATAGAGAGATCTTTCTTAATTTTTTTGGAATTAGTCATATTATTTAGTGCAGTAAATAAACTTTTTTTTAATAAATTAATATTTAAATATTTATAGTTATCTAAATCTTTTATTGAATTCATTATTAAAGGTGTTTTATTCTCAATTTCTTCAAGCTTTAGTCTTTCTAAAAAAAATGTATCTTTAGAAAACTGTCTTCCAATCATAAATTGATTAATATTTTTTGATTTAAAAAAATTAAATGTTTCTAAGTTATTGACCTCGCCATTAGGAATAAGTTCCATTTCTGGAAATTTTTTAGTGCACTCCGTAAATAGATCATAATTTATTTTTGGGATTGTTCTATTTTTTTTTGTATCTAAATTTAAAACACCATTCCTACAATGAATAAAAACTTTTTTAATTCCTATTTCATTGAAAAGATTTAGATAACTGAAAATATAATTTTTATCTTCATTCATTCCTAATCCCAATCTACACTTTACTGACACTTCATACTTGTAATTGATTAATTCAAATAAGCATTTTTTTACCAGGTCATAATTTTGAGTTAATGCAAGACCAAGCATATTTTCTTGTACTCTAGAACTTGGGCACCCTAAATTGAAATTGACGTGTTTTAAGATATCTATACGATTTAAAATATTTATTGTCCTTTTAATTTCTTGAGGATCTGAACCAGCAATTTGTATAGCACTTTTATTTTTTTCTAAAAAATGCTTACTAATCGTTTTAATCTCATTATGAATAATTGCTTTATCAACAATCATTTCAGAGAAAGTAAGAACACGATTTCCATAAATATTTTCTATTAAACTTCTAAAATAACAGTCAGTGTATCCCATCATTGGCGCTAAATAATAATTCATCGAAAAAATTCTTTTATTCATTGAAAAATACTTTAATAAAAGTAAAAATCATTAAAAATCAAGACATTGGAAAATTTCAACATAAATCAACTAGTTTTTAATTCTGATGGGCTAATACCAACAATAGCTCAAGAGAAATCCACAAATGAAATTCTAATGTTGGCTTATTCAAATCAAAATTCAATTCAAATAACAATTGAGACTAAAAAAGCTCACTTTTGGAGCAGAAGTAAAAAAAAATTATGGCAAAAAGGAGAAACCTCCGGTAACAAACTCAATATAATTAATATTTATACAGATTGTGATAGCGATACTCTAATTTTTGAAGTAGAGCTTGAAGGGGAAGGTGCCTGTCATACTGGTTCAAAAAGTTGTTTCTATAAAAAGTTAGAATTATGAGTGAAGTAGTAGCATATAAAGACTCAAATAATAATTATTGGGATACCGAAGTCGAAAATAGTACTCCTATAATACATAAATCTGAAGATGCTTTAAACATTATGCGTCACGATATGGCTCATATTTTAGCAGAGGCTGTCATATCTCTTTTCCCGAATGCTAAACCAACTATTGGTCCGTTTATAAAAAATGGTTTTTATTATGATTTTGATATGGAGAGTACATTATCAGATGATGATTTAGAAAATATTGAAAAAAAAATGAAAGAAATACTCTTAGAAGGAAGAGATTTTTTAAAAAGAGTTGTTTCCAAAAAAGAAGCCTTAGAAATTTTTAAAGATAATAAATATAAGTTAGAACTTATTAATAATCTGGATAACTCTGATGAAATAACTCTTTATGAACAGAATAATTTTACAGATCTTTGCAAAGGGCCTCATCATAAAACTACAGAGGATTATAATGCTAGCTTTAAAATAACCAGTGTTTCAGGAGCTTATTGGAGAGGCATTAGTACCAATAAAATGCTTCAAAGAATTTATGCAACTGCTTGGTATTCAGAAAAAGAGCTTCGAGTATATTTAAAAAATTTAGAAGAAGCCAAAGAAAGAAATCATAGAAGATTGGGAACAGATATGGGTTTGTTCCTCCTCACTGATTTATCCGCAGGTAATGTATTTTGGAAAGATAAGGGTTTAACCTTGTATCAAAATATAGAGAAATATATACGCTTTGAGCAGCAAAAATTAAACTATTTTGAAGTAAAAACACCTGAGTTAGTTTCAAATGAACTCTGGATAAAATCTGGTCACTGGGAAAATTTTAAAGAAAATATGTTCACGTCCGAAACAGATAACAAGACATTTGCATTAAAGCCCATGAATTGTCCATGTCATATTGTGTTATTTAATTCTCAACTCATAACTTATAAAGATTTGCCACTGAGATATTCTGAATTTGGTAAATGTCACAGATATGAACCCTCAGGGGCTCTGAATGGATTATTTAGAGTGAGAGGATTTACGCAAGATGATGCACATATCTTTTGCTCTGGTGATCAAATTTATGATGTGTGCAATGAGACAACTAAATTAATTGAGAGAGTTTATAAGAAGTTTGGTTTTGAAAAGATCAAATATAATATTTCTACTCGCCCGGAAAAGAGTATTGGCACTCAAGAAAATTGGGATAATGCAGAAAATCAATTAAAAAAAGTTTTAAAAGATAATAACAAGGAATTTAATATATTAGAAGGAGAAGGTGCATTCTACGGACCAAAAATAGAGTATACATTAGAGGACTCTCTAGGACGTGAATGGCAATGTGGCACAATTCAAATTGATTTTAATCTGCCAGATAGACTGGGAGCGAAATACAAAGATAAGGATGACAAAAATCAAGTTCCTATAATGATACATCGTGCTGTAGTTGGTTCATTAGAGAGGTTCATAGCAATCATTTTAGAAAATACAAATGGATGGCTTCCATTATTCGTTACACCTATTCAACTTGCAATATTACCAGTATCTGAAAAATTTGTAGATTATAGCAATCAAGTAAAAGTAAAGCTTCAACAACTTGGTGTCAGATCAATTGTTGACAGCTCAGATAATAAATTAGGATATAAGATAAGAAACTCTGTTTCTAAAAAAATTCCCTACTCACTAGTAATGGGTGAAAGAGAAATTGAGTCAAAATCATTCACTCTGAGAAGTAATGAGGGTAAAAATACTTCATTTGATGACATTAAATTATTATCAAATTTCTTTTTAAGCAATTAACTATTAAAAACTTCATTTATAAAATAAGTTAATCTCGTAAATGAGTGAACATATTAAAGCAGTAATAATAGTTGTTTTAAGCGGTTTAATATGGAGTTTTGGTCCGCTAGTTGTTAAAAATATGATAGATCCACAAATCTATCAACTCCCCTATCTCATCATTAGAGGACTGACAGTAGCAGTAATTATAGCTACGTATCTTATAATCAAAGAACAAAAAAATTTCATTCTTAATATCATAAAAATAGATAAAGTTTCTATAATTGGTGGTCTTTGTTTAACCACAGCTATGATTGGTTTTATTTATTCAATTAGTAATACAACTGCTGCTGTCACTCTTTTTATGTTAGCCTTAATGCCCTTTTTGGCTTCATTAATTGCATTAGTATTTATTAATGAAAAAATTTCAAAACAAAATTTTATAAGTATGATTATTGCTTTAATAGGCGCTTTAATAATGATACATGCTAGTGCTTTTAGTGGTTCATTATATGGATTGATCATGGGTTTTGTATCAAGCCTAGGATTTGCAGCATTTACCGTTGCCCTACGAAGTAAAAGCGATTTCAAAAAATTTTATATTTTGATTTATGCTGGAGTATTTTGTGCAACTATTGCTTGCTTTTTGATATTAATAAATAATCAGGAAATTTATTTACCTTTAAAAAATATTTTATTAAGTATAACGCATGGCTTACTTGTTGCAAGTGGGTTAATCCTTTTTAGTATTGGATCAAAACACCTACTCTCAGGTGAATTGACAATGTTATCTTTATTAGAGGTAGTTGGAGGAATTTTTTGGGCATGGCTGCCTTTACTTGGTATCAACGAAATTCCAAGCGCTAACACAATAGCAGGAGGTATAGTTATTTGTTTAGCTATTGCTATGAATTCATATCGTTTTGATAAAAAAAGACTCCAAAATTTAATTAGATAGTTAGTCCAATAACCCCTATAAAAGTTAAAGAGATACCTAAGGTTTGAATTTTAGATATTTTTTCTTTTAGAACCATTCTTGCTAGTAAAACCGTTACAAGTCCAAAACCTGAGGAAATCACCACTGCTATACTCACTTTATCAAAGGCGTATGCTGAAACTAAACAGAAATAACCAGTTGTTTCTAATATTCCCTGAAAAAACAATATAGGAGCTGCTTTTTTTGTCAGTGTTATCTTAGATTTTGTAAATAACAATAAGATTGTAATACCTAACAAACTAAAAAATCTTACATACACAACTGCTTCGATTGGATCCAGAGAGTTAGAGGCTTCTTGAGAAAAAATAATACCTAAAGCCAACATACCACTTGCCATAAACGATACAATTAAAGCCTCTTTTATTTGTTTTTTTGATAAACCCAGGCTTTCTTTGAAACTATCTGCACTAATTGATACAAATACAGCACCTGAAATAACTATCAAAGTGGCAATCCATTGAGTAATTGTTGGTTCACTACCTAAAAAAAATCTTATGACAAAGACAAAAAAAGGGTTCGTTGCTGCTATAGAGGCAACGATTGATACAGGTCCCATTTGAAGGCCCTTATATAAGCATAAGAGTCCAAACATTATTAGAATACCTGATAGAAAGCTATTGCTCAAACCTATTGCATTTGGAGATAATCCACTTCCAAAGAAATAAAATAAAAAAAGATAAAAAATTGAGCCAACGACTAACATCCAAAAAAGTGAGTTCTTGAAACCAACTTCTTGTGATGAAAATCTTGCTAAAAAATCGCCTACGCCAAAGCTTAACGCTGAGAGAATTCCTAAAAGAATAGCCATGAATTAATTAAAATCTAAACGTGAAAACTTTCGCCGCAACCGCACTCACTAGTTTGATTGGGATTTTTGAAAACAAATCTTTCTCCATACTCTTCTTTTATAAAGTCCATTTCTGTACCAATAACATACATTACAGCTTTATTATCAATATAAAGAGGAAATTTATAATCATTAACTAGCTCACATCCTTGTATGTCACTTTCATTGACATATTCCATTGTATAGCTAAGACCAGCACAACCTTTTGTGCTTAAACCTATTTTCAAACCAATTGCATTATTGTTATCCACTAACAATTTAGAAATTTGTTCTTGAGCCATTTTAGATAATGTAAATAAGGGATTAGACATTTTAAAAACCTAAAGCTAACTTTGCGTCGTCACTCATCATATCTTTATTCCAAGGAGGTTGAAAGGTTAGATTAACACTAACTTGCCCTGTGTTTGGAAGTTCGTGAACTTTTTTTGCAACATCTAATGGAAAACTATCAGCTACTGGGCAATTAACAGTTGTTAGCGTCATTATAATTTTAATATTGTTAAATTTATCGATTGATAGGTCATAAATTAATCCAAGATCATATATATTTATATCAAGTTCTGGATCTTTTATTTTTGTCAGAACCTCTATAATTTTATCGTTTGTCAAGTTTACTGACTCTGATGTTGAAAAATCTCCAAAGGAAATATCTCCTTCAGAATTTAGTTTAGGCATAAAGTCAGAGAGTGTCTTATCGTCCATGTCTTATTGTAATAATTTTAAAGTTTTTTTCATTGAGTCAACAAAGTGGTCTATATCATTAATGTCATTATAAATTCCAAAAGAAACTCGGCAGGAACCTGGTATACCTAATTTTTTCATAAAAGGTTGACAACAATGGTGACCACCTCTGATCATTATTCCATGTTGGTCAAGAAAAGTGGCAATATCATTAAAATTTTGGTTTTTGATATTAAAGGAAACAATTGAAGTGGCATTTCCATTGTCGTTTGAGCCATATATTTCTATTTCTTCAAAGTCATTAAGAGCTGAAATTAGTGTGGCTCTGAGTTTTTTTTCTTTTGAAAAATAATCTTGGTAGTTAATACTATTTAGATACTCCATGGCAGCTTTAAAACCGATGGCGGCCTCAATAGAGGGTGTTCCTGGTTCGAATTTATTTGGCAACATGGCATAAGAAAAATCATTTGAGGATACCTCATTGATCATCCCCCCTCCTAAAGTTGGAGGATTAAGTTGGTTAAGAATATCCTCTTTACCATACATAATTCCAATACCAGATGGACCGTAAAGTTTGTGAGAGGAGAAAGAGTAAAAATCACAGTCTAGATCTTTTACATCAATATTAAGATGTGCAATTGATTGACATCCATCAACAGCTACATAAATATCCTTATTAATTTCTTGTTTAATTTTTTTTATATCAAGTATTTGTCCAGTTACATTTGACATGTGTGTTAAAGAAAGAACCTTAGTAGTATCATCACAATTATTTATAATTTCATCTTCAGATAGAATACCTTCTTTAGAAATTGGGATTATTTTTAATTCTAATTCTAATTTTTTACATAAATGCATCCATGGTAGGTAATTAGAGTGATGTTCTAATTCTGTCACAACAATCTTATCGCCCTTATTTAAATGCTCTACTAGTGAATTGGCAATAATGTTTATAGAGTCGGTAGCTCCTCTTGTAAAAATTATTTCGTTTGTAGAATTTGCATTAATAAAAGATTTGGCTACTTCTCTAGATTTTTCATATAAATCTGTAGCGTCGATACTAAGGGAATTCATCCCTCTATGTACGTTTTCATATGAGTTTTCAAGAAACTCAGAAATTGAATTAATAACTTGTTTTGGTTTCTGGGTGCTTGCAGCAGAGTCAAGATAAGTAATGGTTTTATCTCTTATCTTTTTATCTAAGATTGGAAAATCTGATTTTATATTATTCATGTTAATAAACTTTCAATTATTTTATTGGAATAACTTCGTAAATTATCGTCTTTAATAGACTCAATAATTTCTAAAATAAATGCCTTTTTTAGTATTTTTTTAGCCATTTCACTATCAATACCTCTAGATTTAAAATAATAAATTTGATCTTCATTTAATTTAGAAACAGTAGAGCCATGGCTACATTTTACATCATCAGCGTAAATTTCAAGTTCTGGCTTATTATTAGCCTTAGAAATATCGTCTAAAAGTAAAGATCTACTCATTTGATATCCATCAGTTTTCTGAGCTATAGAGTCGACATATATCTTACCTTGAAAATTTGTTATAGCACCTTTCTCAACTATAGATTTAAAAATCTCTCTACTTGAAGAGGAGGGCTTTAGGTGCTGAATAAATGAATAATTATCATTTACTCCGTAGTTGTTAATATTCAAACCAAATAAATCAAAATTACACTCAAGATTTAAAGAGGCATA
>CABZMT010000006.1 GCA_902526965.1 uncultured Alphaproteobacteria bacterium
TCAAAATAAAAAGAAAATAAAAGAAGAATTAGGTGACTTATTATTTTCCTGTATTAATTTATCAAGAAAATTAGGACTTGATACTGAGACTGTTATCAGAGACTCTAATAGAAAGTTTGAAAAACGTTTTAAAAAAATGGAAAAACAAATGAATAAAAAAAAATTAGAGTGGAATTTAAAAAACCTTGAAAAACAATGGCAAAACTCAAAATAATCCTATTTAGTATATTTTTTTCAGTTTTATCTAATAATTTGTTATCTTACGAAATTACAGATCTAATAAAAATTCTTATTGAAAAAAATGAAACTAATTCAAAATTTAAATATGACAATTTAATAGAAGATAAAGATTTACAAAATGCTGACACGTTATATATACCGGAAATTGATTACTCATTTAATATCTCTAATAATTATTCAAGTACTATAAGTTCATCTAATTATAATTCAGATACTCATACTCTAAGTGCTACAGTTAATCTTTATAATGGTGGTTTTAGTCAATTAAATTTAATTACAACACAAACAAGAAATCAGGCTTTTGATTATTTAAGGGAGTATAAAAAACAATTATTAATTAAAGAATTACTCAACGGCTATAGTAATTTGCAAGCATTAGTTTTTAAAAAGAAAAATCAACAGATGAATTTAGAGTTTTATAAAAAGAAAGTTCTAGAAGCAGAAATTTTATTTCAAGCAAATAGAACTACTAAAACTGAGTTATTGGATTTAGAAAATGAACTATTAGAAGCACAAACAGTACTATTAGATTTTGATAGACAGATAGATAACTTAATGCTGCAAGTAAGTAAATTACTTGATTTAGAAATTAAAGATGAAGATGTAAATTTTGATTATGAAATTGACGTATCAAACAATCAAATTAATAAGAAATTATTTTCAGATTTAATGGGATCTTCTTATGGTCAATATTTATCTTTTATAGAAAATACATATTTACCTGAGTTGGAAATGAGTAAAAAAGATCTGAGACCGTCAGTTGATCTGTCATACTCTTTAAGTGAAAGTCAAAATTACTCTGCAACAATTGATCATAGAAGATCCTCTTCACTATCTTTGGTATTAACTGTACCTATTTATGATGGCTACAAAGATGAAAATAATTTTGATATAGAACAATACAATTATCAAAAAAAATTGCTTGAACATAAAGATTTGAAGAGAGATATGTTAAATACATATCTAGAGGCATGGAATAACTATAATTATTATTTAAATAAAATTGATAACCAAGTGAAAATTATGGATACCTTGAAACTGAAATTAAAAGGTAATGAAATACTGTACAAGGCACAGAAAATTAATATCACTGAATTAATAGAAAGTCAGAACGACTTAAATGATGCGCAAAATATTTTATTAGATTTGAATTCTCTCAGAAAATATTATTTAATAGATATTCTTATTTTTAACGGGGATTTAAATACTATTATTAATGGATTGGGATAGATTAAAAACATTTTATCATGTTGCTACAGCTGGTAGCATATCTAGAGCCATGGATACAATCCATCTCAGTCAGTCAGCGATTACAAGACAAATACAATCTTTAGAACACAGTCTAAAGACGAAGCTTTTTAAAAGACACACCAAGGGTATAACTCTTACAGAACAAGGTACATATCTTTTTGAAGAGACTGAGAAAATATTTGCTGATTTAAATTCTATTGAAAAAAAGATAGTTGAGTATAAGTCAGTTCCCACTGGAAACCTGTCTATCAACACAACAGTTGCATTTGGCTCTATGTGGCTTAGTCCAAGAATAAATGAATTTATTCATGGATACCCAGAGATTAATCTTAAATTAAACTATTCTGAAGACGAGCAAGATATGCTTCGCCAAGATTATGATATTGGTTTGTGGATGAGAAAACCTAAACATTTGGACCTAGTGTCAAAACACATCGCAACTATTAAATATCATATCTATGGTTCTGCAAATTATATCAACGAAATGGGTATGCCACTGAGAAGATCTGAGCTGAATAGTCATCGTTTGATAACTTATGGTATAGGTAAGCCCTCTCCTCTCTCCGATACTAATTGGATATTAAAAACAGGTGTGAAAAAAAACCAAAAAAATAGAAGACCTCATATAACTATTAACAATCTCTATGGTCTATTAGTTGCAGTTGAAACTGGTGCAGGTTTAGCAGCATTACCTGATTATATGGCACAACATAAAGCACACTTGGTTAAAGTATTGCCTGATATTCAAGGACCAAATTATGAAGTCCATATGGTTTATCATGAAAATTTAAAAGGAAGTTTAAAATTAATTGCTTTTAGAGATTTCCTAATGAATAAAATAAGTCAGTGGAGATTTTGACTTTAAAAATTTCCTTATTTCATTAAAAGTTAAGTATAAGTATGAATAATTTATTAAAAACCTACAAATTTAGTAATTTTAAAGTTATCAAAGGACGAGGGTGTTATTTACACACTTCAAATAATAAAAAATTATTAGATTTTTCAGCTGGTGTGGCAGTTAATTCTCTTGGTTATAATCACCCAATTGTTAAAAAAAGTTTACAAGATCAAATAAAAACAGGCATAACTCATTTGTCTGGCTCACAAATGCATGAGTTCAAGACTAAATTATCTAAATTATTATCTGAAAATTCTAACAAAGGTGATGTGTTCTTTTCTAATTCAGGTGCAGAAAGCATTGAAGCTGCATTAAAAATAGCAAGAAACTATGGAAGTAAAAAGGGCAAAGATGAGATTATTGCTATGACTTCCTCTTTTCATGGTAGAACAATTGGAGCCTTATCAGTTGGTAGTAATAAAAAATATAAGACAGATATTGGACCTGTACCAGGGAAAGTAAAGTTTTGTAAGTTTAATGATGCCTCTCATCTTAAAAAACTAGTTAATAAAAAAACAATAGCCATTATCATAGAGTTTATTCAAGGAGATGGTGGTATCAATATTTGTAGTAAAACCTTTGCTAAAGCAATAAAAGATATTTGTAAAAGTAAGAAAATTTTGTTAATTGGAGATGAAATACAAGGCGGTATAGGTCGAACAGGAAAAATTTTTGCGTACAAACATTATGGTGTTAATCCAGATATAATAACCTCTGCTAAAGGATTAGGTTCTGGCATCCCCATAGGTGCAACAATAGTAAAAAAATATATATCAAAGATAATTTCCACTGGTTTTCATGGTTCTACGTTTGGTGGAGGTATGCTTCAGACAAGAATTTCTTATAACGTATTGAAGTATATAAATACTAAATCTTTTTTAAATAAAGTACTGATTAATGGTAAATTATTATCGCGCTTACTTAAAAAAATGCATGACAATCACATAGATAAAATAGTTGATACAAGATGCCTAGGTTTGATGGCTGGTATAGAATTTAGAAATAATGAAATAGCTTTGAAAACATATAATAAAATGGCCAAAAATGGACTTATATCAACACTAATACAAGATAAAATAATACGTCTTACACCTCCTCTAATTGTTTCAAAAAATGAAATAAATAAGGCTACTCAGATAGTTGCTAAATCTTTAAGAAATTAGTTAATAATCAAGGGATTGTTTTTGAAAGACTGTACCAATACCCTCTTCTGTCTCTAACTCATTTATAAGAGCGTTCTTTATTTCACCACTAATAATGTGTATTTTTTGAACGCCTTGGTTAAGTGCCTTTAAGGAGTTTTCAACTTTTACAATCATTCCGTTAGATATAATTTTTTCATCAAAAAGCTTTTTTGCTACGTTTTCATCAACTGCAGAAATTCTTTTTCCTTCAGTATCCTTTATAAAAGGAACGTCTGATATAAAAATTAATTTACTTGCAGACAAATTAATTGCTAATTCTGTAGCAATAGTATCGGCGTTAACATTTAATACTTCAGAAGTATTTTTATCTAAAACTAAACTCGGCATAATAATCATATCATGTTCCTTAAATAAGTTTTTGATTTGTAATGCATCAACTGATACAACATCTCCTACTTGACCATAGTCAACTCCATCAATCAATTCTCTTTTCTTTGCGGCAATGAAGTCTTTTTTAGAAATAGGAATTGGAAAATTTCTAATATTATAACGTGAGCTCAAACTAAATATATCAATCAATATTTGACCAGAAATTTTCTTTGCTGCCTCTATATCATCAGAAGAAGTTATTCTTCTTCCATTTAATTTTTTTGGCTCTATACCATGAACGTTAATCATATAATTATCTAGCTGCCGACCAAATCCAAAGACCAATACTACTTTTAATTTGGTAATAGAATTTAAGAGTTCTTTTATGTCACTAATAACATTATCGATGTTTTCTTGATTATCACAAATTTTACCACTTACTTTAATTACAAGAATTGAATTTTGTAATATGGACTGATAAAAACTTTGATTTTTAATCATAGGTACAAAGGTATCATTTGATTTAATCCAAGTGCTTGATCTTGGTCAAAGATAAGGTTCATGCATTCTACGGCGTTACCAGATGCACCTTTCACTAAATTATCTAAGCATGCCTCAACAACAAAATGGTTCTCATCCTTAAAAGAAACGGCAATATCACAAAAGTTAGAGCCAACCACATTAGAGAGTTTTGTATTATTCTGAATTCTTATAAAAGGAGCAGATTTAAAACAATCTACTAAACATGAGTCTAAAAAATCATTATTGACGGTTTCTTTTGTTTCGATGTGACTTGTTAAATATATACCTCTTGAAAAAGGCCCAGATAGTGGCACAAAAGATAGGTTTTTTCTTAAATTTGGAAAAGATTGATAAATTTCAGCCAAATGACGATGGGAATTGATATTATAAGAAAATATATCTTTAGATCTTGTTGAATGATGATTTTTGTTTGTTGGATTTTTACCACCACCACTAGATCCTGTAATAGCAGTTACAGATACATTTTTAATTATGGAGTGAAATGGCAATAAAGATAACTGTGTTGTTAATGCAAAACATCCTGGGTTAGAAATATTTGAAGATTTTTTTATTTCATCACCAGAATTTTCAATGAAGCCATATTGAAACTGACTTTGAGTATTAATATCAAAATTAGATTTATAATATTTATTATAATCCTCTTGATTAGAAATTCTAAAATCAGAACTCAGATCTATAATTTTAACTTTTGACATTAATTCTTTTACATATTCATCAGCTGATCCGTGAGGTAATGCTAAAAAAACACAATCTAAATTTTTAAAATCATCTAGATTATCTGTTTGTATGTCATTGAAATTTAATGATTGTAAATGAGTAAACTCCTCATCAATCGCTAACTCTCTTTGAAATATTTTTGATAACTTTACATTTGGATGCATAGAGAGAATTCGTATTAATTCTATACCTAAATAACCATTAGCACCTATTATACCTACTTTAATCATTATTAATCCTATTGATTATCTTTGCAAAAACATTGACATGATTAGTTGAATTATAAATATTTAAAAAGTCTGAATTAGGTATAGAAAATTTATCGATAGATTGTTTGTAGGCAGAAACATTATTTGTAACAGGTCCGCTTATAATCAATAATTTATTGTCTAAATTATTTAATTTTAGGTTCTCAATAATATTTACTGCCCCTGATACATCATAAGCACAAATGATAATTACTTCGATTGAGTCCGTAATTTCAGTATTTTGAATGATTTCCTTGGTTCCATAATCTCCATGATAGCCATCTCCTAATTCCATTAAAATTATTTCTGCATCTTCTGACATATCACTAATAATAGAGGCGGAGCAATTTTGTATAGTTTCTTTGTCATTCATACAGGTACTAGGAAGACCATAATCTACAAAATCTGATGTTTTATAAGCACCATTATCTTCATAAGAGTATAAATCTTTTTGGGAAGCAGTGCCTGCTAACTTACATGCATTAATTTTCTTATAATAGTTACTGAGTGTTTTAATTATAAAAGAAGTTACAGTCGTTTTTCCTGAGTCTATACCAGTGCCGATGACAGCTATAGATGGAATTTTATTTTTTATCTTCTTTTCTTTAATTTTAGAATAATCTGCTAAATTCAATTGTTTATTATTTTTATCTATAATTGATCCAAGCACTTCACATTCTGTAGCTGGGCCCAAGAGGATATTGAAATCTTTACAATTACCAATGACCCCTCCTAAATTTAAAATATGAATTTTATCATATTTATTTAATTCAGAGGGAACAGATCCTGTCATTCCTGAGGATGCAATCCTATTACCTAAAGCACCAATGATAATATCTTCTTCAGTTAATTCAGTAATTCTTCCAGAAATTAGCTCTAGCTTGTTATAATTAGGATTAACTGTAATTACTTTTACTGCAATTAGTTGCCCTTGATTACAATTAATCAAATCAGAAATACTCAATTCATCGATATTATTGATGTTTTTAAGTACAGAGCCTATTTTTTTTGTATTAATCATCTTAAGGTTGGTTTTATATAATTATCAAGAATATAAGCAATATTTTATTTAATTGAAAATTTATAAGAATATTAGACTAAAGCTTTAAATTACGTACATTTTTAGCTGCTTGGCGAATTCTTTGCTCATTTTCTACTAAACCTATTCGTACAAAACCCTCACCATATTCGCCAAAAGCGATACCTGGCGAAACAGCTACTTCAGCTTTTGTCATTAAATCCTTAGCAAATTTTAAAGATCCCTTATTTTGGTATTTTTTGGGTATAGGTGCCCATGCAAACATACTCGCTTGAGGACTAGGGATATTCCAACCTGATCGTGACATAGACTCGACTAAGACATTTCTTCTGCTCTCATAAATAGACCTAATTTCAGAGACACATGATTGAGATCCATTAAGAGCGGTAGCAGCTGCAACTTGAACAGGTGTGAAGGCTCCATAATCTAAGTAAGATTTAATTTTAGTTAGAGCTTCAATTAGTTTTTTATTTCCAACAGCAAAACCTATCCTCCAGCCAGCCATTGCATATGTCTTTGACATAGAAGTAAACTCAACAGCTATTTCTTTGGCTCGATGAACTTGTAAAATTGAAGGCGGTGGTTTCTTATCAAAGTATATTTCTGCATAAGCAAGATCAGATAAAACATATACATTATACTTTAACGCCATCTTAATAATTTCCTTATAAAAATCTAAATCTACTACTTGTGCAGTTGGATTAGAGGGAAAAGAAACAATTAATGCCACAGGCGAAGGTGAACTATTTCTTATAGAGCGATCTAATCTTTCTAAGTATGTCTCAGGATCAAAGATACCATCTTTCATGGTTTGTAGATGTCTTAGTGAAGCGCCTGCTATGATAAATCCATAGGGGTGAATAGGATATGAAGGGTTAGGTGAGATAATAATATCCCCAGGTGTTGAAATTGCTTGAGCTAAGTTAGCCAACCCCTCTTTTGAACCCAAAGTTACTATAACCTCACTGTCAGGATTTAATTTAACACCAAATCTTTTTTGATAATATTTAGCTTGTGCTTTTCTTAAACCAGGCACCCCTTTGCTCATAGAATATCTACCTGTTCCTGGTTTATCAGTCACTTCTTTTAATTTGTCTCTTATATGTTTAGGTGTTGGCATATCTGGATTTCCCATACCAAAATCAATAATATCTCTCCCATTTTTTCTGAGTTTTGCTTTAAGTTTATTTATCTCTCCAAATATATAGGGAGGTAAACGATCAATTCTGTTAAAATCTTGCTTCACAATGTTTAAAATAGATTTTTTTATAAATATCTAAAGTATTAAAATATTCAAAATATTTTTTTAGGCTAGTTCTATTTCACCTCTAAAAAAAGTTATAGCCTCTCCACCTATGAGAACTCTATCATTCATGTCTGTGCAATGAACTTTTCCTCCTCTTTCAGAAATTTGAAAAGCAATCATCTCTTTTTTATTGAGTATTTTAGACCAATATGGAATTAATTCACAATGAGAGGAGCCTGTTACAGGATCTTCAGGTATACCCAATTTTGGAGCAAAATTCCTTGATACAAAATCTGACTCATCTCCTCTTGCTGTAATTACAACAGAAGGGTAATTAAGTTTCTTTAACTTTTCTAAATCTGGCTTTATAGATTTAATATCGTTTTGATTTTCAAATACAGCTATTAAGTCTCTATGTGCTAATAGTTCAATAGGAGTTTTACCTAATGCTTCAAAAATATCAGATGTCGCTTTAGCAGCTTTTGGTGGTCTTGAAGGAAAGTCCATTAAATAAAGATTTTTATTAAAAGAAACATTTAAGGTATCGCCTATTTTTGTTTTGAAACTCAATGATCTTATATTAGTTTTATATTCATTTATTAAAATATGAGCAGTTGCTAAAGTTGGGTGGCCAGCTAGATCCAACTCAGTTTTAGGAGTAAACCACCTTATATAAAATTTTTCTCCCTCATCTATGTAGAATGCCGTTTCTGATAAATTATTCTCCATAGCTATATTTTGCATTATTTGATCAGGTAACCATTCTTTTAAAGGGCATACAGCTGCAGGATTTCCTTTAAAAATTTTAGAGGCAAAAGCATCAACTTGGTAAATAGGAATTTTCAATTTTTTATTCCCATTCAATAGTAGACGGGGGCTTGCTTGTTATGTCATACAAAACCTTGTTCACTCTAGGAACTTTGTTAATTATCAGTGTTGATACTTCAGACAATGTATTAATGTCAATCGGCGTCACATCTGCGGTCATTCCATCAACTGAATTGATACATCTAAGAACACAAGTCTCCTCATAAGTTCTTTCATCTCCCATAACACCAACAGATTTAATTGGAAGCAACACAGCAAAGGCTTGCCATGATTTGTTATATAAATCCTTATCAATTAAAAAATTAATAAAAATTTCATCTATATCCCTCAATATATCTAATCTCTGTCGATTAATCTTACCAATACAACGTATGCCCAATCCAGGACCAGGAAAGGGATGTCGATTTACAAATTTATAGTCAAGTTTGTAAAATAAACCTAATCTTCTAACTTCGTCCTTAAAAAGCTCTCTAAAAGGCTCTATAACGTCAAATTTAAGGTCTTTTGGTAAGCCACCAACATTATGATGAGATTTTATAGTTACACTCTTTCCTCCATGAAACGAACGACTTTCTATTATATCTGTGTAGAGAGTACCTTGAGCTAAATAGAAATCTTTTTGTGATAACTTTCTTATGTAGTTAGAAAAGACCTCTATAAACAAACTTCCTATAATTTTTCTTTTAAGTTCTGGCTCAGTAATATTTTTAAGTTTTTTTAAAAATAGATGTTCGGCATTAATTATATTCAATTTTAGATTAAAGGATTTAAATACTGCTTTAATATTTTTAAAATCATATTTTCTGAGCAATCCATTATTAACAAAAATAAAGTGAACATTATCAAGCTTAAGATATTTTGATAAAGCAAATGCTAAAACAGTAGAGTCAACACCCCCTGATACAGCACAAACTATATTAGGTTTTTTTTCTTTTACATTAATTCTAAAATATCTGCCTATAGTTTGGTGTAAATCATTATTTTTCCAATTTTCTTTTAATTGACATATATCAAATAGAAAGTTTTTTAAAATCTGATTTCCAAATTCTGAATGCGTTACCTCACAATGAAATTGAATGGCATAGATATTTTTTTTGTTGATAGCTGCTGGTATTTTATTTTTAGTTTTTGCTAATATCTTAAATCCTTTTGGTATTTTAGTTAAACTATCTCCATGAGACATCCACACTTGTTGTTCTGAATTAGTATCTTTAAATAAGTCACTCCTTGTTATTTTTATAATTGTCTTTCCATATTCTCTTTGATTGCTTTTTTCAATCACACCATCAAATTCTTTAGAGATATACTGAAATCCATAACATATACCAAGAATTGGAATAGGTATTTGATCCAAAGGTATATCTATTTTAGGAGCATTTTTATTTAACACAGAGTCTGGGCCACCTGATAAAATTAATACTGAATGATTTAAAATATTGGTGACATTGTTGAGATATTTAGGAGGATAAATCTCGGCATAAATTCCTAAGTCTCGAATTTTTCTTCCAATTAGATGCGTATACTGAGACCCAAAATCAATAATTAAAACTGATTTATTCAATTGGAACGATAGTTTGGAGCTTCTTTGGTCACTTGCACACCATGAACATGGCTTTCGTTAATACCAGAATTAGTCAATCGAACAAATTTCGCATTCTTTTTCAGTGTTGTAAGATTTTTTGATCCCGTGTATCCCATTCCAGATCTTAGACCTCCAGTTAGTTGGAATAACACATTAGATACTTGCCCTTTATAAGGAATTCTTCCCTCTATACCTTCAGGGACTAATTTAATGGCTTCATTTATTTCATCTTGAAAATATCTATCAGCAGACCCTCTAGCCATAGCACCTAACGAACCCATGCCACGATACGATTTATAAGATCTGCCTTGAAAAAGAAAAACCTCTCCTGGTGACTCATCGGTACCGGCAAATAAAGAACCAGCCATAATACAATTTGCACCTGCTGCTAAAGCTTTCACTATATCGCCAGAGTAGCGAATACCACCATCTGAGATCATTGGAATTTTATTTTTATTGGTAATGGAAGCTATGTCTTGGATCGCAGTGAATTGAGGAACCCCTACACCTGCAACAATTCTTGTAGTACAAATAGAACCGGGGCCAATACCAACCTTTATAGCATCTGCTCCTAGTTTAATCAAATCTTTTGCTGCTTCAGGAGTTGCAATATTTCCAACGACTATTGGCAACTTAATTTTTTTCCTAATTTTTTTAAATGAGTCTAATACCGCAGCAGAATGACCATGAGCTGTGTCTATAAATAAAATATCAACACCAGCTTTATCTAGTTCTATGGCTCTCAATAAATCATTAGGCTTACTTCCTACAGCAGCACCAACTAACAATTGACCATTTTTATCTTTGACAGAAAAAGGAAACTTTTCTCCTCTTTGAATATCTTTAACAGTAATTATGCCAATACATTTTTTATTATTATCAGTGACTACTAGCTTTTCTATTCTATTTTCTTGTAAAAGTTTTTTTGCTAAACCAAAAGAAGACATGGCTTTAGATTGAGTTTGTGTTATAGAAATTACTTTTTTTGTCATTAAGTCTTTAACTTTAGTTTTCTTATTAATTACAAAACGTACATCTCTGTTAGTTATTATACCTTTTAGTGTATTGTCTTTATCCACTACAGGAAATCCTGATATATTTTGTTCTTTCATTACACTTAAAACATCTTCAATTGTATTATTTGGACTCATTGTAATGGGGTTATAAACAATGCCTGCTTCATATCTTTTCACTTTTTTTACTTCATAACTTTGTGTTTCAATATCAAAGTTTTTATGGATTACTCCTAATCCACCATTTTGAGACATAGCAATAGCCATTTTTGACTCTGTAACTGTGTCCATAGCAGCTGAAATAATAGGAGTGTTTAAGACTATATCTTTTGTAAGATTTGTAGATATATCTACGTCATTAGGGAGGATATTAGATACTTGAGGTTTTAATAAAACGTCATCAAACGTTAAATATTCTTTTACTTGAGCCATGGCCAATACTAGATTTTTTTATATTAAAATCAAGGACTGAACTAAGAGAGTTTTCTTCCGTCATTAAGACCAGCGTCGTAATCTAAAGGATCGACATCATCTAAACATCCTAAATTTATACCCATACCGTTTGGATCTGTTCTTCGATTATGATGAGTATAAATACCACAATGTTTGCAAAAAAAATGTTCAGCTAAGTTTAAATTGAACTGATAAAGTGATAAATCACTCTCTCCTTTTAAAAGTTTAAAGTTATCCTTAGGTACCATAATCATCTTTGCATTTTTTCTTATGCATATTGAGCAGTTACATTGCATAATTTTATCGAGATCGGACTCAATTTCAAATTCAATTGCCTTGCAATGACAAGAACCCTTATGATGCACTTCTATGTTCCCTAAAAAAGTTTTTTAATAAATTTTTAGTTTCACTTGCAGTTTCTAAAATTGCCATATGTCCTGACTCTTCAAGAACGATAGTCTTAGAGTCTTTTATTTTAGACGCTAACTCTAATCCAACTTTTTTAGGTGTCATTTTATCATGCTTACCAACAATGCATAAAGTAGGATGATTTACACTTTCTGCAGCTTTCAGTCCATTTGTGTAAATATCACATGCATTAAAGTCTGTGCCTAGTGTTCCATTGTTATTAGATGACACTAATTGACCGCCCATTCCTAAATGGCTTAACCCTGGAACAGGATGGCCACCTTTATGTCCTAAAGGTCCGTGTACCCAATCCATCATTAAATCGACAGCTTTTTGATCTTTGTTTAATGCTAAGTCTAAAAGCTCTGTATTCATTTTCATGGACATTGATCCATTTATTAAAGCCAGAAGTTCTAATTTATCAGGATGTCTTTGAGCAAATTCTAAACCAACTAAACATCCTTGTGAATGGCCGACATAAGAAGTCTTCTCTATACCTAAAGAAGTTATTAGATCAGCAATCCAATCAGCCATTTCCTCAATTGTTTTTAAAGCAGGACCCTCAGACTCACCATGACCTGGTAAATCAACGGCTATCGTATTGTATCCGTGAAAAGCAAAATACCGTGTTTGAAGAACCCAAGTAACATGAGTCAAACCACTTCCATGAACAAATACAATAGTTGGTTGTTTTTTATCTATCTCTCTTCCACTAGAAGTATAATAAGCATCTTTTTCGTTTATCTTTATCTTCATTTAGAAGCAACAAGTCTTGGTCTTTGTGATGCCTTAAATCCCATGTCAAAATCAGTCATAATATCTTCCATATCCTCAAGTCCTACTGAAAATCTAATCATATCCTCTGTTAAACCAGCTAACTCTAATGATTTCTTATCCATTTGTGAGTGTGTTGCGGATGCAGGATGAATAACCAGAGATTTTGCATCACCAACATTGGCAAGGTGAGAGGTTAGCTTCAAGGCATTTATAAATGCATGACCTGCCTCTTTTCCACCCTTAATACCAAATGCTATCATAGAACCAGCTCCTTTTGGCATTAACTTAGATGCTACTTTGTGATCTGGATGATCAGGTAAACTTGGATGATTAACCCAAGATACGCTCTCATTGTTTGTTAAGTAATCAAGCATAATTTGAGTATTGGATAAATGTTTTTCCATTCTGACTGATAAAGTTTCAATACCTATTAAGATATTAAAAGCATTGGTTGGACTCATACATGGGCCAAAATCTCTCATACCTTCAGCCCTAGCTCTCATTGTAAAAGCAGCGGGTCCAAATTCTTCTGCAAAAGATAAACCATGATAACCCTCATATGGCTCAGTCATTGTTGGAAATTTATTTCCTTTAGTCCAATCAAAATCACCCTTTTCAACAATAATACCACCCATTGAAGTTCCATGACCAGCCATCCACTTTGTTAGAGAGTGAGTTATGATATCAGCACCTAAATCAAATAAATTACATAGATATGGAGTGTTAAATGTCCCATCAACCATGAGAGGTATATTTGCTTCCTTTGCAATTTTAGAAATTTCAGGTAAGTCCATTATTTCAATACCAGGGTTTCCTATAAGCTCTCCCCAAATACATTTTGTATTTGGTTGAATTGCATTTTTAAAACCCTCTGTGTCTCTTGGTTTTACAAATGTTGTATCTATGCCAAATCTTTTTAAAGTTAATCTTAATAAATTAAATGATCCTCCATAAAGCTGTGAAGAGGAAACAACATGATCACCAGCACTACAAATGTTTAAAATAGCTAGAGTCATAGCACTCATTCCTGAAGCAGTAGCTAAAGCAGCAGAACCACCCTCAAGCGCAGCAACTCTCTCTTCAAGTACTGAGATTGTAGGATTTGATATTCTACTATAAATATGTCCTCCCTCTTCAAGATTGAACAATGCAGCAGCATGGTCCGCGTCTTGAAATAAATAAGAGGTTGTTTGATAAATTGGAACAGCACGTGAGCCAAAATTTTTATCTGGCTGATGCCCACTATGTAATGTTTTAGTGTTAAATTTGTATGTTTTGGGATCTGTCATGATGCTTAAAACATATCATATATTTATATATGAAAGTAATGGAAAAAAAGTCTCAGATAACCTTATTATGAATAAATTACATGCCTTAATTAATAGTTTGTAATCCACATAGTTTGATAAGCTTTAAGAGTAATTGTAGATTTAATATCAATAATTATTTCATTAGAAATTAAGTCCCACCACTCATTAGAGGAAATTAAATTTAGTTCTGATAAATCTAAATATTGAAAAACATTAGTAACGTTGCTAACACAAAAAATAGATTGTCTTTTATCGTGACTTTGTCTCCAAAAACCAAAAAAGTTTTTTCCCAAATTAAATGTAAATTGAGTGGCGTTCGGATGAAAAGCTGGTTGATCTTTTCTAATATCAATTAATTTTGATAACTCACTGTAGATCTGATTATTTAAGGAGTCTTTGTCACTAAGTAATTTATCAATTTCATCATATTCCCATGATCTTCTATTGATAGATCTCTTGTTATTTGTCTTCTCAACTTGTTTATAGTCATTGGTAGATCCAACGAGACTGTGTATATAAATAGCTGGTATACCCTCAATACCTAACATCATTGAATGACAACATATAAATCTTTCTAACTGCATGTGATCCGTTCCAAAAAAAGTACCTTTAAGAGCATCAAGCAGGGAAATGTTTATTTCATAGACAGACTCTGTGTTATCAACTTTTTTTCTTTTGGTAGTCTGACCGCCAAAATCAGTCATAATATCAACTAATGTGTCTCTTTCTTTATCAGTTAAAATACCCTCTGTAGGTCTAAGACCAATTCCATCATGAGAAGCTATAAAATTAAAATAAGAGGTATTATCTTTGGCAGGGGGCATGCCCATTGACCACTTTCTAATAGCTGTGCTGTCACCCATTACCAAAGTCCAAAGCAATAAAGGAGGTAAAGCAAAGTTATATATTGCATTAGCCTCATCATTTTCTCCAAAATAACTAAGATTTTCTAAATTTGGTAAATTCGTTTCAGTTATAAGAAGAGTATTTTTACTATATGCATTTAAAAGAGTCCTAATGAGTTTAACAACTTCATGTGTTTGAGGTAAGTTTAAACAATTAGTTCCATATTCTTTCCACAAAAAAGCGATAGCATCTAATCGAAATACTCTGATACCATTTTTCAAATATAAATGAATTAATTTAATAAAGAAAAAAAGAACCTTAGGGTTTTTGAAATTAAAATCAACCTGGTCATGGCTAAACGTGCACCACAAATAAAAAATCTCATTATTAATTGAATACTTTTTAAAAAGATCTGAGCTTCTTGGACGTACAACACTCTCATATCCCTCTTGTACATTTTTCAGTTTGATAAAAAAATTTTGTGTATCTTCTTTATTTTCAATAAAGTTTTTGAAATATTTACTTTTTATAGAGGCATGATTTATAACTATATCGCTCATAACTCTAAAATCTTTTGACAATAATTTCATATCTTGCCAGTTACCTAAATCAGGTCTTACAATTTCATAATCTGTTATAGAAAATCCGTCATCAGAGCTATATGGAAAAAAGGGTAGAATATGAACATTATTAAAATGTTTCTTACAGTATTTATTTAAAAATTTAGATAGTGCTTTTAATTTATTATCAGAGGTTTCTACAATAGAGTCACCATATGATATTAAAAAAATATCCTTTTGTGACCAATTAGGTTCAGTAATACCCTGGTCTTTGTTTTCAAACAAATCTAAAACCTTATTAATTAACTTTAAGATCTCATTTTGATCTAAGATATCTTTATAAATAATTTGAAAATGGATATTTAAATTATTTTTTAATTCTTCTCTCAACTTATGCGTTATCTTCTTTTACAGCTTTGTTAAAACTATCTAGAATTGTTGGATCTGCACTGTCAATTCTTCTCCATGTTGGGATGTTGGGATTTTCACTTGGGGACTCTAAAAAAATCTTACCTGCTTCAATAATATTTTGTGCAAATAGCTCAACCATTTCCTCTTCTTTATGTACATCAAAGTCCAAGCCATTCATTTCAGCGTCTGTTTTGTATATCTGAACCATATCAAGAGCCATACGAAAATATGTAGCTTTTAATGAACGAAATTTTTCATGAGAAAATACTTGACCTTGTGTAGCCAGTTTTCTAAAGATAGCTTTAGATATATCAATGGTCATTTTAGATAAACCTTTTTGTCTATTATTTTTCGAAACTTCTTGGTGTTTATGTTCATAGGTTTCTGCTAAATCAACTTGGCAAATACGATTATTAGCAAAGTTTCTATACATTTCAGACAGTATACCAACCTCCAAACCCCAATCATGAGGAACTCTGATATCATTCAAAAGATCATACTTGAATGAGAATTCACCAGCTAAAGGATATTTGAATATATCTAGAAAGTTAAGATATTCATTATAACCAACCATTTTTTGTAAAGATTTTACTAAAGGAGTTACTAGTAATCTTGTAACTCTTCCATTCATTTTTCCTTGAGCTACGCGGGGATAAAAACCTTTGCAAAAATCAAAAGAAAACTTTGGGTTTGCAACAGGATAAAATAACTTTGCTAATAAATTTTTATCATAAGTCACAATATCACAATCGTGCATAGCTACTGTTCCAGAGTCTTTTAAAGAAATTACAAAACCCATGCAATACCATATGTTTCTGCCTTTACCTTTTTGTAATGGAGATAAATCTAAATCAGATAAGGCTTGATCTATTTTTTTTAATCTTGGACCATCGTTCCAAAGGATAAAAGTTTTTTGTGGAAGGACTGAAAAAAACTTTTTAGCTTTTACAAATTCATTTTTATTTGCTTGATCTAAGCCAATAACTACATTTTTGATATATTTTACTTTCTTTAAAGTATTAACAATATACGTCAAGGCAGGTTTTTCTAACTCAGAATAAAGAGAAGGTAAAATTAAAGTCATAGGAGATTTTTTTGAAAAAGATAAAAGATCTTTTTCAATTTGTTCAATTTTTTTTGTATTGAAATTATGAAGTGTTGCTATGACACCATTTTGATGAAAATCAGGCATGCTTAAAAAATTTTATTCTCCAATTTAGTGTTCAATTTATATAGGACTTGACTCCAACCGTCGGGTGCAAACTTTGATGATTTTATTATATTTTTTTTATTAGAACGCAACCTAGGGAAAGATCCAGATGGATTTTTTATAAGACAAGAGTAACTGGCTGAATTTAACATATCAATATCATTTTTGCTGTCGCCAAGAGCGATAGTATTTTTAGAGTATGTACCATAAAATTGATTATCATATATATGAGATATTAACTTTTTAGCTATTCTTTTGTTGCATACAGATGAAACTTGCGTAAATCTACTTCCTTGTATTAATATTCCCTGTTTTTCGAATTTAAGCTCATTTTTAAATTTTTTTAAATTTACCAAGCTATCCTCCCAAAGAATAATTTGGCTTGCCTCTCTATTTAGCATCTTACTAGTATTATCTAATTTTGTGTATTTTTTTAAAATTTTAGAGGGAAGATCTTGGGCTATTAGAAGTTTAAATTTTTTTTGTTTTTTTAGTAAAAATTGATGCCAATTACTTGAGGATAATTTTGCAATTCTAATTTTCCAATATTTACCGTAATCAGATGAGTTCTTAATTTTCTTGAAACGATTTTTTGGAAAATATAAAAGTGCCCCATTCTCTGTACTAAAAGGCATATTGGTTAAGTTCAATTTTTTTAATAAATTTATAGACTCACTAAATGTCTTACTTGTATTAAAAATAACTTCATTTTGATTATTGATAATACTAGTAATAGTTTTTTTGTTATTACCGTATGAGTAATTTTCATGATCTAATAAAGTACCATCAAGATCAGTGAAGATTAGATATTTTTTCATTTATATAAGATTATTTTAGTTTTTTGATTTTTGTCTAATGTAATTAAAACATTACATATATCAGGAGAAGTAAAAGACATCCATTTTGACAATTTTTCATAATATTGGATAAATAGAAAGAGTTTCTTTTTAAGATGATTGTCCCTTCTCAATGAACGAAGACCTAATTCTTGTTTATATTTCCAGTTAATAACATATTTCCAGTTAGGTAGTTTGATAAAAATATAATAGTTGAACTTATTAAAAAGTTTTTGATATTCAACTAACGCTTGATTGTAAGCTGTTCTCCATATCATTTTGGGATCATTTATTTTTTCTAAGTCATTTATATTTTTTTTTAAATACTCGGGATTAATTGGTTTTGAGCCAACACACCACCCTTCTAAAATTATTAAATCTGCTTTATTAATTTTTCTATTATGTTTTTTTTTATTATCAGTTACCTTGTCAAATATCGGAATATATACTGGAAAATTATTTCTCTTTAATTTATCAACCGTCTCAATAAGTAATTTTAAATTATGTGTACATGGAACACCTCTGGTATCAAATAAATTAGTTTTCAATTTTTTTGCCAACTGTTTTCTTTGATAAGATGATAAATAAAAGTCATCAATACTAAGAATTACAACGCTTTTAAAATAAAATTTTTTAAAATATTTTTTAATTTGCATTGATAATGTTGATTTACCAGAACCTTGTGATCCAGCTATCATTAATGTTTTTTTATTTTTTATTTGATTGAATAAGTCTACGTATGATTTAGCTATTTTATTAGATAAATCAGATCCAGTAAGCTCTTTGTGGGATTTTGATAAGAAGTCTAACTTTTTTTTAATATCAGACATGATGTTGTATTGGCGCGCTCTGCAGGATTCGA
This sequence comes from uncultured Alphaproteobacteria bacterium, assembly GCA_902526965.1. GTDB lineage: Bacteria > Pseudomonadota > Alphaproteobacteria > HIMB59 > HIMB59 > HIMB59. Next base: position 18,793 of record CABZMT010000006.1, read on the forward strand.
ACCTGCGACCCTCTGCTTAGAAGGCAGATGCTCTATCCAGCTGAGCTAAGAGCGCATTTATTGGAATATTTACCACTTCAACTTTATATTTTCTACTTTAATATGCATTAATTTTTAAATGAACAACACATTAATAAAGGTAGAGAATTTAGTAAAAACTTTTGGTGGTTTAGTAGCGCTTAATGACTGCTCCTTAGAAATTAAAGATAAAGCCATTACTGGTATTATAGGGCCTAATGGCTCTGGCAAAACGACATTATTTAACGTCATAACTGGAAATCTTAAACCAGACACAGGGAAAGTTTTCTATAATGGTGTTGAAATCACAAATGAAGAGTCGCACGACTTGTTTCATTTAGGCGTATTAAGGACATTTCAAATTGCACACGAATTTTCAAATATGACAGTTATTGAAAATTTAATGGTAGTTCCAGGTAATCAAAAGGGTGAAAAACTTCTTTACTCTCTTATGAATAATCGACAAATAAAAAAAGAGGATGAGATTATAAAAGATAAGGCTATGGATGTTCTAAAATTTCTTAAGATAGAACACTTAAAAAATGAAAGAGCTGGAAATCTCTCTGGAGGACAAAAGAAATTATTAGAATTGGCGAGAACTATGATGGTTGATGCAAAAATAGTTTTCTTAGATGAAGTTGGGGCAGGTGTTAATAAAACTCTTTTAAAAGATATTAGTGAGTCGATTTTAAAACTTAATCAGGATAAAGGTTACACATTTTGTATGATTGAGCATGATTTTAATTTTATAAGTGAGTTATGTGACCCAGTTATTGTTTTAGCAGAAGGATCAGTTCTCTTTAAAGGTTCTGCTGAAGAGGTTAAGTCAAATGAACAGGTTATTGAGTCCTATTTGGGTAAGGGATTAAAAAAATAATGTTTTTTTCAGCGACAAATCTAACAGGAGGATACGGTGGTGTTAACATTATTGAAGAGTGTTCTTTCAATGTAGATCGTGGAGAGATTGTGTCAATTCTGGGCCCCAATGGTGCTGGAAAATCAACGGCAATGAGAGCCATGCTTGGTATATTAGACTTAAAAGATGGTAATGTATTGCTAGATGGTAAAGATATTACAAATCTAAAAACACAAGACCGAATAAAACTAGGCTTATCGTTCGTACCTCAAATTAAAAATATATTTACAGAGTTAACAGTAAAAGAAAATTTAGAGATGGGAGCGTTTATCAATGACGATAATCTAGCTTCTAGAATAGAGGAAATGTATGATCTATTCCCTATAATTAAAGAAAAGAAGGATCAGTTTGCTGGTGAGTTATCTGGTGGACAAAGGCAACAAGTGGCAATAGCAAGGGCATTAATGACTGATCCTGATGTTTTAATGCTCGATGAGCCTACAGCAGGTGTCTCACCTGTTATTATGACTGAATTATTTCAACACATCCTGAATATTAAAAAGCAAAATATTGCTATCCTAATGGTTGAGCAAAATGCACGACAAGCTTTAGAAGTATCTGACCGGGGTTATATATTAGTGACAGGAAAGAATGCATACGAAGGTAAAGGTGACTACCTACTAAAAGATAAAGATATCAGAAAAGCTTTTTTGGGTGGATAAATGGATTTTTTAAACTCTATCATACTACTAACTAACTTTATTATCATACCTGGTATCACTTATGGATCTCAATTGGCGCTTGGTGCTATTGGGGTAACTTTGATTTATGGAGTGTTAAGATTTGCTAACTTTGCCTATGGAGACTTAATGGCTTTTGGAACTATGGTTGTAATTCTTATGACATGGTATTTACAGTCAAAGGGAATTTCATTTGGATTGCTTCCAACGGCTCTTCTAGCTTTACCTATTGGCATCTTATTGACAATTGCTGTGAGCTTATTCTTTGACAAGACAGTTTTTGAATATTACAGAAATAAAAAAAGTAATCCTGTAACTTTTATAGTTGTGAGCCTTGGTATTATGTTTGTTTTAAATGCAGTGGTGAGAATTATCATTGGGCCAAATGATATAAATTTTATGGATGGACATAAATTCATAATGAAAGCGAGAGAATTTAAACAATTAACAGGTTTAAATGAAGGTCTAGCAATAAAATCTACACAAGTAATTACATTGGTAACAACTATAATCACCTGCTCAATACTTTTTTATTTTTTAAATAAAACAAAAACTGGAAAATCAATGAGGGCATATTCAAATAATGAAGACCTAGCCCTACTCTCAGGCATTGACCCAAAAAAAATAGTTTTAATAACATGGGTAATAGTTTCTATTTTAGCGACTGTTGCAGGAACATTATATGGATTAGACAAGAGCTTTAAGCCCTTTACCTATTTCAATAATCTTCTTCCTATCTTTGCAGCAACAATAGTTGGAGGGATAGGTAATCCTTTAGGGGCATTCTATGGGGGCTTTTTGATAGCATTCTCTGAAATAGGTCTTACCTATGCATATAAAAAATTCTTTAAATATATTATGCCAGAAAGTTTAGAGCCGAGTACGCTTATACAATTTATCTCAACTGATTATAAATTTGCTATCTCTTTTGCAATATTGATAGTTGTTCTCATATTTAGGCCAAATGGTATTTTTAAAGGGAAAGTAATATGATCAAAAATATAGACTTTAGAATTTGTTTCTCTGTGATGACTATATTAACAGTTTTAGTTGGCCTGTTTCAGTCCTGGGGCATCGCTCTATCAATGTTAAATCTATGTTTGATATCTGCGGTTATGGCAATGGGGGTAAATATACAATGGGGATTTGCGGGGTTAATAAACTTTGGTGTAATGGGTTTTTTAGCAATAGGAGGGCTTGCAACTGTTTTAGTTTCTGTGCCACCTGTGCATGAAGCATGGAGTGCTGGAGGTATAGGTATTTTAATATCAGGATTATTTTTAGCAGCTGTTGTTATTAGCGTATTTATGATTAATAAAAAATTATCGAAACATAAATATAAAAACTATTTTGTATTCTTAATTATAATTTTATCTATCCCTTTACTAAAATTCATAGCAGGACCATCAATTAGTAAAATTGAGTCTATAAATGCTGCTACTTCTGGATTCCTTGGGGGTGCGAATTTACCAATTATTTTCTCTTGGTTTGTAGGAGCAATTTTATCTGCCTTAGTGGCTTTTGTTGTAGGAAAGGTATGTTTGGGATTAAGATCAGATTATTTAGCTATTTCTACTCTGTTGGTATCAGGAATTATAATTACGATTGTAAAACATGAAGAGTGGCTATCAAGAGGTGTTAAGAATGTTATTGGTCTAAAGAGACCCGTTCCTTATGAAGTGAATTTACAAGAGTCAGAATGGTTTATTAATTTAGTTCAGTTTTTTAACTCCTCAAAGTTATCCAATGTTTTAGACCCTGAAGTAAAAATTTCTTTACTTAATCAATTAGTAATTACCTCTTCAGGTGTTTTTGTGAAACTTTGTTTTAGTTTGATTTTTTTAGTCGTTGTATTTGTAATTCTATATTTCTCAGAAAAAGCTTTAAATTCTCCCTGGGGTAGAATGATGAGAGCCATAAGAGACAATGAAGAAGCAGCTAGGGCTATGGGTAAAAATGTTGTTAAACAGCATTTGTTTATTTTTATGTTAGGTTCAGCGATTATTGGATTTGCAGGTGCAATGCTCGTTACTTATGACGGTCTTTTTACTCCATCAAGTTATCAACCACTAAGATATACTTTTTTAATATGGGTGATGGTCCTCTTAGGTGGTACAGGGAATAATTATGGAGCAGTACTTGGAGGGTTTGTAGTCTGGTTTATTTGGATACAATCAGCACCATTTGCAATGGTTGTAATTAACTTATTCACTGGCCATTTAGATGAAACTAGTTACATCAAAGATCATCTTCAAAATAGTGTTCCATACTTTCGATATTTAATGATGGGTTTGGGCCTACTATTAGTTATGAGATACAGACCGAAAGGATTACTTCCGGAAAAGGTTATAAAAAATTAAAGAAAATTATTTAGCCCCACCTAAAAGATGAGGCTAAATTTTAATGTTTATCTTTGAGCTACGTCTGTGAATTGACCGCCTTCAATTCCTTTTTCAAGGAATGCTCCAAATGCTTCTCCCACTTCTGTGAAGTTAACATCTGTTGCTCCGTCATAGTCAACTGCGAAACCTGCACAAGCAAGCTCAAGACCTTTACCTAGTTCACCGGCATAAATCTTTGTACCAGGACCATTAGCTACACTCATAATATTTGCAGCTACAGTTGCACTATCATCAGATCCACCTTTACACATTGCAAGCATTATTAATGCTGCAGCATCGTAAGACTCTCCAACATAAACTGAAGGGTCAACACCATTTGCTTCGGCGTATGCTTTAAACTTCATAGCACCAGCGCCTAATGAACCGGGCATAGAGCCAAAAGATCCATCAAGATCAGAACCAAAAGTATCTGTTAATGAAGCACCAATCATTCCATCAGAAAGCACAAATGTATCAAAAGCACCACTATCAAGTGATCCCTGTATAATTTGATTTCCACCTTGGTCTAAATAACCAATAACAACTAATGCATCACCACCTGCAGATGAAAGAACACCTACCTCTGCACTATAGTCAGCTTTATCACCTTCGTGAGCAGTTTTCGCTGTAACTTCGATACCTCTTGCATTAGCGGCAGCTTCGTATACATCAGCTAAACCGACACCATAGTCGGTGTTAACATAAGTAATTGCAACACTTGTAATACCTCTGTCGTTAGTAATGTCTGCTAATACTTCTCCGCCTCTAGCATCAGAGGGAGCTGTTCTAAAAAATAGACCATTATCCTCTGCTGTAGTTAAAGCAGGTGAAGTCGCAGATGGTGAAATCATTGGTACACCATTAGGAACAGCTACGTTAGAAAGAACCGCACCTGTAACACCAGAACAGTCTGCTCCCATGATAGCTGTAACGCCTTGAGATATTAAAAATTCAGCCGCAGATGCAGCTGCTGCTGAGTCGATACATGTTGAGTCAGCTCTAATTGAGCTAACTGTAGAACCACCTAGAAGTGCACCTGAGTCTGAAGCTTCGTTAAAAGCTAACTCAGCGCCTGCAGCCATACCTGGCGTTAATGATTCAATAGGTCCTGTAAAACCTAAAATAATGCCAACTTTAACTTCTTTAGCGTATGACGTGCTAAACATAAATAAAGCAAGCAGAGTTGTAATGAACTTAATCATTTCTTTCCCCCTTATTAATTAATAATTATGCAGTGATAATAGTATTATATTTTGAAAAATGAATATTTAATTATTAATGGGTCCAGGAGGTTTTTCTATTATTTGAAAAATTACTCGCATAACTCTTTGGTTTTACTTGTTTATAAGTTTGATCTACGACCTTGTATTCATATGAGTTCTTTTGACACCATAAAATAGCATCATCTAGATTATCAAAATTGAGTTTTAGCTGCTTAGTTGTGTTTTTTGAACTATTCCATCCCATTAAAACATCTTTTTGAAGACTAGGGTCAAATTCAAATTCAATAATCCATAATTTAGTTTTTTTTAGACCCGATTGCATATTTGTTTTTGAGGGTCTTTTGATTGTAGCTTTTTTCATTATTTTCTTCTTGGTCGGGGAGACAGGATTCGAACCTGCGACTTTCTGCTCCCAAAGCAGACACTCTACCAGACTGAGCTACTCCCCGAGTATTGAATATATATACTTTTGTCTTATAAATAGTCAAACAGTTAAATTACATGCAAAAAGTAAGTAAAATAAAAAAAACCCTTTTATCAAAAAGTTTTTTCAGATTTTGGAAATACCAATTTTTAATCAAGAGCTATAACAAAAAAATTAAACCCTATAAAATTAATAGAGAAATTTTGAACATAGGTGATGTTGTATTTGCATTATGTTTTAGCCCGGAGGAAAAAAAATTTTATTTAATAAAACAATTTAGGCCATTTTACTTTGTTAGAGGTAAAAATTTAAAATATGAAATTGTTGGTGGTCTGGTTGATAAAGGTGAAAGTTTAATAACAGCCTTAAAAAGAGAAATTAAAGAAGAAATTGGAGTTAAAACAAAAAAAATATTCAAACTAACTACATATTGTCCAGTGCCAGGTTACTCTGATGAAATCGTTCATGTTTACTATGCCGAGGTAGAAAAAATTAAATTTAAATCACATTACAATAAGAATGAAAATGAAGAAATAAAAATTTTTAAACTAACACTTTCTCAATTAAAAAAAATTAATGAAAGTAAAACAATTCAAAACGTGCTCACAAAAATTTCGATATATGAATATTTAAAAAAATTTAAAAAGAGTTAACGTTATTAACTATTTTATTATCTTTTAAGAAATCAGCAACTTGGTTTGCTACATCAATAGCAACATTAGATTGTGCTTCTTTTGAGGAAGCACCTAAATGTGGAGTTAAAAGTAAATTTTTAGCTCCAAACATAACGTTATCTGTTGCAGGTTCATTTTCATAAACATCGATAGCTGCCCCAGCTATAACTCCATTGTTTAAAGCGTCTTTTAAATCCACTTCATTGATTAAACCACCTCTGGCACAATTTATAATAACTGATGTAGGTTTCATGGTAGAAAGGGTTTCTTTATTAAACATATATTTAGTTTCATCGTTTAATTTTGTATGAATTGAAACAATATCAGCTTCCTTTATTAACTGCTCAGTTGAAACTTTATTTGCTTTAAATCTAGATAGATCTTCATCACTAGCTGATTTAGAGTTAGTAATAATGTTCATTCCAATTGTTGAGCATATTTCAGCAACTCTTTGACCAATATTACCATAACCAACTATTCCAAGTGTTTTTCCTTTTAATTCAGTTCCAATAAACTTAGGTTTTTCCCACTTTCCTTGATGAGTCGAGTCATTAGCTAAATGTATATTTCTCATAAGTGAAAACATTAATCCCACACTTAACTCTGCAGTTGCCTCAAGATTTCCTAAGGGAGTGTTCATTACTAAAATTTTATTTTTTGTTGCTTGATCGAGATCAACATTATCAACACCTACCCCTGCTCTTCCTATAACTTTAAGGTTTTTGCAGTCAGCAAGTATATCAGACGTTAGTTTAGTGGCAGATCTGATTAAAATACCATCATATTGATCAATTACTTCTTTGAGTTCCTCTGGAGACATTCCAATCTTTATATCGTATTTAATTTGTTTAGATTTAAGAACGTCTTCAACTTTATTACTCATTTTATCAGAAATTAAAATCTTCATTATTTATACCTTTCCATTGTTTCAAAAAAGGACCACTCAATCCATGGTAAAACTTTTTCAATATCAGAGGCCTCTACGGTTGCGCCTCCCCAAATCCTTATACCAGCTGGTGCATCTTTATAAGCATTAATATCATAACCAGCATCTTCCCTCTCTAATGTAGAGCAAACCTCTTTTACTAATTTTTTTTGGTTGTCACTGTCTAAAGCAACAAAATCAGGATGTGTAAACTTAAAGCATATGCTTGTTGAAGAATAGGTATTTGGATCCACAGCCAAAAACTCAACCCAATCCCTTTGTTCAATCCAATCTCTTATGACTTGAAGATTTTTTTTTGATCGTAAAATAAGCTCTTTTTGACCACCTATTTCGATACACCAATTCAAAGCATCTAAAGCATCCTCAGCAGCAAGTAAAGATGGTGTATTAATTGTAGCTCCCTCAAAGATATCTTTAGCAAATTTTTTATTTTTAGCTAATTGAAAAATTTTTGGCATTGGCCAGGAAGGCTCATAAGTCTCTAATCTTTCAACAGCTTTTGGAGATAAGGCAATCATTCCATGTGCAGCCTCTCCACCTAAAACTTTTTGCCAAGACCAAGTAACAACATCTAATTTTTTAAAATCCATATCCATTGCAAATACAGCAGATGTTGCATCACAAATGGATAGACCTTCTCTCTCGTCTGGTATCCAGTCGGCATTAGGTATACAAACACCTGAGGTTGTACCATTCCAAGTAAAAACAACATCGTTATTAAAATTTACTTTAGTCAAATCTGGAAGTTCCCCATAGTTATCAGTTTTATGAACAGTGACATTTTCTAGTTTTAACTGTTTTGTAATATCTTTAACCCAAGTCAATCCAAAGGTTTCCCAACCACAAACTTCGACACCTTTTAATCCTAAAAGACTCCACATAGCCATTTCTATAGCCCCAGTATCTGAAGCAGGTACAATACCCACTAAATAATCATCAGGTAATTCGAGTACCTCTTTTGATTTAACTATAACTTCGTTTAATTTTGCTTTACCACTTTTAGCTCTATGGGATCTTCCTAATACCGCATCACTTAATGCATCTAATTTCCAACCAGGTCTTTTAGAACAGGGTCCTGATGAAAAAAATGGATGATTTGGTTTAATAGTGGGTTTTTGCATTGTTTATATTACTCCTCAGTTTTAAGATTTATTCAATAATTTTATAAAAAAATAGCCCATCTAGTGGCTTTGGCTCAAACCAAGTAGCTTTGGGCGGCATAAATTTCAAATTTTTTGAAAAATCTATAACTAAATCCATACTAACTGGTCTCATCAATGTTGATAGATCTGTTATACCTGTATCAACTTGATTAATCAAATAATCAGTCCCTAGTGTGGGTGGGACGAATTCTACCCTTTCATCATTAGTTTCATCATAAATATTTAATATTTCTTTTAAAACAAACTCTCCAAAATCAATGCAATCTGCACCATTTGTAGAATAATTAACTTTCAAATCGATTTTAAAAAATTTACCTTCGAAGTAGATTACAAAAAAACGGTCTATCTTCTCATGATAATTTAGCTCCTTAATATGAAAAAATTTTTTTAAATCAGTCAAAAACGAATCTTTTTTATAATTTTTAGGGAACTTAATGCTTCTATTATAAGGCAAGTTTAAGCACTTAGATTTTGGGAAAACTATTGATAAAAACTTAGTATCTTTATCTACATCTAATTGTGCAAAACCTTCAATTCTATGATGGCCATCTGCAACAAAAAGTTCCTTAAAATTTATACCACTAAAGTCAGTGTTAGTTTTATATATAGAGTGAGTATACTTACCTGATTTAAACTTTATAATTGGTTTTTTATCGTGATGGATATCAAGATTTAGATCAATATTTTCATCATCGTAAAAAAGATAAATAGGGCTTAATTGGAATTTAACTTTAGATAATTGATCAGCTCTTTCTTTTCCTTTACTAACTAAAATCTTTTCGTGAGGCTTAATATTTCTATTAATATAATCTTGAATATTTAATAAGGAAATTAACCCCGTCTGAGAATGGTTTTCTGAATCAATCCTATATAAAAAATACTCTTTTTCTGATTTATAAATAATTTCTTCATCAATAAGTTTTTGATAGTATTTCTTTGATAAGTCAAAAAAATCTTCCTCAGAAAGATTTTTGTTAAAATAAATATCAGGTCTTAATATTTGTAAAAGATTAAGTTTATGTACTTGTTCAGAGGTAAAGTTGTAATCAATTATATCTGTACTCGGTGATATGATTGATTGTAGATATTTATTGTTTAGTACATAAGTATTTGGTAATAATGGCTTCATTTATGAATAAGAAAAAAATACCTTACTATTTTGCTTTAATGATTGCGTTGGTATTCTTTTTTTATGGAATATTTTCAGTTTTAATACACTAATCTTCTTTATTTGTTGAATTAGGAAGGTTCTTCTCTTCATACCAAATTGATTTATCAGGAATATTTCCATCCCATAAATAACTTTCATAATCAAATTTAGGCATGCCCTTATCAGACCTTTCATAATAAAGTCCAAACTCTCTACAGTATTCTGATAGCTGGTCAGCTTCGATTTCTAATATATTTAATTTTTCCCATTTTTTAGATGATGCTACCCATTTAAAGCCTTTTGATTTAAGCCAATCTTTGTGGTAGTAAGTCTCAGAACCGGATACCGAGAATGTAATATTTTCACTCATAAAGAACCTCTTGAAATAATTTGTACGGATAATATGTAAAAATAGATAAGTTTTCAAAAGAATTCTTTGAATTTACAAAAGAATTTAGATCTTCAGAATTATAAAGGGTTTTATTTGTGTCAAATGACCCCTCTTTTGATTTAATTGCTGTGTCAGTATTAAAAACATCACTTTTTAACATAATTTTTATTTTTAATTGTTCATTTATGTCAATCTCACATTTTAAGCTGTTTATTTTATTTGTTATTTTATCAATACTTTTATCCTTCACAAAAATTGTAATTTTTTGGTTACGGTACATGTAAATTAAGTAAAAGAGATCTGGGCACAGATCAAACAAAATATCTTTAGTATCTAAACTATTTTTAAAATCATTAGAATACTGGAAATTTTTTACATAAGTAATTGCATTTTGATTAGTAGTTTCTTTATAAAGCTTTTTAAAATTTATTTCATTTATTAAAAAAAGATTATTTATTAATTTTGACTCGACTAATTTATTGAAATACACCAAGTCATTTGAACTACTAATAATTGGGTAATCAGTTATAACTTTGATATTATTTTTCAAACAAAGATAAATATACTCAAACTTAATGCCCGAAGGTAAAAAATTTAAAATAAAATCTACTTCTTTGTCGTAAATAAGATCTTCATACGAGCCATAATATTTATTAAAATTGTGAGACTTACAAAATGCTTGAGCGGCATCAGTGTTTCTTGAACTATTTGCATAAAGGTTAAGTATGTTTGATAGTTTATTTTTTTTTATAAAGTCAATTGATTTTTGATCTGAGCTAAGTATAGCTAAATTGCTTTTCATTTATTTTTTATTATAATCCATGGATGAAACAGGTTTTTTTAAGCTATCACGATATACACACAGATTGTATAAAATTAGCAAAACTAATAAAAAAAAAATATAAACCCCAAAAACTTATTTTGATTTCTAGAGGTGGGCTCATACCGGGCTCTATAATAGCCAATTATTTGGGGATACAGGATATTGATGTAATTGCTCTTAAAACCTATGCCGATAGGAAAAAAAATTCAAATATAAAAATCTTTAAAAGAATAAAATCAGAAAAAAAGTTAGTTGTTATTGACGACTTAGTGGATAGCGGCGATACAGCTAAAATAGTTAAGGAAATGATGCCTAATTCAAAGTTTGTAGTTTTATATGCAAAAACCTCTGGAAAAAAGCAAGCCGATCTTCATCTATATGATTTTAGGGACAAAGACTGGCTTGTTTTTCCTTGGGAACAGGATTAATTAAATATTTACTTTTGTACTTATTGAGGTACCTCTCCGTCTATACCCTGAACATAGAACATCATTCCAGCGAGCATCCCATCATCAGCGACTTCGCCTTCTTTAACAACTAATTCTCCAGCTTGGTTGTATATTGGGCCTTCAAATGAATGAAGGGTTCCATTCTCAATAGCGGTCTCCATGTTTTTAGCTTCTAAAATTAAATCTAAAGGTAAAAGTTTTGTGTTATATGGTGACATTTCCACCATACCTTCCTTAAAACCTTGCCATGTGTCCTCTGAACCCCAAGTACCATCAACAACAGCTTGAGCCTTTGCGGCATAATAAGGGCCCCAAATATCTTCGATTGAAGTCATGTGGGCATTTGGACAGAAAGCTTCTTGATTTGAAGCTTGACCAAAAGCAAGTACTCCAGCCTTTTCGGCAGCTTGGCAAGGAGCATACGAGTCAGTATGTTGAACAATTATATCAGCTCCTTGATTAATTAATGTATTGGCAGCATCTGCTTCCTTTCCTGGATCGTACCAAGAGTAATTCCATATAATTTTAATTTTAACGTCTGGATTTACTTTTGCAGCAGCTAGGTAAAAGGCATTAATACCTCTTATAACTTCTGGTATTGGAAATGACACTATGTAACCTATTGTATTTGTCTTGGTCATTTTACCTGCGATATGACCAATAATAGTTCTACCCTCATAAAATCTTGCGGAATATGTTGATACATTATCCATTCTCTTAAACCCTGTAGCATGTTCAAATTTTACGTCTGGAAATTCTTCTGCTACTTCAAGAGTTTGGTCCATGTAGTTAAATGATGTAGTAAAAATTAAGTCATGACCTGAGGCAGCAAGTTTTCTTATGGCTCTTACAGCATCAGCATTTTCTGGGACATTTTCTATGTAAGTTGTTGAAATAGAGTCTCCTAAAGCATTTTCCATATAAATTCTGCCTTGATCATGCATATAAGTCCATCCATGATCTCCTGGAGGGCCAATGTATATAAAACCAATTTTCTTTTGATCAGCTTGAAGAGCAGATACAGAAATTATGGTGAAAAATGAGAGAATAGTTAGTATTTTTCTTATCATATTTAAAATCCTATCTTTTTAAAAAGTTTAATAACTTTATTATAAAACTATTTTCATTAATAAATAATGAATCTAGTTAATAATAAATATGTGATAAATTTATAACAAAAAAAGAAATAGATACCCTTAATATGAAAAAAAATAAGTGGATAACCTATTGATTTTTTTCAAAAGGTATATTTAAAGAAGCTGGGGCACTCAACTTAAGTCTTAATTTATTGGATGAGATAAAAACTAATACTATAATTGTTGCTAAATATGGCATCATATTAAAAAATTGTCCCGGTAATTTAACACCAATAGCTTGAAGGTTCATTTGCATTATAGCTACTCCACCAAAAATATAGGCACCAACTAAAAGCCTCCAAGGTTTCCAAGTAGCAAAAACTACCAGAGCTAAAGCTATCCATCCTCTTCCAGCTGTCATTCCCTCTTGCCACATAGGTGCGTAACAAATAGAAATATAGAAACCTGCAAGAGAGCTCATTACTCCTCCAAATATGATAGTCATGTATCTAGTTTTTATGACATTATAACCAAGAGCATAGGCAGAATTATGGTTTTCTCCAACTGCTCTGACAATCAGACCCGGTTTAGTTTTAGATAAAAAATAACTCGCCATAAATACTAATAAGAACGAAATAACTATGAAGTAATATGGGTTTAATCCCTCAATAGGAGTTCCGCTAAATTTTTTTCCAAGCATTGCACTTAAACCGATACCAAATATTGTTAAGGCAAGACCAGTTGCTATCTGATTAGTCATCAAATTTAGAACCAGAAAGGCAAATATACCTGAAAGAATAACTCCAGATATAATAGAAAAAAATAAAGAATAAAAATAATTACCCGTTAAAACTAAAGTTATAAAACCTGTAACGGCGCCTACTAACATTAAGCCTTCAAGTCCAAGATTAAGAACTCCACTTTTTTCAGTGACTAATTCACCAATACCAGCAAATACTAGAGGTGTAGTTGATATTAAAACTATATTAAAAATACCAATAACAAGCTCTATATTCATGATACAGAAACTTTATATTTGTTAAGAAAGTCAGTGCCTAATAAAAAAAATAAAACTAAGCCCTGAAAAACAAATCCCACGGCTGAGGGTATTTTTAAAAATAGTTGGGCATCTTCAGCACCCAAATAAGTTAAAGCGATCAATAATGATGATAAAATTATTCCAAGAGGATTTAATCTTCCCAAAAAAGCAACAATAATTGCAGTAAAACCATAGTTCGGAGAAATATCTCTGTATAACAATCCTATTGGTCCAGAGACTTCAAATAACCCAGCTAATCCTGAGCAGGCACCACTAATTATGAAAGTATAAAAAATTAAATTTTTATATTTAAAACCTGCATATTGAGATGCTTTTGAACTGAAGCCAGAAACTCTTAATTTAAAGCCAAATAAAGTTTTGTTATAAACAATGTATGAGATGAAACAAATTATTATAGCAAAATACACACCAATGTGAATTCGAAGGCCATCAAATAACACCGGTAGTCTTCCAGCGTCTGGGAACGGCATTGATTTTGGGAGACCATATCCAGCTGGGTCTTTCCAGGGACCAACAACAAAATAATCGAGTATAAATAGTGCAACATAAGTCAGCATTAAACTAGTTAAAATCTCATTAGTATTAAATTTTGTTTTTAAAAGAGCTGGTATCGTAGCCCAAAAAGCACCTCCGATAGCTCCAAATAAAATCATTAAAGGAAGTAAGAAAATACTTGTAGATTCATTAAATAATAGACCTATACCTCCTCCAAAGATAGCACCCATTGTTAACTGCCCTTCAGCTCCAATATTGTAAATATTATTTTTAAAGCAATATGATAAGCCAAGTGCGATGATAGCTAGTGGAGTAGCTTTAACAAATAATTCTGAGATACCGTAAGAATTTGAAATTGGGCTAATAAAAAAGATTTTAAAAGATTCGATTGGACTTAAATCTAATATCAAAAAAATAAATGAGCCAAAAAATAGTGTTAAAAGAACTGCTACTAATGGGGATAAATAAAATATTAGATTAGAATAATCCTCTCTTAATTTAATGTTAATCAAATAGACCGCCCATATACTTACCTAATTTAGTAATATCTATGTTCTCAACATTTAAAGATTTTGATAATGAACCCTTATATAAAACAGAAATATTATGACAAACTTCAAGGAGTTCATCCAAATCATGGGAAATAATGATTATTGAAACTCCTCTATGTGATAATTCTATTAAAGATTTTTTAATAAAAGCCTCAGAACCTGCATCTATACCCCATGTTGGTTGGGATAAGATTAACAATTCAGGTTCAGACATGATTTCTCTTCCAATTATAAATTTTTGAAGATTACCACCTGACAGCTTACCAGCTTTGACATTAAATGATGGGGTATCAACATTGAAATTTTTGATGACATCTTTAGCGTAGGAATTAATTCTATCAAAATTAATAAAATCGCCTTTTTTAAAATAACTTTTATGATTCATGCTTAATAAAATATTTTCACTTAAAGACATTTCAGGAACTGCGCTATGACCTAATCTCTGTTCAGTCACATAAGAAATAGATAAAGATTTTCTTTGAAATGTAGATAATTTATTGATTTTAATATTTTTAAAAATAATATCTCCATTAAACTCAAAATCGTTCTCATTTAGTAAAATTTCCATTAGCTCTTTTTGGCCATTACCAGCAACTCCAGCAATACCAAAAATTTGTCCCTTTTTTAAATTTAAATTAATTTTATTTAAATTAGTTGTGAATGGGTCTTGAGAAAATGAAGATAAATTACTTAAACTTAATACATTCTCTGAGTAATTAACATTATTTATCTGTTTAGTTTTAGTTACTTTATAACCTAGCATCTTATAACCCAAACTTTCAGGATCTTCATTCTTAGTAGTTAAATTACTTATTACTTTTCCATTTCTCATAATTGTTACATGATCTGATAAATTAATAATCTCATCTAATTTATGAGATATAAAAATTACTGTTAAACCATCGGATACTAATTTTTTAATTATTTTAAATAATTTATTAATCTCCTCTGGAGTTAAGACAGAGGTAGGTTCGTCCATTATTAAAATTTTTGGATTATTTAAAAGAGATCTGACAATTTCTACAGATTGTCTTTGACCCACTGAAAGTGAACTTATAGGTGAATTTAGATTTAGATTAAAACCATACTTATTGCATATAGTTTCAGATTTTGATTTAAGTTTATTTAGTGATATTTTTTCACTCATACCTAGTATTAGATTTTCTGCAACTGTAAGTGACTCAAATAAACTAAAATGTTGGAACACCATATTTATACCTAAGCTTTGTGCCTTGGTTGGTGAATTAATTGTTGCTAAGTCAGAATTAATTATGATTTGACCATAATCCGGTTTAACGTGTCCATACAAAATTTTTACTAAAGTTGATTTACCAGCACCATTTTCACCTAAAATTGCATGTATTGATTGTCTTATAATTTTAAAAGAAACATTATTGTTTGCAACTACTCCTGGATACTCTTTACAGATATTCTGAAATTCGACTATTGGTTGCATAAATATTAATAGATTCTTTTTTTTAAAGATTAAATTGTTTTTTTTGATTTAGGATAAAATTTATTTATAGATAAAGAGGTTCTGAGTCATATGAAGACCAAAGATACCAAGTAACAATTGTCGAATAATTCCCCCATTTTTTTGAATTATTAGAAAATTTTTTTAACTTTATATCATTATAATATTTCTTATAGGCGTTTATAAAGCCAAGATCACCTAAGGGCATGATATTTGGTAATCCTAAATAAAAAATAGAAAACATTTCGGCGGTCCATCTACCTATTCCAAAGATTTGTGTTAAATCTTTATTTACATTATTAAAAGAATTTTTATTTAATTTAATCTTAGATACTAAATGGTAATTCTCTAAAAGAGAAATTAAACACTTTTTTTTATTGTTACTTAAAGGTAGTTCTTTTATCTTATTTTTATTTTTTTGGAAATTAGTAAAATTTATAGGGCCTATAATATGCTTAGAATTTTTATAGATTGACATGGCTGCAGAAACAGATATCTGTTGGGAACAAATAGATTTGAATAAAACATCAAATTTATTTTTATTAGTTTTTAACTGATGCTTTGGATTATAATATTTTTCAAATACTGGATCACATTTTAATAAATGATTACAACCTTTTTTCCAGTAATTCATTAATCAATTAAAGATTTGACTAAACTAGAGGTGTCATATTTTTTATATACTGTACTTTGTAATTTTTTATATTTTTCATAAACACTCTTAGTAAGTTTAAGATTTAAGTCTAATTTTTTTGCATGTTGTAGTACATATTTTAAGTCTTTTGTCATTAGTTCTGTTGAAAAACCAAAGTCAAATTTATTTTTAACTATTGTAGGATACCTATTTGTAAATTGCCATGAACTTGCTGCTCCATTTTTCAACGCATTGAATATTTTATTTTGATCAAGTTTATTCTTTCTACTGAATTGAAATGCTTCTGATATTGAGTACAGAATGCCGCAAATTAAAATTTGGTTAGTAAATTTAGCTAATTGTCCTGAACCAAGTTTTCCCATATATGTACAATTTTTTGAGTAAGCAGATATAATTTTTTTTGAATTATTAAAATTTAATTTATCACCACCAACCATTACTGATAATGAGCCTTTTTTTGCTCCCTCCTCTCCACCAGTTACAGGAGCATCAATGAATTTTAATTTTGGTTTGGATAATAATTTAGTAAGTAATTCTATTTGATTTAAAGATATTGTAGAGTGATCAATAATAGCTGTATTTTTCTTATAATTATTAGTTTTTATAAATTTCTTATAAAATGAGTTAATAGCGTTGTCATCTTTTAAACAGCTGATTACAAAATCAAATTTTACATTATTAGTAAAATTATATTGAATACCAGAAAATTTTTTTTTCCATTTAGTCTCAATGGTATTGGTTCTATTATAAATATATAGATTTATATTTTTTTGTTTAGATAAGAAACCGGCCATATGGAAGCCCATTTTACCAAGACCAACAAATAGAACTTTATAAGTTGGCATAGAAAATAATCTTTTTTTCCAACTTGGAAAAATCAAATTCCATATCTG
Organism: uncultured Alphaproteobacteria bacterium; assembly: GCA_902526965.1. GTDB lineage: Bacteria > Pseudomonadota > Alphaproteobacteria > HIMB59 > HIMB59 > HIMB59. The sequence goes on from CABZMT010000006.1 coordinate 36,235, forward strand.
GTAAGTTACTGTCAAAATTTAATAACTTTAAAAAACTCATTGCTGGAAATAAGTCCCATATTTTAGATCCATAGACTGTCAAAAAAGATCTTTCACCTTCTATGGCCTCAATTACATCATAGCCTATTGATCTTGATCTAATTTTTTCTGTGTAGGAAGTAATAATATCTTTAAAGTAGACTTTGGCATGTTCGCCCAAAAAGCCAATTTGATTACTATAAATTTGAGGTTTTATTTGCTTATGGTTTTTAAATATAGACTGATTAAAGGTGTGGTAAAAAATGTCAGCAATTGGATCATAAATAATTGCAAATTCACACTTAGTATTTTTTATAAAAGATAACATTATAGCTACTTTATTAATTCCATTAATAAAGTTTCTAGTTCCATCTATGGGATCAACAGTTAAATATTCATCATCTTTAATTAATTCTGAGTTACCTTCTTCGGATATAATATTAGTGAAACCTATTTTTTTAAAATATTCAATTAATTCGTTTTCTATAATAACATCATAACTAGTAACTTTAGAATTATCAATTTTTGTTGATACTTCATCTTCATTTAATTTACCTATCTTTGGAATAATTATATCACTTGCTATTTTCTTAAGATATGAGTGAGTATCTAAAAAAAAAGTATTTTTAATAATCATTAATAATTTTTTCTAAAACATGTGAGTCTTTTTGTGAAACACTTAAAATTAAAATATCATTATTTAAAGGAATATGATCGTTATTTTTTAATTCCAATGTTTCATTAGTTAAAGTACACACATGATTAATTACTTTTGACTTTTTAATATTTTCGTAAATTTCATTTTTATATTTAATTTCATATATTACATATTCATCTTTCAAGATGGAATGATATGATAAAAGTGATCCTTTTGAAATTTTTTCAATAATTCTTGATGTTGTTAACTCTCGAGGATTTATAATAACATCAATACCTAAATCATTCGCAAAAGAAGAATAAGACTCATTATTAATAACTGAAATAACAGACTTTGAACCTCTTTTTTTGGCTATAATTGACAATATAGTATTAATTTGATCATTATCTGTAACAGTTATAACAAGATCAGAGTTATTTAATTTAATCTCTTCGTAGAGTGTTTGATCTAGTGCATCACCATGGAAAATTGTAGTATTTTTAAGAAGACCTGCTAGAAAATTACATCGCTCTTTATCTAATTCTAATATTTTTAAATTAATTTCCTGTTCATCCTGTTCTATTAAAGTTGATAAATTTTGACCAATATTACCGCCACCAACTATTAAAACATCTAAAACATAATCTTTAAAACCAAAAAACTTTATTAGTTTATTTAAATATTTTTTCTTTATAAGTAAATAAAGTTGATCTGATATAGATATATTCTTAAATTCAAAATTTATCTTATCCTCTTTACTATGACCTAAATAACACAAGTTATTAGTTTTAAAGAAAACTTTAATTTCCTGAAAAGTATGATTTTTAAATAAGTCAGAGGATTGCATTCCAATTAATAGATAGTCTTGTGTAATAAGAGACTCACTAAAAAAAGCACCAGGTAGATGAATCTTTTCAAAAATATTATTAGAAACTTCCCACTCAGGTGAAATTATATGATCGAGAAAACTATTGGACTCAATTAATAATAATTTATTCTCATCTAGTATCAAATTTTGGTTTCTAACCCTTGCTATAGATTTATCAACATTTAAAAATTCTTTAGCAAATTTACTTGTAATAATATTTTTCTCATCACTTCGTGTTACAGCAATAAAATAGTCAATTTTAGTATCAAAGTTTTTATAAAAGGAAGGGTTTAAAGGATCATCATAAATTGTTTTAATATCAAATCTTTCAGATAAATTTTTTAATTCATTGGCATCATCATCTAAAAGAAATACATTTTTACCTTGTTCTGATAATTTTTTTGCAAGATTTGCGCCAACTATTCCTGATCCCAATATAAGTATGTTCATTAATCTATTTTAATATTGAGTGATTTAACTTTACGATACAAAGATACTCTGTCTAATCTAAGCATTTTTGCAGTTAAAGTCATATTGAAATTATTTATTTTTAATTTTTGAAGTAAATAATCTTTTTCGAATTTATCCTTTGCCTCTTTGTAATTAAGATCATATAAATCAGCATTATTAATTGAATTTTTCATTAAATCCTCAATTAATACTCTAGAAACAAATAAATTATTATCAGTCAATAGAGTAATTACATTTTCAGATAAATTCATTATCTCAAATATGTTTCCAGGCCAGGTATGGTTTAATAATAACTGTTGAACATTATCATCTATCTCAATTCTATTTTCAAACTTCTTTAATGAAAAAATATTTAAATAATGTTTAAAAAGTGGGAAGATTTCATCTTTTCTAGATATTAAAGGGTTTAATAAAACTTTATAATCAATATTTTTTACAAATGGATCTTTCAAATCAATTTTTTTACTGTCAAAGATAATTGATGCATTGATTTTTTTACTTTTTACTAAATTTAAATAATTCAATAATTCAATTTGGTTAAAGTTTTCATAGTCATTTAAATATATAGTAAAATAATTATGCAAAGAGCTTAACTTTAAAAGATCAGTCTCGTTCATTAGATTTTCATTAAGATTGATAAAAGTATCAGGATTATTTGAAGATAAACGCATATGGATAGTATTAGCAAGAAAGTTTTTACCAATACCGTGTGGACCTGATATTAAAATTGAAGAATTATTTCTTATCTTATTGAGGGTTTTAAAAATATTCTCTATGTATTGTCCATAGCCAATGCTATCAATTTTTGAATGAAATGAAATTTTATTTCTATAATTATTGATAGTAACACGTTGTTTTAGCTCAAGAAGATTTTTCTGAATTATGTGAATAAGTTTTTTAGTCTCAAAAGGTTTTTCAATGAAATCATTTGCTCCTGCTTTAACAGACTCAATTGCATTATCTATGTTTGCATGTCCACTAAATGATACAATTACAAGATTTTTATATCTATTTTTTAAGTATTCAATAATATCTATGCCTTGCTTGTTGCTATTTTTTAACCATAGATCAACTAAAACTACATCATAATCAAAGCTTCTATGTTCTAATTCAACAAATTCTTTATGAGAGTTAGCATATGTAACTTCATAGCCTTGTTTTGATAGTATAAGAGAAATTTGTCTGCAAATTTCTAATTCATCGTCAATTACTAATATTTTTGTCATTAAAAATTATTTCAATTTTAAATCCGGAATAACTGTTGGTTGTTATATTCATCTTATGAGAGTTGTCAGTAATTATTTTATCGATTAAAGATAAACCCAAACCAGTAGATTTTTTAGTTGAAAAATATGGTTTTTTTAAGTCATCAATATTACCATCATAACCTGGGCCATTATCAAAAAAAGTAAAAATTAAGTTATTATTATTTAGTTTCAGTGTAATTTCGATTAAAGGATTTTTTGTTGAATTTAGTGCTTCAATGGAGTTTTTAAAGAGATTATTAAAAATAATATCTAAATATGAATGGTCAAAATGAACATATAAGTTGTTTTCAATGTTATGATCAATAATTATTTGATCATAGTTTCTTTTATACTCATCAATATAAACCAAACAAATCTCAGATAAATTTAATTTAGTAATATTTGCCTTAGGCAATCTAGCATATGTAGAAAATTCATTTACTAAATTTTGAATTAAAAAAATTTGTCTTTTAATGGAAGTAATTGAATTAATTAATTCTTCATCTTTGAGTTGACTTTCAATAAATTCAGTAGATAAGAGCATAGGTGTTAAAGGATTTTTAATTTCATGAGAGATTTTTCTTGCTAGGTCAGCTATTGCATTATTTTTTTCTGCAAATATTAAGTCAGTGTAATCATTGAAAATAATTATCTGATCAAATAAAGAATTATTATCAATGAATATAGATTTAACAAAAAAATACTTTTGAATATTTTCTAATTTTACCTGTAAGTTTATTTCATATGATTTTCTGTAAAAATTTTGATTTTTAAAATGATTTGATAATAAATTAATAAAATTTTGAAATGAGGTATTTTTTTCTGTCTTAAATATAAAAGATGCAGAATTTTCAAAAATCATAGATTTATCATTTAAAACAAATATTCCGTAAGGTGAATTCTCAATGATATTATTTATAAAACTTAGTTGGTCATTAATGGTAGAATTAACTTTTTCTAAATTATTTTTTTGACTAATAATAGTTTTACTCATCTCATGAAACGAGTTTGTTAAAACAGAAATGTCGTCTTTATTATCTAATTTTTCATAATTCAATTGCTGATATTTTCCTTTACGGAGGTCTATGATAGAGTTGTTTAGTTCCCTTATAGGCTTAGCTAATCTAAAGCTAAAATTTGTTCCAATAATTATAAATATAAAAATTAAACTCGTTGAAAGAATTATGTAGATAGTAAAAAATGTAATTTGAATACCTCTTTTGTCATTATCAAATGAATTGATAGCTTCATAAGACTGTATAATGTTTTGATAGTAATTTAATGTTTCTAAATCAATATTCTTTAATAATAATAAGTAATTTGTGCTATTTAGATTTACTTTAGAAAAAAGTTGATCATTAGAAAAAAAAATAGTTATATCAGTTTCACTAGTTTTACTAGCATTTCTTAAATTGTCGTCAGAAAGAAATATTTTTTCGTCAGATATATGTTCTATAAATTGATTACCATTATTATAATTGTAAACAGTAGTAATATTAAATCTTTGTATTATATCTCTATCTATTAGTCTTTCAGCTAATACATAATTTCTAATAAATTTTGAATCTGTTATTAGATCTTTTTCAGTTTGATCAATATATTTTTGAGCCAATTGATAAGAATTATTCACTGTAGATTTAAATGCAGGACCCAACCAAGTGCTTACTTCAATATTAAAGAAAATTGCTGATGCCATTAATATAATTCCACTAGGTATGACAGAAAATAGTCCAAAAAAAAGAAAGAATTTATTAAAAAGTCGAAGACCTACCACTTCTCTATTTTTATATTTTAAATAATTTATTAAAAATATAGATAAATATAAAAGAAGGATTAAAAGAAAAACAAAATCTGCAATTAGAACATATTGAATCAGTTCAGCATTACGAACTATCTCATTTGATGAAATAAGTGAATATACAGTTAGAGCAAAAAGAGTTATAAAAATAGATATTAATATAGATGCAGAAAATTTATTAAAATAATTTGACATTAATTTACTCTAAAATTCATTTCATTCTTCTAGCTGGTGGTGATAGTTTGCGGTTTTCATCCAATACTAATAAGCTGTTAGCTAAATTTAAAAACAAAAATTTACTTACTCATAATATTGATTTTATTAGAGAACTTAAATTTAAAAAGATAACTATAGTCATAAATACTATAAAAAAAGCTAATATTAGTGATTTTAATGACTTAGAAATAATAAAAGGAGGAAAAACTAGATCAGAAAGTGTTAAAAATGCTTTAAACAAATCTAAATTTAAAACTAAATATGTTTTAATCCACGATGCAGCTAGACCTTTAAACTCTAAAAAAATTATTAAAAATATTATTAAAAATCTAATTGAAAAAAAATATGACTGTGTGGTTCCATTTAGCAAGTGTTCTGATACGGTAGTGGTAAATCATAAAAATCTTGATAGAGAAAAAATTAAACTTATAAAAACTCCTCAGGGTTTTGTCAAAAATAAAATTATTTATTTACACAAAAGAAATAATAAAAATAAAATAACTGATGATAGTCTACTTTTTAGAAACGAAAAAAATAAGTACAAAATAAAATATCTATTACAAAACGAAATAAATTTAAAAATAACATACAAAGAAGAGTTAAATTCATTAAATAAATTAATAAGTAATAATATTTTAGTTGGTATTGGTTATGATATTCATAAAATAAGAAAAACTATACAAAACAATTTGATCAAAATTGGAGGAATTAAGATAAAATCAAAAATTAAAGTTATTGCTCACTCAGATGGAGATGTGATACTTCATGCAATAACAGATTCAATACTTGGAGCTTTGTCTCAACGAGATATAGGTACTTATTTTCCAAATACCAAAAGAAATTTGAATAGAAATTCAATAGATTTTTTAAATTATGCTTTAAAAAAAATGACTTTAAGAAAAATGCTAATTAACAATATTGATATAATGATAGTTTCAGAGGAACCTAAAATTAATCCTCATTTTGAGATAATCATAAGTAGTTTGTCAAAATTACTTAAAACAGATAAAAAAAATATTACTATTAAAGCTACTACAAATGAAAAATCTGGTCTTATTGGTAGTGGAGATTTTATTGCTTGTTGGTCCAATGTATCTCTTAGAGTAAACTAAATAGCTTTTTTAAGTTTTTCAAAATCCTCATCTGCATGATAACTCGATCTTGTCATTGGTGATGATGAAATCATTTTAAAACCAATATTTAAACAGTAATTATAGAGATTTTTGAATTCATCTGGAGAATAGAACTTGTGTACTTTTTCATGATGTATTGAGGGCTGAAGATACTGTCCAATGGTAACAAAATCTATATTTGAATTTTTCATATCCTTTAATACCTCAATTATTTCTGAGTAATTTTCTCCCAATCCAATCATAATACCAGACTTAGTAAAAATGGTTTTATCAAATTCTTTCACCTCTCTTAATAATTTTAAACTCTCTAAGTAATTAGACCCAGGTCTGATTTGTTTATAAATCCTAGGAACAGTTTCTAAATTATGATTAAAAACATCAGGTTTCACTTTTGCTATATCAATATAATTTCTATTTTTTCTTAAAAAATCTGGTGTGAGTATTTCTATAGTTGTTGTATTTGAAAGTTCCCTTATGTATCTAATTGTATCGATAAAATGTTGAGCTCCACCGTCTGGTAAGTCATCTCTATCAACGCTCGTAACTACTACATGTTTTAATCCTAATTTGAGTACAGATTTGGCAACATTTAATGGCTCCATAGGGTCAGGCGGATCAGCGGGTTTACCTGTTTTAACATTACAAAATGCACAAGCTCTAGTACAGGTATCTCCTAATATCATAAATGTTGCGTGCTTTTTTTCCCAGCATTCTCCTATATTTGGACATGCAGCTTCTTGACATACGGTAACCAAATTATGAGAATTAACTATATCTAGTGTTTCAAAATATTTTTTTGAAGTTGGGGCTTTAACTTTAAGCCAATTTGGTTTCTTAAGTGTAGTTGGGTTAAATTTTTTGATTTTTTCAGGATGTCTAATCATTTTTAAAAATGAAGAGGTTTTTCAAATGCAGATAGAACGCTTTCATGAATAGACTCTGATAAGGTAGGATGGGCAAATACAGTATTAATGAATTCATCTTCAGTTGATTCAGATGAAATTGCTAAACCAAATGTGGCTATCATTTCTGTTACATCTGGGCCGATAAGATGGGCACCCAAAACCTCTCCTGTCTCAGAACTAAAAAGAGTTTTAACAAAACCATATGAATTAGACATTGTTTGAGATTTACCATTTGCTAAAAAAGGAAAGTTACCTGTTTTGTAAGGTGTATTATTATCTTTAAGTTGTTGCTCCGTAAAACCAACTGTGGCTATTTGAGGAAGGCTATAAATACAGCCAGGTATATGATTTTCTTTTGGCTTATGTGTGTCCTTTCCAGATGAAATATAACTTACACAGTTTATAGCATCATGCATAGCCTTATGAGCTAACCAAGGAGCACCAATAATATCACCAATAGCAAATAGACCACTTACATTGGTTTCATAGTTATGATTAGTGCCAATATAACCTGTATCTGTTAAATTTAAATTAAGTGTGCTTATAAAGTCTTTGTCTAGATTAGGTAAGACACCTACGGAGAGTATCAATGCATCACAAACTACATTTTTATTATTATTTTTGAATGAGATATTCTTTTTTTCTTCAACTATATTCTCAATATTTGCTTTTAATTCAAATTTAATACCTTTTTTCTCAAAAATTTTTTTTGCTTCATAAGAGATATCGTTATCAAATTGAGGAAGAATTTTACCTTGAGATTCAAATACAGTAACTTCTGATCCCAAAGCATTATAAATACTTGCAAACTCTATACCAATTGCACCTGATCCTATAATACATAGTTTTTTGGGAAGAAATTTAGGTGTCATAGCTTCTTTGGAACTCCAAATTGTATCTGAAAATTTGATATCACCTATTGTTCTAGGTTTGCAGCCTGTGGCAATAATCATATTTTTTGAGACAATTTCATCAGATGGTGTTTTAACATAAAATTCGTTATCAATTTTTTTTGGATAAGCGCGGTGCTTATAAATATCTATTTTATTTTTTTTCATCAATAAGCTAACACCCTTAGATAAATTTTCTGATGCGGTTCTTGACATCTCAACGACTTTATTTAAAGCAATTTTAGAGAGGTCTTTTTTAGCTAGTCCAAAGTGATTAGCCTCTTCCATAAATTCTGCGGAGTGAAGTAGAGATTTTGTCGGAATACATCCCCAATTAAGGCACACTCCTCCTAACTTATCTTCTTCAAACAGGGCCACCTTAATTCCAAGTTGAGCAGCTTTAATAGCAGCAACGTATCCACCAGGACCACCGCCAACGATTGATAAATCATATTTAATTGTCATCTGATATAATTTCCAAATTTTGTACTATACTAGATAAAAATTGAGAAGCTAAAACACCATCGACGGCTCTATGATCACAAGATAATGTCAAATTTATAAAACTTCCTATTTCTATCTTTCCTTTGTCAACAAAAACATCCTCAAATATTTGACCTACTGCAAGTATATACGTTTGACCAGGCAGAATAATAGCATCAAAGCTGCGGATATTAAATGATCCTAAATTAGATATACTTATTACTCCATCTGACAGATCAGAGGGAGTAAGTTTGTTATCTCTAGTTAAATTTATCTTATCATTAAGATTGGAGTTAATTTGTTTTAAAGAAAGGTCATTAATTTTTTTTAATACGGGCATTTTTAAACCAAATTTAGAGTCAACTGCAATGCCTATATTATAATGATCGTTAATAAAAAATTCACCATTGTCTTTGTATGTACAATTTGAGTTTGGGAATGCTTTAAATGCTTTACATATAGCCTGCATTAAGATTGCATTTAGTGAATATTTATTACCTTTTAGTTTTTGATCTTTTCTAAATTTTAATAGATTAGTCATATTTACTCTAGTATTTAAATAAAAATGAGGAATATTGTTTTTTGAGTAAAGAGTTGCTTTTGCTATCGCCTGTCTTAATTTATTTATATTTGATTTGTCTGACAACTGATTTGATTCCATTACATCTCTCAGAATAATTCTATTATTTGGTCCTGAACCAATGATATTTGATAAATTCACTGATTTTTCAGTAGATATTTTTTTTGCAAGTGGAGATATAAATAATCTTAAAATACCATTTTCCTGGTCTTTGTTAATTTCTAGATCTTCGGAATGTATTCTTCTTGTGTTAGGTTTTATTTTAGAAATATCTATATTGTTTTTTAATGCTAATTTTTTTGCAAGTGGTGTAATTAAAATATTATCAGAGGATAAATTTTGATCATTTTCAAAGATTGGTATTTTTGGAGTTTGTATTTTATTATTTGTATCTCTGCTTTTTAAAAAATTATTTATATCCTCTTGAGTGAAAGATAAATCATCTGAGATTATAGCAACTAACTGATTAACGTTTGCTGTTTCACCCTCCTTAAATATTATTTTAGCAACAAATCCATCCTCTGGTGACTCGTACTCCATGGTGGCTTTATCTGTTTCTACTTCAAACAAAACTTCACCACTTAATATTGGATCTTTTTCATTTTTTATCCATTTAACAATTTTTCCTTCCTCCATTGTGGGAGACAAGGAAGGTAAATTAACTTCAAATAACATTAACTTGTATAAGAAACATTTTTTACAGCAGATGTAATCTCGTCAGTACTAGGCAGTGCTAATTTTTCTAAATTTTCAGCGTAAGGCATTGGGACATCTTTACCGCTCACTTTAATTATTTCTGAGTCAAGGTAGTCAAAGCAATTTGATTGTATAAGATAAGATAAGTGTGAACCAAAACTTGTATTGCCCCATCCATCCTCAACTATGACAACTCTATTTGTTTTCTTAACAGATTTGTAAATAAGATCTTCATCCAAAGGTTTAATAGATCTAAGGTCAATTATATCTGGTTTTATACCTAACTTTTCTATTGAAGGAAGAGCATTCAATATTCGTTGAACTGACATTGAAAAACCAATGATAGTCACGTCACTACCCTCTTTTATAAGATTTGCTTTACCAATAGGTATTAGAAAATCATTTTCTTCAGGGACATTACTTTTTTCTTTGTAGAGTAATTCATGCTCTAAAAAAACAACAGGATTGGGATTTCGAATTGATGATTTTAATAAACCTTTTGCATCCCTTGCATTTGATGGCGCAACAACTAACAAGCCTGGTATATGAGAAAACCAGGAAATAAAACATTGACTATGTTGAGCACCTACTCTTGCAGCAGCACCATTTGGACCACGAAATACTATAGGCACATTAATCTCTCCGCCTGACATGTACAAAGATTTAGCAGCTGAATTTACAATCTGATCAATTGCCTGCATTGAAAAGTTAAAGGTCATAAACTCACAAATTGGTTTGAGTCCAGACATAGCTGCACCTATAGCAAGACCAGTAAAACCGTGCTCAGAAATAGGGGTGTCTAGTACTCTTTTTGATCCAAACTTATCTAAAAGGCCCTGGGTTACCTTATATGCACCATCATATTCAGCTACTTCTTCGCCTAAAAGAAAAACATCTTTATCAAAAATCATTTCCTCTTCAATAGCCTGATTCAAAGCCTCTCTCATTGTAATTTCTTTTTCAGACCAATTCTTTGTTTCCAAGCTATCTGATTGTTCTTTTAAAAGAGAACCCATAGAAATATTAATTTCTTTGATATTCGTGTCGGCACCATTAGGTATCTTAGGTTGTGAACTTTCAATAGGTTTTTCTATTTTTTCTTCAATTTCCTCACCTTCAACAGACAGTAATGCTATTTCTGTGTTGACGCTAATATTTTCAGAGCCCTCTTTAACTAATATTTTTTCAATTTTTCCATCATCTGGAGACTCAAGTTCCATAGTGGCTTTATCAGTTTCAATTTCTGCTAAAATATCACCAGAAAGTACATCATCTCCCTCTTTAACTAACCATTTTACTAAATTACCTGTTTCCATAGTTGGAGATAATGCTGGAAGTAATATTTTCATAAATACACCTCAGTAAATAATTCTTTTATATCTGGAAGTGGTGAGTCTAATGAAAATTTTTCAACATCTTTAATTTGTTTTTTAATATCACTTTCAATATCTTTTATAGTGTCTTCTTCAAATTTATACTCTTTTAATAAACTTTCTTTCATCATTAGCACTGGGTCTATTTCTTTCATTTTGTTTACTTCATCTTTTGTCCTATAAAGACCAGGATCAGACATTGAGTGGCCTCTGAATCTGTAAGTATCCATTTCAATGATGTATGGTTTGGAGTTATTATTTATGTATTCTCTTGCTCTTATAGCAGCATCGCTCACTGTAAAGAAGTTCATACCGTCAACCTTTTCACCTTTAATGCCGAATACGGTAGCTCGTTCAAACAGCTCATTTCCTGCTGCTGATCTACCTATAGATGTTCCCATTCCGTATTTATTATTTTCAATGATGAACAATACAGGTAGCTCCCATAGTGATGCTAAATTAAAAGCTTCAAATACTTGGCCATTACTCATTGCTCCATCACCAAGATAGACCCTAGAAATTTTTTTTTCATTTCTATATTTATGAGCAAAACCAATACCAACACCTAAAGGTACTTGAGCACCAACAATTCCATGTCCACCATAGAACCTATTAGCTTTAGAGAACATGTGCATAGAACCGCCCTTACCTTTTGAAATCCCATCTTTTCTTCCAGTTAATTCTGACATAACTGATTTAGGATCTACACCACGAGCTAATATATGGCCATGATCTCTATATGCTGTGATAACAGTGTCTTCTGAATTGATAGAGGAAAGAATACCTATTACTACTGCTTCTTGACCAATATACAAATGACAAAAACCTCCAATTTTTCCAGCACCATATAATTGAGCTGCCTTTTCTTCAAATTTCCTTATTAAAAACATCTTTTCATAAAACTTTAATAGCTGCTCATTAGAGAAAGAATTACTAATTTTTTTATTCATGTTTTAATCTAGTTTTAGAATGGTCTCACCATCCTGAATATTTGGATTATTCTGTTTTGTAATTTCATCAATGTAATCATCTTTGTTAGAATAGAAAGAGTGTAAATCTATATTTATATCTAACATTTTTTGATCGAGATTAGATTGCAATTTTTTATACATTTTTTCTTCAAATTGGTAAATTAAGTAGTTTCCAATATTAAATTTTCCATAAACTGTATGATATATAAGGTAAATCAATACAAAAACAAAAAAGAAATTAATTAAACTACTAGCTTTTAAAAACTTCACTTAATTCACCAGCATAGCCTTGAATTTTATCATTTTCTGATATTCTAAGTAACTGATTATATTTTGCAACTCTATCCGATCTGGCCAACGAACCTGTTTTTATTAAAGGACAATGTGATGCAACGGCTAAATCTGAAATAAAAGAATCCTCTGTTTCGCCTGATCTATGAGACATTATAGAAGCAAAATTATTTTCTGTTGCTAATTTAATAGCTTCTAAAGTTTCTGTTACTGTACCAATTTGATTTAATTTTATTAAGATGCTATTGGCTTGTTTCTCGTCAATGCCTGTTTTTAATTTTTGTATATTTGTTACAAAAAGGTCATCACCAACTAAACGAATTTTAGAACCAAGTTTACTTGTAATTTTCACCCAACCCTCATAGTCTTCTTCATTAAGCGCGTCTTCGATTGAAAATATAGGATATTTATCACATATATTTTCATAAACACTGATCATTTCTTCAGTCGAATAAGAGTTACCTTCAAAGTTATATTTTCCATTTGAATAAAATTCGCTAGAGGCTGCATCTAAAGAGATTTTAAAGTGATCATTTAGTTTAAAACCTGCTTTTAAAATTGAGTCACATATTAGGTCTAATACATCTAGATGAGATTTTAAATTAGGAGCAAATCCTCCCTCATCACCAAGATTAGTATTAAGAGATCGGGATTTTAATTCTTTTTTAATATTTGTAATTACAGAGTGTGTAGAAGATAAGGCTTCAGTTAATGAGTTAAATCCTATTGGTAAAATCATAAATTCTTGAAAATCAACATCATTATCTGCGTGCTGACCACCATTAATTACATTTAGCATTGGAACTGGGATAATTAAATTTTCAGTACCTTGAGATAAGAATATGGCTCCAAAATTTGAATAAGACCATGCCTTATAGTAAGCAAGGCTTAAAGATAAAATAGCATTTGCACCATATTTAGATTTATTTTCTGTACCATCAAGTTCTATTAAGAATTTATCAAAATCTCTAAAATCATTAAAAGACTTTTCTAAAATTATAGGTTTAATTAATTCATTAACATTAGATACTGCTTTAAGTACACCTTTACCGCTCATTCTATTAGAGTCTAAATCTCTTAATTCTAATGCCTCAAACTTTCCTGTTGAAGCCCCTGATGGAACCATTCCACGAAAAGGATATGGGATATTTTCAAAAATTAATTCACATTCAACTGTTGGGTTTCCCCGACTATCAAAAATCTCTCTTGCTGTTACGTTTTTAAGTTTCATTTATTTTGCCGCCTTATTTATTTTATTAATAGTATTTAAAAGTTTTGGCATTTTATGTAAATAAAGCATATTAGGGCCATCACTTAATGCTTTTTCCGGGTTTGGGTGTGTCTCAATAAAAAAACCTGCTATTCTCAATGAAGAAGCAGCTTTAGATAGAGGAACTACATATTCTCTAGCACCCCCACTTTTTTTTCCCAATCCACCTGGAAATTGTACGCTATGAGTTGAGTCAAAAATAATTGGATATCCAAATTCTTTCATAAAATGAATACCTTTAAAATCATTTATTAAGTAATTGTAACCAAATGAATTTCCTCTTTCAGTAATTAGTATTTTTTTATTATTTTCGTTTTCAATTTTTTTAATGATATTTGAAACTTCTTTATGAGATAAGAATTGTCCCTTCTTAACATTTACAATCTTTTTTGTTTGTGCAGCAGATTTTATCAAGTCAGTTTGTCTGCATAAAAAAGCTGGAATCTGTATTACGTCTAAAAGTTCAGCTAACTTATCTACTTGGGAAGTCTCATGTACATCTGAAGTTATGGAAATTTTTAAATCATTTTTAAGATTTTTTAATATATCTAATGATTTATCAAAAGAAATTTTATTTCTAATAGTTTGGTCGGAACTTCTGTTAGCTTTATCAAAACTGCATTTAAATATTAAATTAAACTTTTCTTTTTTTGCATATTTAATTAAAGACTTTGCAATTTGTCTAACTAACTTTTCGTTTTCTAATAGGCATGGGCCGGATATTAATGTAAGTCTATCAGTATCATTTTTGATTAATTGTTTAGATAAAAAAACTGATCTAGGCATTTTTATTAATTAAACTATTTTTGATAAATGAGAAGAAAATAGGATGAGGTTTAAACGGCTTTGATTTTAGTTCTGGATGAAACTGAACACCTAAAAACCATTTATGATTTTTATTTTCGATAATTTCTAATAATTTTTTATCTTTAGAAAAACCTGAAAAAACCAAACCTTTTTTTTCAATAAAAGATCTATATTTAGGGTTTACTTCATACCTATGTCTATGTCTTTCGTGAATTAATTTTTTTTTATAAACTTTGGAAGCTAAAGATTTCTCTTTTATATAACAGGGATATGAACCCAATCTCATTGTAGCTCCTAAATCATTTTCTTTGGTCCTTTTAACCTTTTGATTTTTTTTACTCCATTCTGTCATTAAAGATATGACATTATTTGTATGTTTACCAAATTCAGAACTTCCGGAATTTTTCATTTTTAGTACATTTTTAGTGAATTCAATAATAGATAATTGCATACCTAAACAAATACCCAAGAAAGGAATTTGATTTTCTCTGGCATGCCTAATAGCTTCTATTTTTCCACTTATACCTCTATTCCCAAAACCTCCTGGTATCAAAATACCTGAAGCCTTAGCCAGTAGCTCTCCAACATTTTTTTTATTAATAGTTTCAGAGTCAATCCATTTTATTTTAACATTTGCTTTATTATGAACACCAGCATGATAAATAGCCTCATAGAGGGATTTATAACTGTCTTTTAAATGAACATATTTTCCAATAATAAATATATTTAATTCCTCTTTTGCCCTGGACTCTAAAACTTCGAAATTTGTCCATTTTGAGAGGTCTTTTTTCTTTGTAGATTTTATATTTAAACTTTTGATAACTAGGTCATCTAATTTAGATTTAGATAACAGTGATGGAACTTGATAAATACTTCCTACATCATAAGAAGGTATCACCGCATTTGTAGGAACGTTACAAAACAAACTAATTTTTTGAATTTCTTCATTCTTAATTTTTTTATTACTTCTACATACTATTATATCAGGCTGGATACCTGCATTTAATAGTTCTTTTACTGAATGTTGAGTAGGTTTCGTTTTAATTTCACCTGATGTCTCTATATAAGGAAGTAAAGTTAAATGTATAAGAAGAGTATCAAGTTGTCTTTCATTTTTAAATTGTCTAATAGCTTCTAAAAAAGGAAGGCTTTCAATATCACCAACAGTACCACCTATTTCGCAGATTATTACGTCATCTTTATTAGTTGATTTTTTTATTGAGTTTTTAATTTCTTCTGTAACATGAGGTATTACTTGAACAGTTGAACCTAAATATTTACCCTTTCTTTCTTTAGATAAAATAGTTGAGTAAATTTTACCTGAGGATATTGAGTCATTTTTTGAACATTTTATGTCAGTAAATCTCTCATAATGCCCTAAATCTAAATCAGTCTCATAACCATCATCTGTTACATAAACCTCACCATGTTGATATGGGCTCATTGTTCCAGGGTCAACGTTTAGATAAGGATCTAATTTTCGAATTTTAAGTTTGATACCTCGAGCTCTAAGAAGAGAGGCTAATGATGCAGTGACTATTCCCTTACCAAGTGATGATACAACACCTCCGGTAACGAAAATTAATTTCACTGATTAGGCACTTCTGGAATCATTTCCTCTAAAGACTCATCTAAAATAATTTCTTCCTGAATTGTCTCTAAATCAGTTGAAGAAGAATATTGTTTTGTGATAATTGCACCCATAAACAAACACCAAAATAAAAAACCAAAACCTAAAACATAAGTAATTTTTGTCATACCTGAAAATGAAGATTTGTTTGTTGTCATACCACCAGTAAGAGAAGTTTGAGTACCCAAACCTAAACTTCCGCCTTCAGTTTTTTGGAATAATATTATTAGAATTAGAACTACTCCAATAATCGCACTTATAATTAGAAATAGGTTTATCATAATGTCATTTAAAGTGTTTAATAAATGAAGAATTTGTAGAAGCCGAGCCTACTAAAACTCCGTTTAAATTTTGTAAACTTAAAATATCTTTAATATTTGATAAATTTACCGAACCACCATATAAAATATTTATTTTTTTAAAAGAGTAATTTTCCAATATTTTTGATAAAAAACCCAAAATATCGTCAATTTCTGATAATTTGGGTGTTAATCCAGTACCAATTGACCATAGAGGCTCATAAGCTAAGACGACTTCTTCATAATTATTTGATTTTTTAAATATTTTATTGATTTGTTTTTTTAAGAAAACTTTGGTTTTTTTTGATTTATAAATATTTAAAGGTTCTCCGATACATACTATTGGCTTTATTTTATTAATTAAACAAAGATCTATTTTTTTTTGTACGATCAAATCTGTTTCACCAAAATTAGATCTGACTTCAGAATGTCCAAGAATACAATACTTAATCTTGTTATTCACTAAGTCTTCAATATCTATAGAGCCAGTACTTGCGCCTTTACCATGCAAATCTATATTTTGTGCAGCATATATATTTTTTGGATATCTAGATTTAAGAGAGAGATTATAAAAGTTATTTGGACTACAAATAAGTTTGTACTTTTTTGTAGATGGAAGCTTTGATACGATTTTAGATAAGTTCATACTTTCGGCTATATTTAAATATGATTTCCAATTAAATATTATATATTTCATAGGGATAACTGATATCAAAATACTGAGATAAATGAAAACTAAAAAATTAATTGTTATTATATTTAGTGCTGCACTTGGAATTAGTTTCTTGTTTATTGGATTTGGATCTTATGTTGGTAAGACTTATGTACTTAAAGTAGGAAATCAAAAGATATCATCTATTGAATTTTCTAGAGCATACGAGAACTATAAATCTGAAAATAGCCTCTCTAACCTGTCAGAACAAGAGGAGTTATTCTCAAAAGTTCAATTCACAAATCAATATGTAAATGAATTAGTATTTATTAATTACTTAGACGAAAAAATTAGTATTAGCGATAATTCAAAAAAAGTAGTTTTAAAAAAATCACTAAATAATGATGAAATGTTCAGAAATTTAGACGAGGCATCCCTTCAAAATTATCTAAAAGAAATTGAAGGAAACATTTATATAGATTTATTTAATAATAGTCTTGATACACAGAGCTTAGTAAGTAATGAAATTAATCCAGAACTTCTCATAGAAAAAGAGTTGAACATTTACGAAATTAAAAAGGATAATAGTCTGATTAATTATCAGCTAGAAGAAGAGTTTTACACTGATAATGAATTATATGAAATCACAATAAACGAGATAAGTCTGAGAAATTATATACAAGAAGAAATTATAACCGATACGATTATAGAGAATTATTATAATGAAAATATTACTACATTTATTGAGCCTAAAAATTATACATATGAACAAATAATTTTAGAAAATGATAGGAATGAAAGCTTTGTAGAGCTCAAAAATAATAATAATTCTCAATTTAAATTATTTGAAGACGTTAATGAAAAATTAATTTTGCCTCAAGTGCTTGATTATTTAAAAAAACTTAATGTTGGGGAAGAAAGTGAAAGTATTAAGATTGGTGAAAAATTCTTTTATGTAAAACTTTTATCATTCAAAGATGAATATCAATTGAATTTAAAAGATGCTTATGAAGATATAATGAAAACATTAACACAATTAGAGATTGAAAATTTTGAAATGACGGATGAAATAAAAAATATTGATAGTTATAGTACAAATCAAATTTTTTTCTCTAATTCTTTTAATTTCTTAGAAAATATACCAGATCAATATAATTTTATTAACTTTAATCAATCATCTGGGGAAATAAAAAAAGATAATTTTTTATTTCAATTTAATATAAAAAAATTATTTAAAGAAGATTTACCTATTGATATTAAAGAAAAATTTTTAATTTCATTTAGTAATTATAAAAAAAATATAGATACCTCTCATGGAGATGAATTATTAAATAAAACTGGTACCGTAAAAGTAAATTACTTTACAGACTCACTCACTATTAAGAATAATTTTATTGAAGCAGAGGACTTGGAAAGAATTCTCATTATTAAAAATGATGAAAAATTAAAAGTGGTATTGCCAAATGAGGTTATATATTTAGATATAAATTCAATAGGATCTATAGACTCTTTAAATATTAAACAAAATATTGTCAATTTAATTTACTCAAATATCATAAAACAAATAAAAAATAACATAGATATAGAAGTAGATAACGAACAACTTATTCAGCTTTAATATGTACATACACGGTAAAAAGGTTTTCATAGATACTGAAAATACAATTACGATTTACAATAAGCTTGCTAAAAAATTTAAAGACGTCTCTATTTTAGAGTCTGTAATTGGAGGCGATAATAAGGGAAGATATTCAATTATTCTCTTCAATGTAAATCAAAATATAGAAATCTTTCATAATTATGCGTTAATTAATAATCGAAAGAAAATCATAAAATCACCAGATATCTTTATAAAGAATATTTATAAAAACTTAAAAATTAAAACATTATATGAACAAAATATACCACTCCCTGTGTTTATTGGTAATATTTGTTTTGATTTATGTAAATTTACACTTCCAAAATTAAGTTATGACCCTAGTAAAAATGAAATTGGAATTCCACTTGCGCACTTTGTTAAACCAACAAATTTAATAATAATTGATAATGTTCTCAACGAAACTCACTTAATTGAGGTTTCAAATAATAAGAGAATTCCAACTAAATCTTTAAAAAACTTAGAGAGTTTACTCAAATCACCCTTTCATAAATTTATCAAATTGAATGTTAAAAAATTAAAAAAGTTTAAAAATCATGTAAATAGAGAGGATTTTTTAAAAAGAGTAGATGAAATCAAATCAGATATCAAGGTGGGTGAAATATTTCAGGCTGTTCTATCTCAAAGATTTTCTAATGAATATTTAATAGATCCTTTCAATTTTTATAGAGCCTTAAGATCAATTAATCCTTCTCCTTATCTTGTATTCTTAAACCTAAAAAACTATCAGATTATTTGTTCAAGTCCTGAAACTATGATCAAGGTAAAAAATAAAGAAATTACCTTAAGACCCATTGCTGGAACTAGAAGAAGAGGAAAAAATGAAATAGAAGATAATAATTTAAAAAACGAATTACTTAATGATAAAAAAGAGTTAGCAGAGCATTTAATGTTAGTAGATTTAGGTAGAAATGATGTAGGTCAAATTTCAAAAAATAATACAGTAAAAGTAACTGAACAAAATATAATAGAGTTTTACTCTCATGTTATGCATATAGTTAGCAATGTAACAGGAGTATTAAAAAATAATTTAACACCAATTGATGTTCTTTTTGCTGGTTTACCTGCTGGTACTGTTTCGGGTGCACCTAAAATAAGAGCACTAGAAATATTAGAGAAACATGAACTTATAAATAGAGAATTTTACTCTGGATCAGTCTGTTATATAGATGCAAATGGAGATATGGACAGTTGTATCAACCTAAGAACAGCAATGATTAAAAATAAAAAGATATACGCTCAAAGTGGTGCAGGTATAGTTTTTGATAGTATAGCTAAAAACGAACACAGCGAGTGTATTAATAAAGCTAATGCTTTATTTGAGGCATACAAATTGGCTCATCAGATATAATGATTACATTAATAGATAATTACGATAGCTTTACTTATAATCTTTATCACTGTCTGAGTAAGCATGATGATGTTTTAGTTATAAAGAATGACTTAATACTAAAGAATTTTGACAAAATAATTAATAGTAAGGGTGTTGTGATTTCTCCTGGACCCAGTAATCCATTTAATGCAGGAGAATGTCTAGATTTAGTTCACCAAATTTACTCATTTATGCCAATATTAGGAGTGTGTTTAGGTCATCAGATACTGGGTGTATATTTTGGTGCTAAAATAGATACTCTAAAAATACCCATGCATGGGAAAGTATCGAATATTAAAAAAATTAATGAATGTAAAATTTATAAAAATATTAATGTAAATTTTCAAGCAACGAGATATCACTCTTTATATCTAAATAGAGATAATTTTCCTAAAAATTTAAAAATAACTAGTATTTCTGATGATGATAAAAAAATAATGAGTTTTAGACATGAATTATTTTCAATATTTGGAGTGCAATATCATCCAGAAAGTATTGAAACTGTTATTGGTTCTAAAATTGTAGATAATTTTATGGAGTGTATATGAAATATAACATAGGTGATACAGTTACTAAGAAAAATATAAAATATGTAATTAAATATTTATTTCATACAGATAATATAACTCATCAGGCAATAATCATTCATCAACTTAATAAATTAATTAATGATAGTGATATACTTTTATCATTAAGAAATTACATCTTTAAAAATTCGAATAAAATTAAGCAATATCCTAATTCTTTAGATACATGTGGAACAGGTGGAGACGGATTAAAAACGCTCAATATATCTACTACAGTTGCAATCTTATTATCTTCTGTTGGAATACCCATAGCAAAACATGGAAATCGAGCAGCTAGTTCATTAAGTGGTTCCTCAGATATTATCTCTGAATTAAAAATACCAAATGAGAAGAATTCAAAAAAAATTATTAAAAGAATTTCAAATGATAAATTTGTATATTTGAATGCACCATTTTTTTATCCTAACTTAAGTAGAGTTGGAGAAGTTAGGAAAAAAATAGGAATAAAAACAATATTTAATTATATGGGTCCTACATTAAATCCATTAGGTGCAAAATTTCAAATATTAGGCACAATAGATAAAGGTTCTGCAGAAATTATGTCAAAAATTTTATCAAAAATTAAAAATAAAAAATTTACTATTTTTTTTTCAGAGGATGGTTTAGATGAGATAAGTATATTTGCTCCAACAAATTTTTATTTTAAAAAAGAAAAAAGTATTATAAAGAAAAAAATTTCACACATGGTTTATAAAAAATACCTTACCTCAAAATTAAATTTTAAAGATATCAAAGGTGGTTTACCATCTTACAATGCAAATAGGTTAATTGAATTGTTTCAGGGAAAAAAAGATAGTTACAGAGATATTACAATAATTAACTCTATTTATGCAATGCAAACCATTAAACCAGATTATAAGTTTGATAATTGCTTTGAAATTTTAAGTAATTCTTTAGATAATTCAATAGCTTTTAATCATTTGAATAAAATTAAGAAGTGATGAATATTTTAGATCAAATAGTTTTAGAGAAAAAAAATCACTTAGAATATTTAAGTCAAAAGTTAAATAAAAAAAATAATTTTAAGTCTACTAATTCAAACTCTTTTTTGAATGCCATAGAAAGTAATTTAAGTAAAAACAAAAATGCACTAATTGCAGAATTTAAGAGATACAGTCCATCTGTTAAAAGCTTTAATAAAGTTAGAAATCTACAAGATGTTATTGAACAATATCATAAATCAAAATGCTGCTGTATATCAATTTTAACTGACAAAAATTTTGGAGGTAGTTTAAATGATATAAATGTTGCTAAAAAAATATCTAATAAACCAATTATAAGAAAAGATTTTATAATTAATGAAGCACAAGTGTTTGAAACTAAAGAATTTGGCGCTGATGCAATATTATTGATTGCAAAAATTTTATCAAAATCAGAAATTAGAAAGTTATACAAATTAGCAAACAAAATTGGTTTGGATGTATTGATAGAAATTGAAAGTGTATTAGAAGCTAAGAAGATTAGAGATATAGACGCCAAATTAATTGGAATAAATAATAGAAATTTAAAAGAACAGAAGATTGATATTAATAAATCAATTAAATTATCTAAAGTATTAAATAATAAAATAATAATTAGTGAGAGTGGAGTTACGGTATCGAATATTAAGAAAATAAAAAATAATAGTGGAATATCATCTTTTTTAATTGGTGGAAGTATTTTAAATAATGAAGATAAAGTTAAATATATAAATAAATTATATAAAGCCTGATGAGTTTATCACACTTTAATAAAAAAAATAAAAATATTGAAATGGTTGATATTTCAAAAAAAAATAAAACTAAAAGATATGCAGAAGCTAAATCTAGATTAAAAATTGATAGAAAACTTTTTCTTCTTCTTAAGAATGATAAAGAATTACAAAATAACTTGTATCATACAGCTAAAATAGCAGGTGTTTATGCAGCTAAAAATACATCCCATCAAATTCCATTAACACATAATATACCAATTGACTATGTGTCTTTAACATTTGATTTGAAGGAAAATGAATACATTTTGTTAAAGAGTATAGTTAAATCAAATTATTCTACAGGATTAGAAATAGAAGCATTAAATAGCGTTTCTTGTGCATCTATAACAATTTTTGATATGCTAAAATCATATAAAAAAAAAATTACTATTGAAAAAATAGAAATTGTAAAAAAAAGGGGAGGTAAAAATAATATTGGATGATATTTTTAAAACAATAAAATTAATTTCAAATTATCTTCCAAAAAAAAAATTATTAACTATTTATACAAAGAATTTAAAAAATAATAATCTTATTCAATCAGATATAGAAGTTCAAGATAATATACCCCCATTTAATCAATCATCAATGGACGGTATAGCTATAACAAATATAAGTAAAAAATTTAAAATAGTTGGAAGATCAAAGTTAAATAATTTTAATAATATTAAAGTTAATAAAGATGAGTGTTTGATAGTTAAAACTGGTTCTTTAATACCAAATAATATCAAATACATTATTCCTCAAGAACAAATATTTATTAATAAGAATTATGCTTTTGTAATTAACTTTAACAAAAAAAATAAATTTATTAGAAAAAAAGGCCATATCTTTAAGAAGGGTGAGAAAATTAACCTTCAAAACAAATATTTATCTTTTAAAGAGTTAAGTAGTTTAAAAAGTCTGAAAGAAACCAAAATTAAAATATTAAAACCTTTAAAATTTAAAATTATATCTACTGGTAGTGAATTTACTAAAAAACATTTTATTTTTCCCACTAATGGTTTTTATTTGAATAATTTTGTATTAATAAATAACCAGATAGTTGAAAAGAATATTCATTTAAGAGATGACCAAAAATTACTACAAAAAGAAATTAATAATTCAAAATCAGATATTACAGTAATTATTGGAGGGACTGGTAAAAGTAAAGATGATATAGATTTTAATAATTTTAATTTAATTGTAGATGGTCTCGACTTAAAACCAGGGAGACCATTTAAATTGTTTATAAAACAAAATAGGATTTATTTATTTTTCCCTGGTAACCCCTGCTCATCATTCGTATTAACCAATATAATTATAAAATCATTAATAGAAATTTATAACTTTAACAAATCTACTTTTAACCATGAGATAATAGATATTAAGAAAATTAAATTTAATTTCAAAAACTATAAAAGAAAATCTTTTTTATTTGGATTTAGAAATAATAAAAATATTAAAATATTTAATAATCAAGAGAGTTCTAATTTAAAAAATATATTAAATGCAAATTGTCTAATTTATTATGATAGAACTACTAAATTAAGATTGTATCAGGTTAATGACTAAAAACGCAAAAAAGCTATTAGAATTTTTAAGAAAATACATTAAAAAAAATAAGATATCTCCAAACTATGAAGAGATGAAAGAGCATATGGGTTTAAAATCAAAATCATCCATTTTTCAATATTTAGAATACCTAGAGGAATTAGGTCATATAAAAAAAGACAAATTAAAATCAAGATCTATTGAGTTAAATAGTGTAATACCATTCTATAATGAAATCTCTGCTGGTAAGCCAATAGATGTTCTAAATGATCAAATAGAGTATATTGATGTTAATAATTTTATAAAATCTGATAAAGCCAACTGTATTGCTTGTAAGGTGCATGGAGATTCAATGGAGTCGTATGGTATTTTTGAAGATGATATAATTATAGTAGAAAGAGTTACAAATTATAATTCAAATGATATTCACGCTGTTCAAATAGATGATAGTGAGATAACCCTTAAAAAGATAAAACTAATCAAAGATGAAATTGAGATATTTGGCGATCACAAAAACTTTTCTTCAGTCAGATATAAGAAAGATAGAGTCAAAATATTAGGTAAAATGGTCAATTTAGTCAGAAAATATTAATGATAATAACAAGGTTTGCCCCCTCACCTACTGGAAATTTTCATATGGGTAGTTTAAGAACCGCAATTTATAATTTTTTATATGCTAAAAAGAACAAAGGAAAATTTTTGTTAAGAATTGAGGACACTGATAAAGAGAGGTCAAAACAAATTTATGAAGACGAAATCTTAAAGATTTTTAATATATTTAATCTTCAATTTGACAAACTACTTTATCAATCAAAGAATTTAAGTGTTCATCAAGAGTATTTAGAGAAACTGATATCTACTGATTTAGCTTATCAGTCAGATGATGGACCTTATAAGTTTAGAGTAAAAAAAGATAACGATTTCTTTAAATATGATGATTTAATTCTAGGAGAAGTAAAAATACCTTCAAATACAATAGAAGATTTCTCGATAGCTAGATCTGATAAAACTCCCACATTTATATTATCAAATTTAATAGATGATGTTTTTGAAAATGTTACCAATGTAATTAGAGGTAATGATCATACCATTAATACGGTTAAGCAAAAAATGTTATCTAATGCTCTGAACTTCAAAGAAATACATTATGCTCACATTCCACTTATACATGATATTGAAGGAAAAAAATTATCTAAAAGAGATAATATAACTAATGTTGAGGATTACTTAAATGATGGTTACTTAGCAGCATCTATATTTAATTTTATCATCAAATTAGGTAACAATTTTAATGATATTGAATACCTAAATATTTATGAAGCTGTTAAAAATTTTAATTTATCTAAGACAGTTTTATCACCTGCAAAATTTGATATTGAAAAGCTAAACTTTATTAATCAATATTATTTAAAAGAGTTATCTTTTTCAGATTTTAATAAATACTTAGAGAAAGATGTAAAAGATCAAGTTTCAAGTTTTAAGTTAGAGCCCATATATAAAGATATCTTAGAGAGATGTCATAAATATACAGAAATTAATTTAGAGGTAGTCAAACTTTATGATTTTTTTAAAAAAAATTCAGTTCTTGAGATTGATAAGAATGAAAAAGATTTGATTAAAAAAATTCATACAATTATTAATAATTTGCATGATAATGATAATACTCTATCAATACTTGAAAAAAATGGCCTACCTTTAAAGAAAATTGGTAAGATAATAAGAAAAATTACAGTAAATTTTGAATCTAAGATACCAATTGAAAAAATTTTTATATTCTTTGGTATTGAAAATATAAAAGAAAGGCTATTATTATATATAAATGATTGATGAAAAAAGATTTAAATTGGTTGATACTAAAACTGGAAAAGAATATGAATTTGATGGTCTTAATGGCTCTATTGGACCTGATGTAATAAATATTTCATCTTTATACAAAAAAACAGGTCTGTTTACTTACGATCCAGGCTTTACATCAACCGCTGCTTGTAATTCTAAGATTACATATATTGATGGTGAGAAAGGTGTCCTCCAATACAGAGGTTACCCAATCGAGGAGCTTGCT
>CABZMT010000007.1 GCA_902526965.1 uncultured Alphaproteobacteria bacterium
CAGTAAACTAAGCCTATTAAAGCCTAGCAATACCTAAATTTTTTTTTATTTTTTTATAGTTTTTTTTTAATATTTTCTCAACACTATGAAAAAAACTAACTTAAAAACAAAACTTTTGGCATCTGTTGCATGCATAAGCTTTGGCTTGACAGGATTTGCCAACGCAGGAGCGCACAGTGAGGATGTCTATGGCCCATTCCCAGTAACTCTAAAAGGTTACTCTGGTGATTGCACAAATACTGTTTCTTACAGCGGCCAGATAGCAAGACACGTACAACACGACAGTCTTAAACATCTTTCCACAAAAGGTGATTATTCTGAGATGAATTCTTACTATAGTGGCTCAGATAAAAATAAACAAATTTGGGCGCCGGCTTCTAAGGACGGTTTTCCTATTAAACAAACATTATTAAATGATATTTCTTCTGGTAAAAATCTTTCAGGTAAAACTTATAAAGGAACTATTACATCTTGGCCCAACAACATGACAGGACCAGAAGTAATTGACTTTTGGATGAGTAAAGCTGAGAGCAATCCAAAAGATGTCTCAGTTGGATTAAATTACCAGCAGCTTCTCTCAAAGTTTATTATGGGAGCAGTATTTTATAACCAAGCTATCGACAATTATCTTGACGAAAAAATGGAAGCAGACACAAAGCCTAATGATAAGCCATACAAAGATGGTGCTTGTTACACAGGTAAAGAGCATAGTTGGGATGAGGCATTTGGATATTGGGGTGCTGCAGCACATTCTTTGTTGTTATCAGCTGAACAAAACTACAATGTAGCTAAGAAAAAAGATTTAGCATCTGCAGATCATAATGGCGATGGAGTTGTAGATCTCAAATCTGAGTATGTTTTTGCACATGCTTACTATGCTTCAAGCTTTGATAAAGGCGGCAAGACAACTTATCTTGAGGACATAACAAGAGCCTTTTTAGATGGAAGAAAATTAATAACATCTGCAAATGGAGAAAAACTCTCTGATGCTCAAAGATCAGAATTAATGGGATATGTCTCAATAATCTCTGAAAACTGGGAAAAGGTTATCGCAGAGTCTGTGTTTAAGTACGCTGGATCAACTTATAAATCACTTGTTGCTCTTGAAGATGTGAGCAATGCTGATTTAGCTAAAGAATTTGATAAGTACATGAAGTATTGGGGAGAATTAAAAGGCTTCTCAATGGCTCTTCAAGTTGGAAAAGACAACATTGGAGAAACAGGGACAAAGCTTAATCGAATGGTTGGTTTTGGCCCAATGCTTTTAGACGAAACTCAAATTGTAGGCATCGATGTAAATGGTAATTATGTAATGGATAAAGTTTATTCCATGAATGATGCAAAACTTCATATGTTAAAAATACAAAAACTTATGATTGATCAATTTGGCGTTGAAGCAAGAGGTAATGACATGCTTTCAGATATGGCAGATCTTGCGTCTAAAATTGGTACATCTGAGTCAGCAGAAAACGACTAAATTAAAAGTTTGTCTCTTCTCCTACACTGACACATAAAGAGACGATTGCATGGCCTTTTTCGGAAGGCCATGTTATAATATCAGTATAATTTATGGAATTTTTTTTTGATATATTTCAAAACACAATAGATCAATTTACTAATCCAAAAAAAAGAGTATTCAT
The DNA here is from genome assembly GCA_902526965.1 of uncultured Alphaproteobacteria bacterium. Classification (GTDB taxonomy): domain Bacteria; phylum Pseudomonadota; class Alphaproteobacteria; order HIMB59; family HIMB59; genus HIMB59. The sequence goes on from CABZMT010000007.1 coordinate 1,641, forward strand.
TCTTTACTTATTTTTATCTATATTTATTGCCACGCTTTGGCTGATTTTTAATAAAAAAAAATCTCTACTACAGTCAATAAAATTTATCTTTAACCCAAAAGTATTTTTTTCAAAATCAGCAAAAAGTGATTATAAAGTTTTTTTTATAAACCAGGTTATAATGCTTTTAATTTCTCCTCATCTACTAACTCAAATTACAATAGCTACTGCGTTATATTTTTTCTTTTTTGAAATTAATTTTATTGATATGGGACTTTTTGCTTCTTCACCTAAATACATAATAATTAGTTTATTCACACTTACTCATTTTATAGTAGACGATTTTTCAAAATATATAGTACATCGTTGGATGCATAATTGGCCATTTTTATGGGCTTTACATAAAGTTCATCACTCGGCGACAAATCTTACACCTATGACTGTTTTTAGAACTCATCCTTTAGAGGGTTTAGTGTTCACATTAAGATCAGCTTTTGCTCAAGGTGTAACAATTTCAACTTTTGTCTATTTATTTGGAGGCGGTGTTGATTTATATACAATACTCGGTGCAAATTTATTTGTATTTCTATTCAATGTATTTGGTTCAAATTTAAGACACTCACATATTGGGATACGATATTGGAGATGGTTGGAGTATATTTTGATTTCACCAGCACAACACCACCTTCACCACTCAATTGCAAAAGAACATTACAATAAAAATTATGGTGCAGCTCTTGCTATATGGGATTGGCTATTTGGATCATTACATCATTCTGAGGATACTGATAGTCTTACACTAGGATTGGGAACTAAAGATGATCAAAAAAAACACTCATTAAAAGAATTATATTTAACTCCTTTTTCTGAGTCTTATAAATTTTTAAAAAGATATTTTTTAAAGCTATTTTTCTTTAGAAAAACTAAAAAAAATAAATCTGAAATATACTTCAAAAAATCACCACAATAGTTGTTATTAAACTACAAATAAATTTTTAATTTTAATAGTTTCTCTAGTGTTTATAAAAGTATTATGAAGTATAAATCAATTATTCTTTTGACCTCTTCAATACTAATAGTTCTTACATCAATGTATGTTGCTCTTACCAAAGCATACGCATCAGAAACTATTAAAGTATACTCAGAGAGACAACCTTTTTTAATAGAACCTTTAATTAAAGAATATGAAAAAAGTACAGGGAATAAAATAGAGTGGATATTTTCTAAAAAGGGTTTAGTGCAAAAAACTATATTGGAAAAATCTAGACCAGTTGCTGATATTTTTCTATCATCAGACATTGCTAGACTAGTTGATATTACGGAAGCTAAAGCAAATTTCGAGATTCCTTTTCAGAAAAATGTACCTGAAAATTTACAATCAAAAAATTGGACAAGTTTAACAATGAGGGCAAGAGTAATTTATGCTCATAATGACCTTAACCTAAATAATATTTCATACGAGGACTTGGTGCTACCTGAGTATAAAAATAGAGTTTGTACTAGATCTGGATATCACCCATATAATATCTCACTATTTTCATCTCTTATTGCTCATCACGGAGAAGAGTGGTTTGAAGATTATATAATAAAATTAAAAGCAAATTTGGCAAGAAAACCGCAAGGAAATGACAGAGACCAAGTTAAAGCCATATATGCAGGTGTATGCGACCTTAGTATTGGAAATCATTACTACTATTTCAAAATGTTAGATGACCCAAACCAAATAGTATGGCTTGATAAAGTATCTCCAATTTTCCCAAACCAAGATAATTATGGAACTCATGTAAACATCTCAGGTATATCTATAATAAATGATGAAAACTATGATGCCTCAGTTGATTTTTTAGACTTTTTGCTAAGCGAAGAAGCACAAAAAATTTATGCTAATGATAATAATGAGTTTCCAGTGAACCCTAATGTCTCTGCATCTGAAAGAGTACAAAAATTGGCAAATAACGCAAATTTTGACTCTACAAGTTTAGAAGAAATTGCCTCAAATAGAAAAGCCGTTCTCGATATTTTAAATAAAATTAATTTTGACGGTTAAATAGGTTGGTCGCTTTAAATAGATCCGTCGCACCCCGAAGGTTAGGGTGCGAATAAATTTAGTCTTAAAGTAAAATTGTAGCAATCGCATTAGTTGAATAAATAATCTATATAACTAAAATTCGTTCATGGATAATTCTGAAATACTTAGTATTTTACTTAAATCTGACAAAGATTTAATAATTTTTAGAAATTCAGAGAAAAATAATTTTGAAATATATACAGATTTTGTTGAAAAAATTAATTTAAATATAGGTAATTTAGATAAATTCTTAAATAAATTAGAACGATTCAAATCAAATAAACCATATGATTGTTATATTGGTTTCTTTGGATATGAATTACTTTGTAAAAATATAAATTTAAAGGTAAATAAAGATAGTTCGTCTTTTCCTGAGGGGGTTTTCTTTCGTCCACAAACAAAAATTATTTTAGATAAAAAAATCAAAGTGATAACTAAATCTAAAACAATATTACTAGAAGATTTGAAAATTTTAAAAAAGAATAATTCAAATAATAGCAAAATAACTGTAAGTCCAAACGTTAAAGTCTATGAAAAAATCTTTAATAAATTTAAAAAAAATATTAGAGCAGGAGAAACCTATCAAATAAAAATTGCTCAAAAATATTCCAATAAAAAAGACATTGATGTTGTTAATTTATTTTTTGATTTGATGAAAAAAAATCTTAGTCCTGAGTCTTTTTGTGTAAGAAACAAAAATTTTAATATAATTAGCTGCTCTCCTGAAAACTTATTTAGAGTAAAAGGGAAAAAAATAGTTACTTCTCCAATAGCAGGAACAGTAAGTAGAGATAAAATAAAATCAACAAAACAAGCGAGGATCTTTTTTGAAAATAATCAAAAAGAGGATAAAGAGCACAACATGATTGTTGATTTAGAAAGAAATGATTTAAGCCGTATTACCAAGGCAAATTCAGTTAAAATACAAAATTTAAAATTTGTACAAAAATACCAATACATTTTCCACAATGTCTCTGAGATATCAGGAACACTTCTTGATAATGTAAGTTTATCGGAAATAATTAAAGCAATGATGCCAGGAGGCTCTGTTATTGGATGTCCAAAAATCAATACTTTAAAACTTCTTAATAAAGAAGAAAAAGAACCCAGACGAATTTATACTGGTTCTTTTGGTTACTTTCGCTCTAAACAAGATATGAGTTTTAATATCATCATAAGGTCTATACTAAATTTTAAAAAAAATAATGAAGTATTTGCAGCTAGTGGTGTAATTTTAGATAGCACTGCTAAAAATGAGTATCATGAAAATTATTTGAAAGCTAAATCACTATTAGATTTATTAAAATGAATTTATTACTAATAGATCATGAAGACTCCTTTACCTATAATCTTGCACATCTGTTATCTGGTTTCGGTAACCTTGAAGTTAAAAATTTTTATGATGTAAAAGAAAATTCTGTAAAAAAGTCAGATGTAATAATTTTTTCTCCAGGGCCAGGAAAGCCCTTAGATTATCCAATATCATTGGATATTTATAATAATTATAAATCGAAGAAGAAAATTATTGGTATCTGCCTTGGATTTCAACTTATTGCTAACGGAGAAGGTGGAACTATTTCTAAACAGGAAAAAATATTTCATGGTTATCAAACGTATATACGAACAAATACTCAAAGTTTAAGATTTCCTAATAACGCTTTATATCAAGTAGGGAGATACCACTCTTTGAAACTAAAAGAGCCATTTAATTCTTCTTCAATGCATATTACAATGAGATGTGAGGAAACTAATGTAGCAATGTGTTTGGAAAGCCATAAATATGACATTTGTGGTTTACAATTTCACCCAGACTCATTTTTAACTCCAAATGGCAAACAATTTATTCGAAAAATCATTCAATTTAAAAAATAACTCTTATTTACACTCTAAATTTAAACCACTTTGGGGCCAGAAGGGTGTTTTTACGTCTATACCTGTCATAGGAAAAACTCCAAGATTTATAGGCTTAAACCGCTATTTAAGGACTTTTAATAATACATGCCGTGATTATAAATTTGATGCCAATCTAAATCCAAAAATGATCAGAGAATTAATTGGAGAAGATATTAAGCAAATTAAAATTTTTAACCACTTACTAAGAATTGCTACTAATGGAACAACTTTATCAATATCACTTAGAAAAAGAACAACGACAAAGAGTAGTGTAATTGGATTTATAAAAAAATATAAAAGAAAAGACTTTAGAAATAAAAATTTATATTACAAAAAAATATTAAAATTTATGAGTGAGATAAATTACTCTGAAAATGAAATTATACTATCAAGAGATGGTGAAATTACAGAGGGTGCAGTAACAAATTTAATTTTTATTAAAGAAGGAAAAGTATATATTCCAAAAATAGGATACTATTATGGTAACACTTTGAAACTTGTAGAGAAAATATCCAAATTTAAGTTTATTAAAAAAACAATTTTTGAAAAAGAGCTTAATCAATATAGTGAAATATTATCAATAGGTTCTGGAAGAGGTATTACGTCTATAAAAAGTATCCAAAGTATTTTTTGGAAAAGAAAATCTACGATATATTTTCAAAAATTAAAAAAAGACTATGAATCTATGATAAAAAATAATTACTATGAAATTCAATAAATATTTATTTACTCTAAAAAAACCATTATTAGTGGGTATTTGTAATTTTACTCCTGATTCCTTTAGTGATGGGGGCAAAACCTTTTCTCGCACTTCTGCACTTAATCATATTAACTCAATGGTTAAAGATGGAGCACAAATTATAGATATTGGAGCCGAGAGCACTAGACCAAATAGTGAACCAATTACATACAAAGAAGAAATTCGTCGGCTTTCACAAATTCTACCGTATTTGAATTATAAGAAATATCTTGTTTCATTAGACTCTTATAAACCTGAGACTCAAGAATATGCCCTTAAAAAAGGAGTGCATATTATTAATGATATAAATGGCGGTTCAGAGGAATTGTTCAAACTTACAAAAAAGTACAATGCTGGATTATTCTTAATGCACAAAAGAGGAACACCAAAAGAGATGCAAAAAAAACTAAATCCAAGAGCTAATATGGTAAAAGAGTTTGATAAATTTATTGAAAAAAGACTGAAAATACTAGATAAAATGAAATTCAATCTTAAAAAAGTATGGTTTGATCCAGGAATAGGTTTTGGCAAAACACTATACCAAAACTTACAATTAATGAGATCCTTATCAAAATATAGTCACAAAAATCTACAAATACTTTTAGGTTCATCACGAAAAAGTTGGATAAATTTCATTGATCCTTCAGATGCTGATCAAAGAATAGGCGGATCTTTAGCTTCTATTACTCATGCCTTACAACAAAATGTCAATACATTTAGAATTCATGATGTCCAAGAGACAAATCAAATGATAAAAGTTTTGAAAGTTTTAAATAAATGAATTTTTTTATAGAGATAGAGGACTTAAAGGTCGACACAATCATTGGAGTGTTTGATGAAGAAAGGTTAAAACCACAAACAATATTAATTAGTATTAAATGCCAATTAGACCTTGATCACAATCAAGATCTTGACAATATTGAAAACGTTACAAGTTATTCCGATATTAAAAAAGAAATAGTAACATTTGTTTCAGCATCTCAATACAAAACACTAGAAAAATTAATTACAGAATTAAAAAAACAATTGGACAATCAATTTCCAATTAAAATAGAAAAGTTGGAAATAAATAAAATTGAGATTGCCAAAAAATATAATGCAAAAAAAGTCAGCGTATCGATATAAATCATATATCGCTATTGGATCAAATATTGGCAACTGGAAAAGTAATTTTAATTTAGCATTAAAGCTAATGAATAAATTCGGACATGTCGAAAAGGTTAGTAGAGTCTATTTTACTAAACCTTTTGGGATAACAAACCAAAAATATTTTCACAATGCTGCCTTTTTATTTACTACAAATCTATACTTCAACGAATTATTTATAAAAATGTGTTTTGTGGAAAAACAAATTAAAAAAAATAAAATTGTAACTAATGGGCCAAGAAAAATAGATCTCGATCTTATTCAATTTGAAAACTTGAAAATCAAAAACCACCTAATAACTATTCCTCATACATCCTCTCATTTAAGAGATTTTGTGATACAACCTATCCTAGATTTAAACCCAGATTTCATAGATTTAAAAACCCATAACTCTTATAAAAGCCTTTTAAATAATTTAGAGGAGAGGTTTATCGTTAAGAAATCTCGTCAAACCCAAGATTATCAAGAATTTTTTTAAGCTTTTCTTCATCTACGCTGTTTGATTTTTTTAACCCTGTCGATATATCAATTCCGTGTGGAGATATAGTTTTAATTGCCTCTTTGACATTACTAATATTAATACCCCCACCAAGATATAAAGGTTTTGCAAAACTCTTAAGTTGATTAATTTGACTCTCACACTCCATTAGAGATTTTTTCTCAATTACATCTTTTCTGTAAATATTAAGATCATAATAAAAACTACTAACATTATTTTTGATTTGCTCAAAAAAATTATAATCAAAATTCTCGTAATTTATTGAAATTGATATTTTTGAATTTGTTGAACTATTTAGTAATTCGATATCCTCAATCTTGTATTGATTAGATACACATACTTCCTTTATCTCTAATTGTTTTATAATGTCGATTATTTTTGGCATTTGAATATTGCCAATCAATAGAATTGGATTTAATTTTAAATTGTAGGAAGCAATTGTAAGGTTATGAATTTCTTCAGTAGATAGTGTATTGGGGCCATATAAGTAATTACTTACAAGGCCCACTGTTCTTACTGAATACTTTTGTATTACCTCTAACGATTTTTGATCAGTAATACCACAAACCTTGAGCTGGATATTACCATAATTGAACATTAATTAATTATTGTTCAATTCAAATCTATCGGCATTCATTACCTTGTTCCAAGCTTTAACAAAATCGATAACAAATTTTTCTTTGTTGTCATCTTGTGCATAAACCTCAGCATAAGATCTAAGTATAGAATTTGATCCAAATACAAGATCTGTTGAGGTTGCTGTCCATTTAACATCATTTGTTTTGCGATCGATTACTTCATAGTGCCCATTTGAGGCTTTCCATTTATTGCCCATATCAACTAGGTTAACAAAAAAGTCAGTCGTTAAAGCTCCTACCTGATTAGTAAAAACACCATGTTTATTCTCACCATAGTTAGCTCCCATAGCTCTCATTCCTCCAACTAGCACAGTCATTTCAACTGCAGTTAGACCCAGTAAATGAGCTCGATCAAGTAACAACTCTTCCCCTCTTACTTCGTAGTTATCTTTTTGCCAATTTCTGAATCCATCATGTATTGGCTCCAGCTGTGAGAAAGATTCAGAGTCAGTCATATCATCAGAAGCATCTCCTCTTCCTGGGCTAAAAGGAACAGGTACGTTAAATCCAGCAGATTCAATAGCTTTTTCAAGACCAACATTTCCAGCTAATACAAGGGTGTCAGCAATACTTGCTCCAGCTTCTTTTGCCAAAGGTTCTAGCACACCTAATACTTTTGATAATCTTTGAGGTTCATTACCCTTCCAGTCTTTTTGAGGAGAAAATCTAATTCTTGCTCCATTTGCTCCACCTCTTAAGTCAGATCCTCTGTATGTCCTTGCACTATCCCACGCAGTCGAGACTAGCTCTTGAACAGTTAAATCACTATTTTTGATCTTTTCTTTTAGGCTTTCTATATCATAGCTAGTAGTCCCAGAGGGAACTGGATCTTGCCAAATTAAATCTTCATTTGGAAGATCATGACCTATGTATCTTGATCTTGGACCCATATCTCTATGAGTTAGTTTGAACCAAGCTCTGGCAAACGCATCACAAAAATATTCATGATCTTCGCGAAACTTTTTAGATATTTCTAAATAAACAGGATCTTTGATCATTGCCATATCAGCATCCGTCATAATCGGGTTATATCTAATTGAGGGATCTTCAACATCCACAGGCTTATCTTCTTCTTTTATGTTAATAGGCTCATACTGCCATGCTCCTGCAGGGCTTTTTTTTAGCTCCCACTCATATTTAAAAAGCATATCAAAATATCCGTTATCAAATTTTGTTGGCTCAGTTGTCCACGCACCTTCAATACCAGAGGTTACGGTATCTCTACCCACTCCTCGAGAGGTATTATTCATCCAACCAAGACCTTGTTCTTTAATTGGTGCACCTTCAGGTTCAGCTTCAAGATTATCTCCATTGCCATTACCGTGGCTTTTACCAATTGTGTGACCACCCGCAGTAAGAGCAACAGTTTCCTCATCATTCATAGCCATTCTTGCAAATGTTTCTCTAATATGCTGAGCAGTTTTTAAAGGATCTGGATTACCTTCAAATCCCTCTGGGTTAACATAAATTAAGGCCATATGGTTTGCAGCTAGCGGACTCTCCAAAGAGGAAGCATCCTCTTTATCAGAGTGTCTGTTAGTTGCTAAAGCTTCTGTCTCAGGTCCCCAATAAATATCTTTGTTCGGATGCCAAATATCTTCTCGCCCATAAGAAAAACCAAAAGTTTTAAATCCAGTTGACTCATAACCAATGTTACCAGCTAAGATCATCAGATCAGCCCAACTAATTTTATTCCCATATTTTTTTTTAATGGGCCATAAAAGTCTTCTGGCTTTATCTAAATTAGTATTATCAGGCCAAGAGTTCAAAGGAGCAAATCGATGATCACCAGTTCCACCACCACCACGTCCATCGGCAGTTCTGTAGGTTCCAGCAGAATGCCAAGCAAGCCTTACCATCAAACCAGCGTATGTTCCCCAATCAGCTGGCCACCAATCTTGACTTTCTTTCATTAATTTATGCATGTCAGCTTCTAATGCTTTGAAATCTAATTTTTTTACTTCTTCTCGATAATTATAAGAACCGTTAAATGGTTTTGTTTTCTGATCATGTTGATGGAGAATATCTAGATTTAGATTTTTAGGCCACCAATCAGTTGATGACTTCTCCATGTTTGAATTAGCTCCGTGAGCAACGGGACATTTGGCTTCGCTCATTTTTCTCTCCTACTAAAATAAATTTCACAACATTAAAAGTTAACCTGTTAGTAAGTCAACATAACGAATTGTCTCTGTTAATAGTTAAAAAAAGCTTGATATTATTTAGTTTTAAACAGGCGGTTATATAAAAAGTATGCCCCAAACATACCTATTACTTGGGAGCCAATAAAAAATATTACGGTTGAGGGATTAATCCCTGCAAATGACTCAGTAAAAATTCTAGCAATCGATACGGCAGGATTTGCAAAACTAGCTGAGGATGTAAAAATTATTGCTGCTGTGATGTAAATACCAACATTAAAAACAACAATATTTTTACCACCTACTTTTGATAGCAAAATAACCATCAGTAGTCCAAAGGATGCAAAAATCTCTGAAATATAAATATTTGTTCCACTTCTAATATTTGAGGAGATTTCTATAATGCTTAAGCCAAAAATATAATTTGCAAAAATTGTTCCTAGTATAGCTGCAGTAATTTGTATTGAAATGAATAGACATAGATATTTTTTGCTTAGCTCTTTTTGTAAGAAAAACAAAATTGAAACAATAGGATTAAAATGTGCTCCAGAAAAATTAGCAAATATTCCAATTATAAAAATAAGTGTTAAACCTATAACAACATCATGACTAACCAAAATAACCATTTGATCATTTGTATTTTGTTGACCTGCAATTCCAGAACCTACGATGGATACTAATAAAATAAATGTTCCTATAAACTCTGATATGTATTTTTGCATTTTAAAAGGCCTACTGTATTATTGCTTTAATTTAAAGCGATGTATTATGAATTTTTAGTTACACATTTAGACGCCCCATTTTTATTACTTTCAGCAGTAACTACAGGCTTAATAATTCGTATCTTTTATAAACAATACATGAGTACAAACCTTTCAATGAGGGTTGTGATTTCAGTGGCTCTTTTTCTTATTAATGCAATTATCATTGTTCCGGGAATAGTCTTTATATACAGATGGATTATGTTGTGTGGTTTTTTCAACCAAGTGGTATTTTTGAAAATGGGTATGGCTGTAGCGGAGATGTCTTTAGTCTACGTGTTCCAAGGCTTTTTTTACTTTCGTAAACATTTCATCAACTTGACTATCGTTTATTATTAAAGGGGGAGAAAATGCAAGAGTATCTCCATTGGCTCTAACCATAAGACCAAGATCCCAAGCCTTCTTCATCGTCTCAAAGCCTCTGACACCTACGGCACCTTTTTTAGGTTCTAGTTCTAGAGCAGCAATAACACCTAAATTTCTTATATCGATAATATGTTTAGTGCCTTTAAGACTATGGGCAGCTTCTTCAATAACAGGAGCAATATGAGCTGCATTATCAAAAAGCCCTTCTTCTTTGTAAATATCTAGTGTTGCCAAAGCTGCAGCACACGCAACAGGATGACCGGAATAAGTGTATCCGTGAAATAATTCTATTGGAGCATCTGCATTCTCCATCATCGACTCATAGATAAAGTCTTGAACAATCGTGGCGCCCATTGGAATAGTCGCGTTCGTGATGCCCTTAGCACATGAAATTATATCAGGAGTTACTCCAAAAAATTCTGATCCAGTGGCTTTTCCCATACGACCAAAAGCTGTTACTACTTCATCAAAGATTAATAAAATATCATGCTTCGTGCATAGTTCTCTGAGTCTTTTGAGGTAACCTTTTGGAGGTGGAAGTGCACCAGTTGATCCAGCAATTGGCTCAACGATTACAGCAGCAATAGTTGATGCATCATGTAATTGGACAAGACGTTCTAAGTCTTCTGCAAGTTCAGCACCATGTTCAGGTTCACCTTTTGAAAAAGCATTCAGTTCCAGATTATGAGTATGACGTAAATGATCAACACCATTGAGCATTGAGCCAAAGTACATTCTATTTTTCACCATACCCCCGACAGATATTCCACCGAAGCCAACACCGTGATATCCTCTCTCACGGCCAATCAATCTTGTTTTAGAAGAGTGTCCTCGCGCTCGCTGATAAGCAAGAGCAATTTTTAAGGCACTATCTACTGCCTCTGATCCTGAATTAGAAAAGAAAACATGATTCATTCCTTCAGGAAATATTTCAGCTAAGCGATTAGCTAGTTCAAATTGTTTAGGATGCCCAAATTGAAATGGAGGAGAATAATCAAGATTTTCAATTTGTTCATTTACCGCTTCTTGAATTTTTTTTCGACCATGACCAGCGTTTACACACCACAGTCCTGCAGTGCCATCTAAAATTTCTCTATTATCATCACTGATAAAATGCATATCCTTGGCTCCGACAATAATTCTAGGGTCTTTTTTGAATGTCTTGTTGGGAGTAAAAGGCATCCATAGCGGTTCTAAGTTATTAGGTTTATTCATATATTGTTAAAAATCTTATTCCTGAATTTGCATTCTGTCTATGATTGTTTTTAAGACTTATAGCCTGACAAATAAATATCAACCATTACAGATATCATTACTTTAGAATATTCATTCTTATAGAACTCAGGATAATGACTGTCCTCTTTTAAGATGCCCTCATAATCCCATTCTAGGCCAAATGCTTTGTATTCACCTTTTTGAAGTAATTTATAAAAATACTCTTCGTTTATTTTTGAAAAACTATCCTCCTTGATTTTATGTTTCTTGTTCCTGAGTAAAAAATACAGATAAAGCCCGAATATATTAGTTTTTTCCCTGTCCAAATTAGATTTCATCCTTAGATTTTATGATGGCGTTTATAAATTTCCATACTATTTTTAACTATGTCTGAATTATCTATAAACTTAAAATGGAAACTTCGAGAGGGTGAATTAGCACCAGGCAAATTCTCCAATTCTCATGAAATTTCCTTCAATGATAATTATAATATTACTGCAGATGCTGCCCCTGATTGGGGAGGAAGTCCTGATTATACAAATCCAGAACAAGCTTTGGCAGCCTCAGTTAGCAGTTGCCACATGATGACTTTTTTAGCATTAGCAGCCAAAATGAAATGGCCAGTAAATTCCTATGAAGATAAGGCTGACGCTTATTTAGGCAAAAATTCCAAAGGGCAGATGGCTGTGACTAAGATAGTCCTCCATCCTGTTGTGACATTTAGTAGAGAATTTAAGATCAGTGACCAAGATATGAAGGACATGCATGATAGATCTCATCGATATTGTTTTGTTGCTAACTCGTTGGCTGATGAAGTTGTATTTGAAGTTAGTTTATGAGCATAGATAGACAATCATCACTTGTAAAAATCACGCAACTGGAAGACGGAATATTTAAAATCATCCTCAGCGATCCAAAACATCAAAACATCTTATCGGAAAAAATGATTGATGAGCTACAATCCGCATTTGATCATTTCAATTCTAGTCCTAGCAGGGTTATCATTTTATCCTCTACAGGAAAAGTTTTCTCTGCTGGTCATGATTTAAAAGAACTTAAAGCTGCTCGCTCTCATCCTGATAAGGGCAAAGAGTATTTTCAATCAATATTAAAAAAATGCTCGAGATTAATGCAAACAATAGTCAACCATTCGAAACCTGTCATAGCCCAGGTAGATGGAGTTGCTACAGCTGCAGGATGCCAGTTGGCACTAAGTTGTGATTTGGTTTATGCCTCTTCTAACTCAAGGTTTGCTACACCAGGAGTAAACATTGGCCTTTTTTGTTCAACTCCAATGGTAGCCCTTTCTCGAAATACAACTTCAAAGCACTCCATGGAAATGCTTCTTACAGGGGAGCTAATATCTGCTGATGAGGCAGAGAAAAAAGGTCTCATTAATAAGAGTGTAAATGAGAAAGAGCTAGAAAACCTAATATTAGAAAAAGCCACTAAAATCAGCTCAAAATCTGGTACCACGTTAAAAATTGGTAAAAAAGCATTTTATCAACAAATTGAAATGCCTCTAGCTGAAGCATATGAGTATGCTTCAAAAGTAATGCTTGAAAACATGTTGGACCAAGATGCGAAAGAAGGAATAGAAGCTTTTTTAGAAAAACGATCTCCAAATTGGAAAGAATAAAACCTTAAGATGGTCAATCCCTATAATCAGGATTTGGATGCAAATTCTGCTAACTATCAACCTCTCACCCCATTATCATTTCTAGAAAGAGCTGCAGATGTATTTCCAGAGTTTACAGCAATTGTTCATGGTAATCTTCGAAGATCCTATGCTGAATTTTATCTTCGCTCTAAAAAGTTAGCCTCAGCTTTATCTCAGCAGGGTATGACAAGAGGAAGTACAATATCAACTTTGTTGTTGAATACACCTCCAATGCTCGAAGCGCATTATGGAATTCCAATGTGTGGAGGAGTAATCCACGCTATCAATACCCGACTCGATGCCGCGACTATTGCCTTTCAACTTGAGCACGCTGACTCACAGTTTTTATTATATGATCGAGAGTTATCAGTAACTGTAAAAGAAGTTTTGAGTCAATGTAAAGTCAAACCTCAATTAATTGAATTTATAGATAAAGAACACTCCTATGAGTCTCTCGATAATTTTGATTTAGATGTAATAGATTATGAGGAATTTTTGGGTCAAGGAGATAGCAATTATCAATGGCTCATGCCAGAAAATGAGTGGGATGCAATTTCTGTTGGATACACTTCTGGTACTACTGGTGATCCCAAAGGGGTAGTCTCTCATCATCGTGGGGCTTATTTATTAGCTCAAGGTAATGCAATGGTTGCCTCAATGCCTAAACATTCAGTGTATCTTTGGACACTCCCGATGTTTCATTGTAACGGCTGGTGTTTTCCATGGACTATGTCAGCAATTATTGGAACTCATGTTTGTCTGCGCCAAGTTAGGGCAGAACCAATATGGAATAGCATAAAAAACCATAAAGTTAGCCATTTATGTGGGGCACCCATCGTAATGTCAGTTATTTTATCACAAGACCAAAAAAACAGATTTAAGATAACTCATGAGGTTCAATTTTTTACTGCAGCTGCACCACCACCAGAAAATATTCTTAGAGAAATGCAAGAGTCAGGATTTTTAGTAACCCATCTTTATGGCTTGACTGAAACATATGGACCAGCTGTCATCAATGAGTGGAATCAAGAATGGAATTCATTAGACATGAATGCACAGGCATCACTTAAAGCAAGGCAGGGTGTACGATACCTTCCTCTAGAACATCTCAAAGTTCTTGACCCAGATACTATGAAGCAGGTTCCTGCCGATGGCAAAACAATTGGTGAAGTTATGTTTCAAGGAAATATTGTGATGAAGGGTTATTTAAAAAATAAATCTGCAAATCAAAAAGCTTTTGAAGGTGGTTGGTTTCATTCAGGAGATTTAGCAGTGATGCACCCTGATGGTTATCTCCAGCTAAAAGATCGATCAAAAGATATTATAATATCTGGTGGAGAAAATATTTCATCGATTGAAATTGAGGAAGTATTCTTAAAAAATGATTGTGTTAGTGCTGCAGCAGTCATTGCTATTCCTGATCAAAAGTGGGGCGAAGTCCCCTGTGCTTTTATTGAACTAAAGAAAGATCAAAATTGGAATGAGACTAATGCAAAACAGTGGTGCGAAGAAAACTTGGCATCATTTAAAGTTCCTAAATATTATTTTTTTGAGAACATTCCTCGAACTTCAACTGGCAAAATTCAAAAATTTGTATTGAGAGAAAAAGGAAAGAGGCTTACTAGAACAAATTGAGGGTGGCTTTCACCACCCCCAAAAAAACTTATAATTTTGAACCCACGATCCCGGCTATTAACCAAATAATCATTATTATAAAAGGGTAGTGTCCTGTGAACATGTCAGCCATTTAAAACCTCCTAGATTCCATGGAATAAGATTAAAGGTTTATGATTAATATGCAATAATTGCATATATAATTTTCAAAATTGTTGATTTTTATATAGATGATCATAGTAAAAATCATTTTTTTATGCAATTTTTAGATACCTATAAGTACCATTGTTATTTTGTAGTCCTTATAATAAGTATATCTAGTTGATGACAATAGAATCAAAGATAATCAAATATCTCTTAAATGAAAATATTACTCTATCTACGGCGGAGTCTTGTACGGGTGGTTTGCTGGCAGCGAAATTTACATCTAAGCCAGGAATATCTAAAATTTATAAAAGTGGATTTATTACATATTCAAATGACTCAAAAATTAAATATCTAAAAATCTCCCCCAATACTCTCAAAAGATATGGTGCTGTCAGTCGCCAAGTCTGTGCTCAGATGTGTTTTCAATTACACAAAATTACAAAAAGCCAACTAACGTTTTCGACAACAGGTGTGGCTGGCCCAGATGGAGGAACTAAATTAAAACCAGTAGGTCTAGTTTTCATAGGAGTATATTTTAAAAAAAAAATTTATGTTGAACAATTAAATTTTGGTCCAAGACTCTCAAGAGCACAAATTCAAAAGGGTGCAGTTAAGGAATGTTTTCAAATGTTAACTGAGATAATAGATGGGCTATAAGCGAAATTATAATAGTTTGCTACCTGATGATTTTGTGTTGAGTGAGGAATTTGATACAATTATCGAACAGTTAGAAAATACAAAAGATCATTTTTACATTACAGGAAAAGCAGGAAGTGGTAAGTCAACTTTGTTGGCATATTTTCGATCTATCACAAAAAAAAATACTGCTGTTCTAGCTCCCACAGGTGTCGCTGCAATTCGTGTCAAGGGACAAACCATTCACTCATTTTTTGGCTTCCCCCCCAAGGTTATTCAGACAAGGCACATTAAGAAAGTAAGACAAATTGAAGTGCTCCAAAATTTAGAAACTCTCATTATAGATGAAGTATCAATGGTGCGCGCTGATGTCTTTGATGCAATTGATTATAGTCTTCGTGTTCATCGAAAAAAACTTACACAGCCTTTTGGAGGAGTTCAGTTGATTGTATTTGGGGACCTATTTCAACTCCCACCAGTTGTCAACATGGATGAGTCTGGTCTTCTTCAGCGAATTTATTCCAAAGGACATTTCTTCTTTCACTCAAATATTTTTCAGGATGCTCAATTTAAAACCCTTGAATTATATAGTATATATCGTCAAAAAGATGATCACTTTATTCATTTACTTAACTCTGTTCGAGATGGTTCTATAACTCACTCTCAAATAGATAATATCAATGACTCTTTAATTGATCATATTGAGATGGACGAGGGAAAAATAATACTTACTACTACCAACGCTCGAGCCAGTAGTATTAATCAAAAATACCTAAGTCAGTTGAATGAAGAAGAGTTTTCCTACCGAGGACAGGCGACAGGGCAGTTTTACAAAGAATTATTTCCCACTGATGAAATTTTGAAATTAAAAAAAGGAGCTCAAGTAATTATGATCAAAAATGATCCTGAAAAAAGATGGGTTAATGGATCAATAGGTATTATTCACGATATTGCACAAAAAAAAATCAAAGTAAAAATCAATAACAAAATCTTTGAAGTAAAAAAAGAAAAATGGGATCGCATTCAGTATACTTATGATGATGATCAACAAGAAGTTCAAGAAGAGATAACAGGAACTTTTAAACAGTATCCAATGCGATTAGCTTGGGCAATTACTATTCACAAAAGTCAAGGACAAACTTTTGAAAAAGTAATAATAGACATGAGCCAAGGTTCCTTTGCTCCAGGACAGCTTTATGTTGCATTAAGTAGATGTATAAGTTTAGAGGGTATAGAGCTTCTAAGACCTATTAAAAAATCTGATATCATTGTTAACAATCAGTTGATAGGTTTCCAGGATAGATTAATTTAAGATGAGTAAGAAAATTTTATATAGTATTGCAGTCTTTAGCATTATTGGTATTGGTTTATATATTTCCTCAACTTTTGAATACCATGAATACTATGAAGAATGTGAAAAACAAAGTAATACCCAAGGAGGCATTGAGTCCTGTGTTGATTATAAGATACAAGAAGCAAAAAAATGATTTACCTTAAAGATAGCTACATCAAGAATTTTGAAGAGAAAATTCTATTAATTGAGGAAGACAAAATCATCACTCTAGATAGCTCTTTTTATGCCCAAAGCGGCGGGCAACCTGGAGATAAAGGAATATTGGAAACCAATGATCAAAAATTCAATGTTATCAATACAATTAAGCATGAAATGGGCATAGCCCATGTTGTTGATACAGAAATAAGTGATCTTTCGGGGGATATCAAAGGGCATATTGATTGGGATCATCGTTATCGTTTAATGAAGATGCACACCACTATGCATCTTTTGTGCGCAGCATTACCTTATTATGTTACTGGAGGTTCAATTGGATTAGAAAAAAGCCGATTGGATTTTGATTTAGGAGAGGAAACATTTGAATTTGAAACATTAAACAAAATTATTAATGAATTTATTCAACAATCCCACTCGATTACGTATCAGTGGATTACAAATGAAGAGCTTGATCAAAAACCTGAATTGGTTCGCACACTTTCTGTCAAACCTCCAAGAACAAATGATAAAATTCGTTTAGTTCAAATTGGAGATATTGATTTACAGCCATGTGGGGGGACTCATGTTGCCAATACTAGTGAGATTGGTGAATTTAAATTTATTAAATATGAGAGTAAAGGAAAAATGAATAAGCGTGTTCAGTTTACTCTTATATAATGCATAAAGCGTCACTTAAAGATTTTTTACTATTATTTGTATTAGCTGGTATATGGGGCAGCGCCTTCTTTAATATTAAAATTGCCTCAGAAAGTTATACCCCAATGGCTCTTGCCTTTGGTAGAATTTTTTTTGCTGCAATTGTAATGCTTATTTACTGTCGGATTAGAAAAATTTCTATTGAAGCATTTGGAGAAAACTGGCTATGGTATGCAACTATAGGATTTGTAAATTTAGTTCTACCTTTTTTTTTTATCTCATTTGGAATAGTAAAAGTTCAAAGCAATCTAGCAGCTATCTTGATGTCCACAGCCCCTATCGCAGCAACAATATTGGGCCATTTGTTTATTCAAAATGAAAAAATTAATATTTTAAAATTTCTAGGAATCCTAATTGGCTTTCTAGGGATTGTTTATCTGTTCTCAGATAATATCTTAATTAACCAATCAAATATCTTCTATGCATTCATGGTAATTTTAGGTCCAGTCTGTTACACCATTGGTGGTCTGTTTTCACTTAAGCTAAAACATATAAAAAATGAAGTACTCACCTCTAGTATTCTAATTTGGGCTGTAATTATCTTACTCCCTATTATGATTATCTTTGAAAATCCAACTGAATTAAGACCCTCTTTGAATTCTACAATTTCTCTAATTTATCTGGGAATTGTTGCTACTGCGATTGCGTGGCTTATGAGATTTTATATTCTTAAAAATAATGGGTTGGTATTTCAATCTCAAGTTGCCTACATCATCCCAATATTTGGCCTAATATTTGGCTATCTCTTTTTAGATGAAAAAATAACTTATAAAATAATAGTGGCATTGATTGCTGTTTTGATAAGTACGTACTTAATTGAAAAAAGTAAAAAAGTAAAAGTTACAGATAAACTATCTTGATGTTATTGACTTATAATATACTGTACGCAATCTAATTATGTCAGCAGATACTCTAATTAAAATTGAGAATTTAAAAAAATCATTTCAGGGAGGCCTAGAAGCTCTCAAGGGAGTTAATTTGGAAATTCAAAGAGGTGAAATTTTAGCACTTTTGGGTCCCAATGGAGCTGGAAAAACTACACTCATTAATGCAATATGCGGAATAGTCTTACCAACCTCTGGTAGCATTACAGTTGATGGTTACGATGTAGTAAAAGACTATAGAAGAACAAGGTCTATGATTGGACTTGTACCCCAAGAACTTCATTTAGAGGCTTTTGAAAAAGTTTTTCAAAACGTATCTTACACCAGAGGCCTTTATGGCAAGAAAAAAGATCCTGCTTTTATTGAAAAAATTTTAAGAGACCTCAGTCTTTGGGATAAAAAAGATAGTAAACTTCGAGAGCTTTCAGGCGGTATGAAGAAAAGAGCTTTGATCGCGAAAGCCCTAAGTCATGAACCAAAAATTTTATTTTTAGATGAACCTACTGCAGGTGTTGATATCAATTTGCGGAAAGATATGTGGAGAGCAGTCAGAGAATTAAAAGAAAAGGGCGTAACAATAATCCTTACAACACATTACATCGAAGAGGCAGAGGCAATTTCTGATAGAGTTTCTGTAATAAATAATGGTGAAATTATAATTACAGATAATAAAAACGATTTAATGCAGAAAATGGGTCAAAAGAATTTAACCATAGAATTCCAAGAGCCTTTTAATGAAATCCCATCTTCTCTAGAAACGTATAACCTTAAGATGAATAATAATATTTCATTAACCTATACTTATGACTCTCAGGGGTCTTCAACAGGTATTACCGCACTGCTTCAAGATATAAAATCAGCTGGCCTTAAACTAAAAGATTTAAATTCCTCCCAGACATCTTTAGAGACAATATTTGAAAAATTATTGGAGGAAAGCGCATGAATTGGACAGGTATCATTGCAATTTACTTGCATGAAATGGACCGTATGAGAAGGACAACAGTTCAAAGTATATTTTCTCCTGTTATTTCCTCCTCTTTATATTTTGTTGTATTTGGTGCAGCAATTGGTAGCCGAATACCTGTAATTGAGGATATCTCTTATGGATCTTTCATAGTTCCAGGAATGATAATGTTAGCCCTACTTACGCAGAGTGTTTCAAACGCTTCGTCTGGAATTTTCTTTCCTAAATTTTTAGGCACTATTAATGAAATCTATGCCGCGCCTTTATCAACGACAGAAATTGTTATTGGTTTTGTTGGAGCAGCTACTACTAAATCTATAATTCTGGGGAGCTTAATTTTGGCAACAGGCTTATTTTTCGTTGAAATTTATATTATGCACCCATTTGCGATGATCCTAATGCTTGTTTTAACATCTTTAACTTTTAGTTTACTTGGTTTTTTGATTGGAATGTTGTCAACTAATTGGGAGGAACTCTCAATATTTCCTACTCTTATTTTATCCCCTCTTGTTTTTCTTGGGGGCTCATTATATTCCATAAACTGGCTACCAGAATTTTGGCAAAATGTGTCACTAGTAAATCCCGTGCTTTATTTAGTGAGTGGCTTTCGATGGAGCTTTTATGAAATGGCTGATGTAAGCATTACCACAAGTCTAATTATGATATTTACATTCCTAATACTTAATATCACTGCAATTATTTATATTTTCTCTAAGGGTTTTAAAATCAAAGATTAATAACAGATGTCAAATAGGATTGTCTGGTTTAAAAAAAATTTAAGGTATAAGGATAACGAAATCTTAATTGATGAAGATAAAAAATCGATCTTAATTTATATAATTGAACCTGAGCTCTGGAAACAAAAGGACATGTCTTTAAGACAATGGCAATTTACTCTAGACAGCTTAAAAGATCTTCAACAACAATTAACTAAAAATAATTTATATCTAAATATTTTATGTGGAGACGCTTTAGAGATATTTAAGTTTTTAAAAATTAAATATAATTTTGATAGTGTTATTAGTGAACAAGAAACAGGAATTAAATGGACTTTTGACAGAGATAAAAAATTAAAATCTTTTTTTTTTCAAAATGACATCCATTGGATTGAGTGCGCCTATCCTGGTGTAAGACGAGGAAATCATGATAGAAATCAATGGGCGAAATTTTTTAGAAAGGATATTCTTAGATATCCAAATCTGCCTATCATTAAACAATCGATAAATTTAGGATTAAAAAATTATGATTTACCAAAAATTTTCTATGACACGACTCCCTGTCCTAACAGGCAGAAAGGGGGCTCACAAGAGGCTGAAAAATTATTAAGCACTTTTCTTAACAGTAGGGGTGAAAATTATCAATATGAGATGTCTAGTCCTATAAGCGCAGAAAAAAGTTGCTCAAGATTATCTACTCATTTGACTTATGGGACGATATCGCACCGATCAGTTTTCCAAGAAGCTACTCAAAAAAAAGAAAAGATACAATTAACTAATAAAAATTTTGCTAAATCTATAAATTCTTTTTTATCTCGTTTGCATTGGAGATCACATTTCATCCAAAAATTGGAGGACCAACCATCAATTGAGCACCAGAGTTTTATTCCAGTCTATGACCAAATACGTGAAAAAGATTTTAGAAAATTAGATGCTTGGATAGAGGGAAAAACAGGCGTACATTTTATAGATGCATGTATGATTTATCTTCGAAATCATGGATGGATTAATTTTAGAATGAGGGCAATGCTAGCCTCGTTCGCGTCCTATAATCTTTGGCTAGATTGGAGGTATTTTGGCCCACGCCTTGCAGCCTTATTTACTGACTTTGAGCCTGGCATACACTACAGCCAGCTACAAATGCAATCCGGAACAACCGGAATTAATACGATCAGAATGTATAATCCATATAA
This sequence comes from uncultured Alphaproteobacteria bacterium, assembly GCA_902526965.1. Lineage (GTDB taxonomy): Bacteria > Pseudomonadota > Alphaproteobacteria > HIMB59 > HIMB59 > HIMB59. Next base: position 23,106 of record CABZMT010000007.1, read on the forward strand.
ACAAGCCTTAGATCAAGACCCCGAGGCAAAATTTATAAAATCTCAATTACCTGAGTATAATAATTTTCCACCCAGCTTTTTTTTCAAACCCCCTGAATTATCTAAAAATGAAAATTTATTTAATGACTCTAAACTTGAAACAATAGTTGATGTCACTAAAACAGCAAAGTTCGCTAGAGATAAAATTTTTAGTATTAGGAAGCACCCAGAACATCAAAAGATGGCCAAAAATGTTTTTATCAGACATGGAAGCAGACAGAATAGATAACAATTTTATAGATTTTTGAAGTTTACTTTTTTTAAAACAACCTATTAACTCATTTAAGATGTTTGAAAATCCTGATTATATTGTAATTGGTTCTGGATCGGCAGGATCTACAATAGCATACAGGCTTGGGGAGAACCCAAAGTTAAAAATTCTAGTTTTAGAATTTGGTGGATTTGACAAAAGTCCATTTATTCAAATGCCTGCTGCTCTTTCTTACCCTATGAACATGGATAAGTTTGATTGGGGTTATAAAGCTGAACCAGAGCAAGCATTAAACGGGAGGTCTTTAGTTTGTCCTAGGGGTAAAGTCATTGGAGGATCCTCTTCAATTAATGGCATGATTTATGTAAGAGGAAATGCTGGAGACTATAATCAGTGGGCAGAAAGTGGAGCGAAAGGTTGGGATTATCCAGATGTTCTTCCATATTTTCAAAGAATGGAAGCAAGCCATGGAGGAAATTCTGAATTTAGAGGGAAATCAGGCCCATTAAATATAACTCATGGCAAAAGAGATAATCCTTTGCATGACGCCTTTGTAAAAGCAACTGAACAAGCAGGGTATACATACACTGAAGATTATAATGGTTTTCGACAGGAAGGCTTTGGGCCTGCTGACATGAATGTTTGGAAAGGTTCACGATTTTCAACAGCTAAAGCTTATTTAAAACCCGCATTAGCAAAGAAAAATGTACACCTTATTACTAAAGTATTAGTCGATAAAATAATATTTAGTGAAAACAAGGCTAAAGGTGTGGAAGTTGTTCATCAAGGTCAAAAAAAAATTTTTAATGCCAATATTGGAGTTATTTTATCAGCTGGCGCTATAAATAGTCCAACTATCCTCCAAAGGTCAGGAATTGGAGAGGCCAATGATTTAAATAACTTAGGAATTAAGGTAATTAAAAACTTACCTGGAGTTGGTAAAAATTTACAAGATCATCTAGAAGTTTATTTTCAAGTGAAGTGTTTACAACCAGTAACACTTAACAAGTACTTAAACCCACTTTCTAAATTGCTAATCGGTATGCAATGGATATTTCTTAAAAGTGGACCAGGCTCTACAAACCAATTTGAAACACTTGGATTTATTCGTTCAGATAAAAATATTCCATATCCTGATATCCAATTTCATTTTCTCCCCGTCGCAATTAGATATGATGGAAAAGCACCAAGTAAAGGACATGGTTTCCAATTACACGTGGGACCCATGCGCTCAAAATCTCGAGGGTTTGTGAAATTACGGTCAAGCAACCCTTTTGAGGCACCTTTAATAAAATTTAACTATATGTCCCATGAAGAAGATTTTCCAAACTTTAGAAAATCACTCAGGCTTTCAAGAGAAATTCTTAACCAAGATGCATTAGCTCCTTTTAAAGGAAGTGAAATACAACCTGGAGATAATGTTGTATCAGATGAGGGACTTGATGAATTTATAAAAAATAATTGTGAAAGTGCTTACCATCCATGTGGTACATGTAAGATAGGAGAGGAAGATGATCCTTTATCAGTTGTTCAAAATGACTGTAAGGTTAAGGGTTTTTCAAATTTATATCTTGCAGACTCCTCAATCTTTCCTCAAATATGTAATGGAAATCTCAATGCACCATCCATAATGACTGGCGAAAAAGCATCGGATCACATTTTAGGAAAACCTCTTTTAGCTCCTTCTAATTTACAACCCTACACTCATCCAAACTGGCAGAATTCTCAGAGATAATATTAATGATCAGACTTATTCTCTTATTTTTGATACTTCCATTAATTACTAATGCAGATAAACACATCCCTTATTATAAGTCTTTAGCTCATGACGAGTCTTGGCTACGTCACTATCCAGAAAATCAAGATTTGAGTAAACAAACAGAGAAATTTCTTCTTACTCAAGAAAATATGCCAGTGAAGATTATAGAAGAGTATCAAAATAGTTGGAGTTCTTATACTGACTGGTATCGTATAGAGTTGTTTAATGGGATACAGGGTTGGATTGCTCATAATCAGTTATCTAAAAAAAGAACTTTGTTAGTCTTAGAGGATACCGAATTATATGCTTTGAATTCCTATGACCCTGAGTCTCTCTTGACTATTCAAAAAGGATTAATTCTTGCACCAAAAATTGTAAATCTATTAGAGGTTAATGAGACAATGGTAAAGATAAGTATTCCAGAGGGTAAAAAATCTTCGATTAAAGGATGGATACCAATCGATAAGAGAGTGTGGGGTGTCTCCAATATAGAAACACAATTTGTCTATGATTAGATACTTACTATCTATGTTACTCATGGTACAAAACTTGATGGCTTACAATGAATCTACTTATAGGGTGGTTTTTAAAACTGATACTTACGAAATTCGATATTATGAGGAACGCTTGATAGTAGAAACTCTATACTCCAATCAAAATAATGGATTTCGAAAACTCTTTAAATATATATCAGGTAACAACAAACAAAGTCAAAAAATTGAAATGACCACACCAGTTAACGTTACAGAAATTGAAAATCAGTTTGTTATGCAATTTTACTTGCCTAAGAGATTCCAACAAAATGAGATACCTTTACCCTCAGATAAAACAGTAAAAATTTCGACAATAGAACCAGGCTATTTTGCAGTAATTAGATATTCAGGTTTTGCCTCTGATAAAAATTTTCATAAACATAGAGAAATTTTAAAAAGCGAATTAAATGCCGATGATATAAAAGTTATAGGTTCTGCTATTAAAGCAACTTATGATAGTCCTTTTACACTCCCTAATCTACGAAGAAATGAAGCAATTTTTTTAGTCGACTGGAAGGAGCCTCTTTGATGCAAAGTAAAAATAAAGATAATTATTTTGGATTTGGTACTCAAATAAGAAAATCGCCATTTTTTGATGCTACAGTTCGATGGGGGGCCACTGGCTTTTCAGTTTATAATCACATGTATATTCCAAGGGATTTTGGCGACCCTGAGAAAAATTTTTGGAATTTAGTTAATGATGCAATTTTATGTGATGTAGCAGTTGAAAGACAAGTTGAGATAACTGGTCCAGATGCATTTCAGTTTATTCAATTACTTACACCGCGTGATCTTAGCAAATTATCTATAGGGCAGTGTAAATATGTTCTAATTACCAATGAAAAAGGGGGGATACTCAATGACCCTGTCTTACTTCGTTTAGATGAAAATCATTTTTGGTTATCTCTATCTGATAGCGATATTTTACTATGGGCTCAAGGTGTTGCAGTAAATTCTGGGCTAAATGTTAGCATCAATGAACCAGATGTTTCACCTCTTCAGCTGCAGGGACCAAAGTCAAGAGAGATTATGGTGAAATTATTTGGAGAAAGCATAAGAGATTTAAAATATTACTGGTTCAAAGAATTAGAATTAGATGGTATTCCCTTAGTTGTATCTCGCACTGGATGGTCTACAGAACTTGGATATGAATTATTTTTACGAGACGGAACTCAGGGAGATAAATTATGGGAAATGATAATGATGGCAGGTAATGAATATGGTCTTCAGCCTGGTCACACATCAAGTATTCGCCGTATTGAAGGAGGTATGTTGTCATATCACGCGGATGCAGATATACACACGAACCCATTTGAGATGGGACTTGAAAGACTAGTATCTTTGGATAGTGATATTAATTTCATTGGTAAAAAAGCACTTATTGAAATTCAAAAAAAAGGTATAAAACGTCAGCAAATTGGTTTGGAAATAGAGGGAGATTCTTTGACAGGCCCAAACACAATATTTTGGGAAATATTCTGTGATGATAAAATCATTGGAAAAGTAACTTCTGCAGTATTTTCACCACGATTAGAAAAAAATATAGCATTGGCTATGGTTGATAAAAATTATACTCAAATAGGAATGAAATTATTAGTTGAAATTTATGGGGTTCTCAGAGATGCAATCGTAGTAGAAAAGCCATTCTTTGATCCTAAAAAAGCGCTTCCAAATTCTTGATAAAATAGAAATATCCTTGATATAATTGAATTTCTTTTGATATTCACTAGATGCATAGTTTCGTTAACTTCTTAGCATTATTTTTTTTTTGATTCAGTATTTATAAATTTACTACTCAAAATATAGAGAGGTATTTATGAAACTAATAACAGCTATTATCAAGCCAGACAAAGTCGAAGCTTTGAGACAGGCACTTACAGGTGTTGATATTCAAGGCTTAACTATTGTCGAGGCTAAAGGATATGGGCGCCAAAAGGGTCATACCGAACTGTACCGAGGCGCAGAATATGAGGTACATTTTCTTCCTAAATCTCGAGCAGAGGTTTTAGTAGATTCTGCTGACGCCGAAAAGGTCATTACTACAATTTCTGAGGCAGTTAAATCAGGAAAAATTGGTGATGGTAAAATTTATGTAACTGAAGTGCAAGATGTTGTCCGAATACGTACTGGAGAACGAGGCGCTGAGGCTATTAAATAAGGAGATCGTATGAAAAAAATATTAACTTTTTTAATTCCTACCTTGTTCCTCTCCGGAGTAGCAAGTGCAGAAGTCTCTGCTGAAACAGCTTTTGTGTTTAATACATTTTTATTTGTTTTTAGTGGAGTCTTAGTGATGTTCATGGCATTAGGTTTTTCCATGTTAGAAGCTGGATTTGTTCGTAAAAAAAACACATCGGCAATTTTATTAAAGAATATAGCTTTATACTCAATTGCAGGTATAATGTTTTATCTGATCGGATACAGCCTAATGTATGTTGATGTTTCAGGTTATATAGGATCATTAGGTGGTGCTTTTTACGACACAGCTGACGACTTGACTGTTGCTGCAGAAGAGGGTGGCTACTCATTAGCATCGGATTGGTTCTTCCAGATGGTATTTTGTGCAACTGCTATTTCGATTGTATCTGGTGCTTGTGCTGAGAGAATAAAAGTGTGGCCTTTTATGATATTTGCTGCATTTATGACAGGAATTATTTATCCAATCTATGGTGCTTGGACTTGGGGCGGCGGATGGCTTACAGAAATGGGCTTCTCTGATTTTGCAGGTTCTACAATTGTTCACTCAGTTGGTGGATGGGCGGCTCTAACTGGATGTTTAATCCTAGGCCCGAGAGCAGGAAAATACGGCTCTGATGGAAAAATAACTCCAATTGCTGGTGCAAATATGCCATTAGCATGTCTAGGTACCTTTATCCTATGGTTTGGATGGTTTGGATTTAATGGCGGATCACAATTAGCCTTAGGTAGTGCCGCAGACGCATCTGCAATGTCAATTGTTGTTGTAAATACTAATATAGCTGCTTGTGGTGGTGTTGTTGCAGCAATCATTTTATCCCAATTATTGTACAAGAAGATTGATTTATCAATCGCACTTAATGGTGCCATTGCTGGTCTTGTTGCTATTACTGCTGGCCCTGACTTAACTAATCATTTCTTATCTATGATTGTTGGTGCGATAGGTGGTATTCTCTGTACAATTGCAATCCCAATGCTCGATAAAATGAAAATCGATGATGTTGTGGGAGCAATTTCTGCTCACTTAGTAGCAGGTATTTGGGGAACTTTGGCTGTTGGTATCTTCGGTGCAGGTGATTTCTTAGTACAATTGATTGGTATAATCGCAGCTGCTGTATTAGTTGTGCCTTTAAGTGGTGTATTCTTTTACATACTTAAGGGAACAGTTGGTTTAAGAGTATCTGAAGAAACTGAAGCTTCAGGTCTTGATAAAGCTGAACTTACTACAGAAGCCTACCCAGAATTTAAATAATTCTTATTTATAGTACTCCTAAAAAAAGGGCGCTTATCGCGCCCTTTTTTTTATATTAATTCATCTATTAAATCTGTAATTTTCGAACTATCAGGTTTAGTCATTGAAGACCAACTTTTAACTAAATTTCCTTCACCATCAAAAAGATATTTATAAAAATTCCATTTTGGAGTTTCATTATATGCTGACATCATCCAGCTATATATTGGATGGGCGTTCTCTCCGTTCACATCGATGATTTCAGAAATGATAAATTTTGTATCATAGTTAACTAAACAAAACTCTTTAACATCCTTTTCATAATCTAACTCTTGTCGAAAGCTGTTAGAGGGAGTTCCAATAATGATTAAATTTTTATCTAAATATTCGCGATGAAGATTGGACAGGTTAGCATACTGCTTTGTGAAACCACATCTGCTAGCAGTATTCACAAGAAGAACGGGTTTACCTTTAAATTTATCTAAATTAATTTGATTACCATCAATATCTTGAATACTAAAATTATGTAAGTTTTGCGCCATAATACTTCCTATACTTGTGAGTAAAACACTTAAGGTTATCAAGAGAATTCTCATGTCACTTTATACTGACTTTAAATAATCTAGATTTGCTAATCTTAAATTTTTGGTAATCCCAAAACTTTGCTTTTTTTAATGAATTCCTCTTTATATGGAGGTCTATTAAAAATCTCTTTTATCATAGGTTTAAAAAAATCTAGATCTTTATTCTCATATTCTGGGTCAAAAGATTTTTGATCCCATCTTTCGCAGAATTCAGCGCATGTTTGAAAATAAATATTATCTTTAAATTTATCCCTAGCATTTTTATCCCAACCATAATGGTGGGCGTAATAAATCATTTGAAAAATTCCGTGATGTTCAACTACCCAAGTTACTTCCTCTCTAACATAAGGTCTTATAACCTCAGCAGAAAATCTATCGTGATTTTGAGGAGCAAGTCCATCGCCAATATCATGAAGTAATGTTCCAACAATCCAATCAATATCAGCCCCATCATTATAAGCTCTTGTTGCTGATTGAAGTCCATGATCCAGTCTAGAAATTTTATAGCCCTCCATAGTATTTTTTCCTTGTCTTAATAGTTCTTCGATAATTCTCTCATATGTTAAAGAGACATATTTTTCCTCATACCCTTTAAGTAATAAATAATCTTCTTTATCACCATCTTTCATATGTTTAAATTTTACATTCTTATCAACCAAAATTTTTGAACCCATCTTGTACATATTTTCTATGCAAATGCCTAAGTTTGCCATCTGTTGAGTCAAAATCTAGATAACAACCCTGGAGGTGTCTGGCACCTTCATTAGCATCGTATGCTGTTCTTCCATGAAGCAGTCTATGATTATCAAACATCATAACGTCGCCTTTTTTAAGCTTAAACTTAATCTCAAAATCTGATGAGGAGTATAAATCACTTAGTAGTTTTCTAGCCTTATAAAAATTTGTAAGTTTTTTTCGATCAATTGGTGGAACATAATCAACTCTTGTGCTATACCTTACTTGTTTGTAGTCTCCCTCTTTATCCAACTCAATAAGCTCTCCCCAGTTTTCTAAAATAATATCTTTGTCTTCAAATTGATATCTAAGATTAGTTTTAGTCAAAGACTCAAAAGCTTCAGGGTAATTGATCCTAATATAATCAGCAACAGCAAAACCATCTACTAGAGTCGAAAAACCTCCACTGACCTCATTTTTCAGACAATGTAAGAATTGAATTCCAGGCGCAGCTGGCTTTCTATAGGGATTGTCCGTATGTGGAGGAAGAGCGATAGGCTTATAAGCTAAATCATTGGGGTTAGGTTTGGACATCACGTCAAAATACTCTCCAAAGTTAGTCACTTTAACAGGACCTATAGATCTCACAAATTTAAGTAAATATTGATCTTTTGTTGGAACGTTTTTAATAATTACAAAACCATATTTATAAAAATTTTCTAAAAGTCTATACATCGACTCTTTCTCAACCATATCTTCTTCAAACTCTAAACTTGGAAATACTTTTAAATCTGAGTTCCAAAGTAGTCTTTTAGGTAAAGGGCCACGTTTATTTTTATCGTTATCAAATTCTGTTAAAAGATCTTTAATGTTATATTTCCCTTTAGCCCCATCATTGAATTCAATATCAAGTTTTTCTTCAAAAATTTTTGCTGTTTTAATTTGTAAATCTAATTTAATAGAAGAGGGTTCATAGAGTCTTTGATTTGTATCTTTGTCGACATAGTCATGACCTGGTAATCTTTCTCTTAGCCAAATAGGATGTAATTCATAATCATGATTTTGGTGTGTAACTTTTAATGAGTCACTCGAAAACTGAACCTTCATGGCGCCACTCTCAAAATTAATTCTTAAAAAGATATTTTGTTAATTAATGATATTTGTCAATTAAGAAATTAAGGAGCTACTTTAAATATAGCCTCAATTTCAACTGAGAAGCCTAAAGGAAGAGAATTCACCCCAACTGCTGCACGAGCATGAATACCCTTTTCACCAAAGATTTTTTGCATTAAATCTGAACAACCATTAATAACCTGAGGTTGTTGAGTAAAATTATCTAAACAGTTTACAAAACCTGTCAACTTTATTAATTGTTCTACTCTATCTAGGTCTTTAATTTCATTTTTTAAGGCAGATAATATTGCCAAACCGCATTTTTGTGCATGTTCTTGAGCTAATTCCAAACTCAAATCTTTACCTACAACACCTTTTGCAAAACTTCCATCTTCAAGGAGAGGACCTTGGCCTGAAATATAAGCAGTATTATCGATTATTACACAAGGTTTGTAACTTCCAGCTGGTTTTGCAGGATTGGGTAAAACAATTCCTAACTCTCGTAATTTATCCTCTATAATCACTGTGAGACTTACTCTTCCTCTTCAATTTTATTTATAATCTGTTCTGTTGCTAATTGCATTCCTATTGAAGAGGTATTTCTAGGAATAATAATTGAAGGTGTATTTTCTTCATAAATGTCACTAGTTCTTCCCACTCTAATTCTAAAGTAATTATAAGGAGCCACTACAGAATACACAACTATCATGTAAATAAAAAAACCATAGGGTCCAAAATAAGCCATAAAACCTGAGGCTAACATAGGACCTGCTACCATACCTAAAGCATTAACAAGTGTTAATGTTGAACTGGCTGAAACAATCTCGTCTTTTTCCAAGAAATCGTTCATATGTGAAATAACAACAGCGTAATAAGGTAATGAAACAGCAGAATGAATACCAATTAATACTAATAGTACATAAAATGAGAATGAACCAAATATAAAGACCATTATTAAAGAGCCAATAGCTATCAAATTTAGTACAAATAAAATAGTTCTTCGATCATAACGATCTGAGATTTTTCCAATAGGATACTGAAAAATAGCTCCAATAAACATATTTACAAAAACTAAAATTGAAATTTGAAATATACTTAAACCAATTTTAGCACCAAAAACTGCAATTAAACCGAATAAAACACTGTAAATCATTCCAATTGAAAAAGAGCCGACAAAAGCCATAGGTGATTTATTATATAAGTCTTTAAGACTTAAAAATTTAGGTGTTGTGAATTCAGGTGCAGGTTTCTTAGTGAGCAATATAGGAACCAAAGCAAGGGATATCAACAAAGATGATAGAATATAAAGATGCGCTTCTGTAGTTGTCCCTATATTTATTAACATTACTCCGATACTCGTAGAAATATATAAAACAATCATATAGAAACCAATCAACTGGCCTCTTGTTTGGTTATCTGCTCGATCATTTAACCAGCTCTCACAAACTATATAAATGGCAGCATAGGAGAAACCAGTAATCATTCTAAAGATTAACCAAAGAACTGGATCAACAAAAATCCAATGCAATAAGATAGCTATTGATCCTAAAGATGCAAATGCTGCAAATACTCTTATATGCCCAACATTTTTAATTAGTTTAGGACATTGAATTGAGCTAAACAGAAATCCTATGAAATATCCTGTAAATACATAACCAATCTCAAAGTCTGTAAAATTAAAAAAGACAGAATTGATGTTTAGTAAAGTTCCTTGAAGTGTATGAGCTATCATTATTAGCCCAAAGCCACTAAAAAGTGCCCATGAATTTAATATAGTTCCAAACACCCGCGAATAAATAAACTTTTAGTTTAAGAATGCAATAGCTATTTTGAGAAAGGTAATGACGTCATCTGTGATTGTACTTCTAGATTATCAATCAACAGTGTTTTAACTTCATTAAAATTTTGAAACTCGGTTTGTATCATTGCGATACCAAGACAACACCCAAAATCAGGGCTAAAACAACCAGATCTTAATTCACCAATCATCTGACCATTTAATTGAATAGGTAGGTATTTTGTTATATTTAAATTATCAAGCTTGAGTTTTAAACCAATTAGTGACCTTTGTACTCCCTCTTGATTTTGTTTTTCTAGTGTTGATTTTCCTAGGTAATTTATATCTGGATTAAAAGAAACAAAAGGATTTAGGCCACATTCTAGAGGTGTATCTTCCATGGTCATATCATTCCCAAAAGAAAGCAGACCTCCCTCAATCCTTTCAATTAAATTTGGACAGCCTGGTCTGACATTTAAATCTTCTCCATTATTAATCAAGCTATCATAAAGATTTAGACCAACTTCATCATCATCAACATAAATTTCAAATCCGCCTTGTTTCGACCAACCTGATCTTGCGATTAACAATTTATGGTCTTGAAATTCATATCTTTTGAAATTAAAAAATTTTAATTTTTTTATTTCTTCACCAAAGACTCTCTCCATCAAATCAAAAGATTTAGGGCCTTGTACAGCTAATATGTTGACATTGGGCTCTGTAATTTCGACATCTAAATTCATACCAATGGTAATACCCTTTGCATATAATAAGATATCTGAGTCGGCTATAGATAACCACCAAGTATCATCACCAACTTTCATAATTAATGGATCATTAAGAATTTTCCCTTTTTCATCAACAATTGGCGCATAGTAACAAAGATAATCTTTTGCATTAGATAGATCTCTACAAGTAATTAGCTGTGTAAGCTTTGCAGCATCAGGACCTTTAAATTGGACTTGCCTTTCTACCGATACATCCCAAACCTGAACATTGTTTTTAAGGTGAAGACAGTCTTCCTCTACCCCTTTAAAAGATGCTGGTAAAATCATATGATTGTAAACTGTGTAGGATTGAACCCCATACTCTTCTATTCTTTTGGTATAGGGCGTGGAACGAAGTCTAGCACTTTTAGCGATTAAATGGTTCATAAAATTTCGAATTTAGTTAATATGTATTCTTGATACAAAGCAAACGATATTTTTTTATTATTTTAGTATTATTATCATACCAAATTTGTGTATCTCAGGTACATGCAAACAGCAATTCAGATCGTGTAGACTATTTAATAGAATTATTAAAAGAACCACTAGATGAGGAATCCCAAGAAGAAATTAAGGGCGCTATTATGAGAATTTGGAAAATTTCAAAAAGTGAAGAAATCCAACAAAAAATGAGTAATATTGGGCATTTTATAAGGTTTAAGCAATACCAAGAGGCAGAAGATTACCTATCTCTCATAATTCTTGAACAAGATGATTTTATGGATGCTTATTACCAAAGAGCAATCATTCATTATTATCAGGGAGAAATCAACGAGGCACGTTTAGATCTCCTAAGTGTTTTGTCTTTTGAGCCCAGACATTTTGATGCATTGAGAGTTTTAGCTTTAGTTTATGAGAAACAAAATAAAAAAAGTAAGGCTTACTATACATATAAAGAGCTTGAAAAGATACTTCCCCACGATGAAAATGTAAGAAGTAAATTAAAATCTTTAGAAAATTTAATTTGATTAGATGTTTAGTCCTAATATAAAAATTAAAATACATATAGTAAAAAAACTTACAAAACTATAAACCATCCCAATTACTATAGGGACAAAGCTTTGACTGAATATTTTTTTTAAATTAATTGAAGCTCCAAGAGCAGTTAATGCTAAACCAAAAAAAATAGTAATGACATTTTCTAAAATTTCTAAAATATTCATCCAAGTTATAGAACTAAAATAATAGCTATCTATAATTGCACGAATTATAATTAAAACAATAAACCCTATTACAAATAATGGTATTGAATTTTTAATTTTTTCCAAAATTGATAAATTTTTGGAAGTGGTTTTTTCTGCTCTATTTTTTAAAATAACTAAAGATGGAATTAATATTGCTAGAAACAAATTTCTGTGTAGTTTAGTAATAGTAGCGATTTCAAGAACTTTATTATTTTGGTATAAATCATTATGCACCATTGCTGCAGCCAATACTTGACTTGTATCATGGATACCTACACCTAAAAAAATACCCTTAGCTAGATCTGTTATAAAATACCATTCTATAAAAAAAGGATAAACAAATACAGCTAAGCTGCCCCAGAGAACAACAATCAATACTGCTGTACCAACATCATAATCTTTAGATTTTAAAACATTAGATGAGACCATTATTGCTGTGACACCGCAAATGGACGTCCCAATTGCCAATAATTTTGAGATCTCTTTTTGAACAGGCCATAACTTTGAGAGGGCTAAATATGTCAATAATATCAACAAAATTGTGATTATTATTATTCCTAATGATTGAACACTAACGCTGGCAAGTTGTGTAAAACTTATTTTTATTCCCAACAATACAATTGCTAATTGAAGAATATTTTTTTTTATAAAATCACGTCCTTTTAGAATTTTTTCTGAAAATTGAAATAAATTGAAGAACAATATTCCCATAATAAGACATAGTAAACTTAATGGCAAAACCGATATATTTAAAATGTAACTAAAAGGTTGTCTTAAAAAAATTGCAAATATGTAAATTAGACAAATAACTGTAATTCCTGATATATTTCTACTAATCATTATCTGTTAAACCAGCACCAGCTCCAGAAATTTTCTTCCCTTCTGTCTCTTCAACAAAAGTTTCAAGTGATAGTTTATATAGATAATCCCAAGAACTTTGGTCATATAAGCTTTTCCTTTGAGTTGATATGGTTAAAGAAAAATCTGATAAATTATTAGGAACCACATTTTGATCTATAAAAAAAATATCCCCAGGACTTATTGTAAAATTTAAAACTGATGACTTTAAATCAAAATAGAGTAAATTATTTTTTGCTGACTTAGATAAGAAAGGAAGAATTAATAAGGGCTCATTTATATTCTTGAACCTATGAATACGATGTAAGTCTTTATTATGAGATTGGTCAAGAAAAAAAATTCCGAAATGTATGGGGCAAAGGTTGCTGGTATCAGATTGACCTACATCCAAAAGTTTATTAAGTTTAGTAAGACCTAAATCAACTAGTCTCTTAAAACTTTCTAATCCTTGAAATTTAGATTGCTCTAATACTCTTACTGCCTTTCCAGCCTCCTCAGAAACGCCCCAACTTAATCCCTTAGCACGTGATGATCTCTTAATTATTGTTTCAATTTCATATAAGGAGTGCATTAAGCTATTTTTTTGTAAGACCAGGTATCGTTAGATGTACTTATTTCTTTCATTAAGGGAGCACCTTGATACATAGTTATTCTTACCCATCGATCAGAACGAGGATCAAATCGTGTTGCACCAAAAAAAGATAACTTTAGTCGTATCATATCAACTGGGATTAAAGTTTTTGAAATAGTGTTATCTTGAATTTCTGAGTAGGGCAGTTTTTCACATACCAGAACTCTTCTCAATATATGCCGATATTCTTGACTTTTTAACAAATAATAGCCTAAATCTCTTTTTAAATCATAAGATTTTAAATCACCATAAAGTGCACTTATATCTCTTGCTATAGCTAGGGGTAGCTCTAATTCTGAGCCTTCCTCAGAAAATCTATCTGACATTCGAGGCTCTTGTTTATTTTTTGAGTAATACCAAAAATTAAAAATATTTTCTTTGTTATCAAAATCAATGTTTAGCAACCAGGTATATTGATTTTCAATTAATTTACACACTTGATCAATTGTCTTTGATGTATCAATATCAAAGTACTTATCTTCATTTATAGACATTTCATAGCTGAGAGGTTCTACAATATCTGGATAAACCTCCATCATTAATGAAACAATAAACTCACAGCACTCAGAATGAGTATTTGCTTCTGTCCACTCGTAAATAGAATTCCAAAAATAATTTTTCAAGGTATATGTTGAATAAAAATTTTTAAAACTATCTAAGTCCTTTAAAAGCTGTTTATTTTTTTTCTTTTGGTAATCACTTTCTGTATTCCAATATTTAATATTGTCTTGAATAGTAGAAAGATATGACTCAAAAATATCTCTATCTTTTTGACTCACAGATAAAATTGATCGAATGGCTTTTAATGCTTTTTCTTTTGCAATGATCCATTGATTTAATAAAGCTGGATGATTTACTATAAAGGGTGCCATTCCCAAACCTGTAGAATTACCAATTCCTAAATTTCTAGCAATATCTTCGCTAAGTTTAATTGCCTTGCTTGGAGAGCGAAAGTGAGCCACATGGTTGACAACATCGAAAGTAAATTGTCTTGCGAGGTATACGAGCATCATCTCTAATCTAAATGGCCCTTTAAGCTCTTCTCTATCTTGAATTTTAATTCGATCAGCTAATCCAAATTTTCCAGAGCCATAAACAGCAGTAGTTCGATAAAGATAACCCACGCTGTATAGAAGTTTAGTATCAGGTTGTACACCTTTAGACAGTTTATCTACTACGTGTTCAAAAACACGTACTGATTTGTTAGCTCGAGATAGGCAAAGTTCTCTTTCACTCACTCTTCCCTGCTCTTGGAGAGGAACATTAGCTTTAAGCCTTTCAATATCCTCTTTAGCTGGAACTCCATCAAATAAAACAAAAGATGCATCCCATTTCGTAGCTATAACTCGATCAGATCTCTCACTATCTTCAATATGATTTGAAAAGCAAATTAGGGAGTATTGTTTTTGCCCATTATTTACAACATAAACAATATGACCAAAGCCTCGATTATCTAAGTTGAATTCATGAGTTTTAAATTCCCAATACTTAAATTCTCTTATAAAGCTTCTTAGAAAAGACAATTTAGATTGATGAAAGGAGCCTAATCGGTCTAATTTCATGACTAATTCTGGTTTTCTTAAATCTATTTGCATCAATCAAATTTCTTATAAAAATTGTACCAATTATTACCCAAGATGTCGTGCGTCTCATCTTCGCTGAAGCCAACATCTCTTAAACCTTTATGGAGATTTTCAAAACCTCTAGCATCTTTAAACCATGAGGGCTGTGGAGGAAAACCTGCATTATTAGCTGTTCCTTCACCAAAATCTTTTGTTTTTGTCCAAGTACCATTTCTCATCCATTCAACTATGCTATCAGGATGATGAATACAAAGATCTGAGCCAATACCAATTTGCTTAACAGATATTTTTTTTGTACTTTCTGCAATCATCTCACAAAATGATTGAAGAGTGCAATTTGAAGTATCTTTAAGATGGTGAGGATATAATGAGAACCCGATCATTCCGCCACTGTCGTTTAATGCTTTTAATACTTCATCTGATTTATTTCGAAGCCCCTGATGCCAGAACAAAGGATTGGCATGACTTACAACAATTGGCTGGATAGAAATTTCAATTGCCTCTAAAGTTGAAAATTCTGCTGAGTGGGACATATCAACAATCATATTTACCCGATTCATCTCTTTAATAACTTCTTTTCCCATTCGAGTTACACCACTATCACGTTTTTCATAACACCCAGTGGCTAGTAATGATTGATTATTGTAAGTAAGTTGCATGAATAGTACGCCCAATTCTTTTAGAGACTCTACATAATCAATATTATCTTCAACAGGAGAGCAATTTTGTAAGCCATAAAATATAGCAGTCTTATTCTCTAGCTTAGCTTTAGCAATATCTTTTGAACTTTTGCCTTGAAAGATTAAATCTTTGTTTTTTTCAAAATAAGTATCCCAAGTCTTTATATTAGAGAGAACCTCGTCGTAGTCTTCGTGATAACAAATTGTTGCATGAACTGCATCTAATTGAGCTTCACGATTTATTTCAAATATTTCTCTAGACCAGTTACAATACTGAAGATTGTCGACTCGAAAATTCATCTGAGAATTATACGGATCCAGAATTAATGTAGGAAGTCTTTACTTGAGAGTAAAAGTCTCTGGCGTAAGTTCCCTGCTCACGAGGACCAAAACTTGAGGCTTTTCTTCCTCCAAAGGGTACATGATAATCTAAGCCAGCAGTTGGTAAATTGACAGTTGTTACACCAGTTTTAATATTTTGTTTAAAAAACTCAGCTTTTGCTAATGAATTTGTAATAATACCACTGGATAGTCCAAAATCTGTAGCATTAGCAATTTCAAGAGCGTGATCTAAGTTCTTTGCAGGAATAACACACGCGATTGGTCCAAACATTTCCTCTTGGTTAATGCGAGATTTATTATCTCCATCAATGAACAAGGTTGGTTCCATATAATATCCTGGAGTCCTCATATTCATAGGGTTACCTCCAAACGCAAGTTTGGCTTCACTTTTACCAACTTCGATATAATTTAAATTTGACTCAAACTGAGATTGATTTGAGGCAGGTCCCATTTGTGTTCCTTCATCTAAAGCATGTCCTACTTTTAAGTTTTTAATATTCTCTAATAAGCCTTTTACAAAATCTTTATAAATATTTTCATGAACAATTAATCTTGAGGAAGCAGTACACTTTTGACCTGTTCCACCATACGCTCCATTAACCGCACATGTAATGGCTGTTTCCAAATCTGCATCATCCATCACAACTAGTGGGTTTTTAGAGCCCATTTCCATTTGCATTTTTTTCATAGTAGGTGAAGAGTTTTGATAAAGTTGTTTTCCAACTTCAACAGATCCAGTAAAAGTGATTGCAGCAATCTCAGGATGGATTGCTATTTTGTGGCCGACATCACCTCCAGAACCTAAGACTAAATTAAATAAACCATCAGGTATATCTTGCTTAACAATTATCTCAGTTAAAGCGATAGCGCTTCCTATTGTTAGAGAGGCTGGTTTTAAGATCACGGCATTACCACACATCATTGCAGGCGCTGCTTTCCATGCAGGTATCGCTATTGGAAAATTCCAAGGTGAAATAATACCAACTACACCTAGAGGTTCTCTTGATATTTCAACTTGAAAACCTGGTCTAGTTGAGGGAATTTTCTCACCATATAAACGTAAACACTCTGAACCGTAATACTGAAATTGTTGACCAGCTCTTGATACTTCACCAATACCCTCGTTTAATGGTTTTCCCTCTTCTCGAGATAATAATTCTCCAATTTGTTGGGATTTTTGGATTAATTCATCACCTATATCTATAAGTATCTGTGATTTCTTTTCAATTCCTACGGTCTCCCACTCTTTTTGAGCGATAGCGGCAGAACGAATAGATTGTTCAAATTGTTCATCAGTACAAGTAGTATATTCATCGATTATTTCGGAAGTATCAGAAGGATTAATATTTTTAATTGAACTGGTACCTTCGACCCACTGGCCAGCAATATAGTTAGATGTTTTCATAAGTTATCTTTTTAAGATCTCAGAAAGTTTTTGTGTAGATAAAAAACCTACATTTTTTTTATGTTTGTCTTGAATGACTAAGTTATCAGGTTTGTCTGAAATAACTTTATCAATAAAACGATCAATAAAATCATCTTGGTCTATTGGCATAGCCCCACTGAGATCTTGGCCATTAATTTCACTCATTATATGTTTTGCTTTAATCACCCTTGCTCTATTCACATCTTCTACGAAGTCTTTTACATACTTTGTTTTTGGATTTAGCAAAATCTCTGCAGGTATTCCCTCTTGATCCATAATTCCATCTTTTAAAATAGCTATACGGTCTCCAATTTTTAAAGCCTCGTCAAGGTCATGTGTAATAAAAACGACTGTTTTATGAAGTTCGTCTTGAAGTTCTAAAAGTATATCTTGCATATCTTTACGGATTAGAGGATCCAGTGCACTAAAAGCTTCATCCATCAAAAGAATATCACCGTCATTTGTTAAGGCCCTAGCTAAACCCACGCGTTGTTGCATTCCACCTGATAAATGTTGAGGATATTTATCCTCATAGCCTGATAAACCAACTCTTTCAATCCATCGAAGAGCACTTTTGTTTGCATCTTCTTCACTAATATTCTGTATATGAAGACCAAAAATGGTATTTTGTAAAACAGTTTTATGGGGAAGTAAGGCAAAACGTTGAAAGACCATCGCAGTCTTGCTTCTTCTAAAACTTCGAAGTTCCTCTTCATTCATTTTTAAAACTTCATCACCATCGACAGTTACACTTCCATCTGTGGGTTCAATTAATCTATTTATATGCCTAATTAAAGTTGATTTTCCAGATCCAGATAATCCCATAACAACCTGAACAGATTGAGCATGAATATCGAGGTTAATGTCTTTTAACCCAAGAACATGATTATGCTTTTCCAACAATTCATCTTTTCCAACTCCATTTTTTACATGCTCCATTGCAGCTTTGGGATTTTTTCCAAAAATTTTATAAAGATTTTTAATCTGTATTTTTGCTTCTGACATTTAAACTATTTTACCGGAGCGATGTTTTTGAATTCGTTGACCATAAGACTGGGATACTCTATCAAAAACAATAGCTACGATTACTATGGCAAGTCCATATAATACACCTTTGGTAAAATATTGATTATATATAGATTGTAAAACTGGTTGGCCTAAGCCTTTCACACCTATCATTGAAGCAATAATAACCATCGCTAAAGCCATCATAATAGTCTGATTAATGCCAGCAAAAATTGTTGGTAAAGCTAAAGGGAGTTGAACCTGATATAGCTTTTGTTTTTTGGTGGCACCAAATGCATCTGCAGCTTCTAAAGCCTCTTTGTCCACTTCTCGAATACCTAAATTAGTTAATCTAATTAAAGGAGGTATTGCATAAATTACAACAGCAATTAATCCTGGTATCTTTCCAATGCCCATTAACATTACGATAGGTATCAAATATACAAATGGTGGCATTGTTTGCATGACATCTAAAATTGGGGTAACTATACTTTGGGTACGATCAGACCTAGACATTGCTATTCCTGTTGGTAGACCTATTACAACGGACATTATTACAGATGTAAGTATGATAGCAATAGTGCTCATTGTTTCATCCCACATCCTAAAGTACCCTATAAACACAAAAGCTAAAAAAGTTCCAATCACTAACTTAATACTTCTACTTCCCCAATAAGTAAGACCTAAAAGAACAATCATAAATATCGGCCAGGGTGTAGCAATAAGAGTTTTTTCAAAAAAAACTAACATTTTTAAAAGCGGATCAAACATTGCATCAATTAAATCACCCCATTCACGAGCAAAATCTTTATAACTAGCATCAACACCTTTTTTGAATTCGCGAAACTGTTTGTTAGGCATTTCTGGAAAATCTGTTAGGAAATTAGACATGTGTATAAAAATTCATTTTAAAAAAAAACCTGGGGACATAGTCCCCAGGTAAATAGTATAAAGCTTTTATAGAGAGTTTTGTATATCTAGTTTTTGGTCAAATGGTACCCATTCTCCCCAAACATTAGAAAAATTCTCTAAGAAATAGTATGCTGTCTCTTCAGCCTCAGCTTGATTTTCTTCTTTCCATGCAAGTATTTGACTTAGAAGAGTATTGTTAAAGCTTCTTTTCTCCAAGTAACCCATAACTTCAGAGTTTCCTAGCATATCTTTGCCAACATAAGTCTCCACAACTGAGGCAGGATATTTATTTCTGCCTGGAGCTTCTACATTGAGATCATTGATTTCTGAAAGCCAAGTTTCTTTGTCATGTTCAACACCTTCATCAAGTTTTGTCATATCATACTTACCAAGGATAGCTGTTGGGCCCCAATAGTAACCCATCCAACCTTCACCTTTGTTGTATGCCTCACCCATTGCACCTGAAAGAGCTCCACCTGAACCTGGATCAATAAATTCAAATCCAGCATCAGCCATGCCAAATGCTTTAAACATTTGAGTTGTAGTTATCTGACAGTTCCAACCAG
Source organism: uncultured Alphaproteobacteria bacterium (assembly GCA_902526965.1). Lineage (GTDB taxonomy): Bacteria > Pseudomonadota > Alphaproteobacteria > HIMB59 > HIMB59 > HIMB59. The sequence continues at coordinate 43,178 of CABZMT010000007.1, forward strand.
CAGGACATCCGTAGAAACCAGCTACACTTGAATCTTCAGGGTGTGGGAATAAATCAGGTCTTGCAAGAGCATCATCGATAGTAACAATACCATGTTCTTGAGCTATGTATGTTGGTATCCAAATTGCTTCTTCACCACCATCCTCAAACACTTTACCAACGTTTTTGATTAAACCCTCAGCTTCAGCAGGATCTAAGATTGGCTTAATATTTTGAGACCATAACTCAGGAGCTATTGAAGGCTCACCTTTTTCAACTAGAGATGTTGCTGTTGGCATAGTATCTCCAGGAATTAATTCCACTTCACATCCAAGCCCTCTTAAGAGAACAGCGTCGATGTGTGCGATGACCTGAGCAGAAGCCCAGTTCATTTCTGCAATTGTAACATTACTGCAGTGTGCCCCAGCTTTAACATTAGAAGAAATGGAGGTTATCCCTAATGCAAGGAAGAGCGCGGTAAATAATCGTAAAATTGACATATTTCCTCCTTATGTAGATATATCTAATAATATATAAACATTTAGGACATAATCATGCAAATAGTATTTGAGTCTAAATTGTCATATTTAATCTATTTATCTTGATTCATTTAATAAAAGCCATTTAATTAATTATATTGCCTTATTTTAAAAAAACTCTGGCCAAAAATTTAGCCTCTGAAAAGCTGTTAAAATCAGGATGCTCTCTCAAAAACTCCGAGGGTATAATTGATGGTATAATTGACGCCGAATATTGTGGCATTAAAAGTCACGGTTTTCACTATTTACCAATATATTGCAATCATCTTAAGATAGGCAAGATAAAAGGTAACGCTTCTCCAACTTTTGATCAAATTTCTGGTTCATCGATCAAAGTTGATGCAGATAATGGTTTTGCACACACAGCAATTAATATCGGTTTAAAGCATTTAATTGAAATGAGTTCCAACGAGGGAATTTCCTGCATGTCTATTTACAATTCGTATAACTGTGGAGTTCTTGGTTTTCACACCAAAAGAATTGCTGAACAAAATTTAATAGGATTAGGTTTTACAAATGCACCAGCTTCAATAGCCCCCTTTGGAGGCATTAAGCCAGTAATAGGAACTAACCCTTATTCAATGGCTGCACCCTTAAATGGTAAGGCTTCAATTATTATCGATCAATCAGCCAGCGTTATAGCAAAAAGTGAAATTTCTCTGAGAGCAAAAACTGATGAACCAATACCAAAGGGATGGGCGTATGACAAAGATGGTAAAGTCACGACAAATGCAAGAGAAGCTCTAAGAGGAACAATGGCTCCTAGTGGAGGTTACAAAGGTTTTAGCACAGGATTATTGGTTGAAATCTTAACTGCATGTTTAGCTGGAGGAAACTTAGGCACACAAGCCTCATCATTTGCAGGTGAAGATGGTGGTCCTCCCTCCACAGGTCAATTTTTTATAGCTATTAATCCAAAAAAATTTAATCAAAATTTTGAGCCTCGTTTAGAACAACTTCTTATTTCCATTGCATCCCAAGAAAATTCCAGGGTTCCTGGTTCAAAGCGATTGAATGCATTTAATAAAAATATAAAAAAAGATATTTTTATTTCAGATGAACTTATGAGTCGTATCGATCAAATTTAATTATTTTTTTGTAACAGCATATGGAGCAAACGTAGCATCAGTTTTTTTAGTTCCTGAACTAATATTTTTAGCAGGGATACCAACCATTATTCCACCCTTAGGTACGTCTTTGGTAACAACAGCATTTGAGCCAATTCGTGCACAACTCTTTACTAAAACAGGGCCCAATATTTGAGCACCAGATCCTACAATCACATCATCTTCAAGTGTAGGGTGTCTTTTAATGCCTACTTGTTCTGAGGATTTAATTGCAGGAGATATTCCACCTAAGGTTACTCCATGATAAATAGTAACGTTGTTACCTATCTCAGCTGTCTCTCCAATCACAACACCCATTCCATGATCAATAAAAAAATTTTTTCCAATTTTTGCAGCAGGGTGAATTTCTATTCCAGTCAAAAATCTAGATAATTGAGAGATTATTCTTCCTAGAATTCTTAAATTAAGCTCCCAGATGAAATTCGCTATCCGATGAAAGAACACTGCTTTAACTCCCGGGTATGTTAAAATAACAAGTAATAACGAGGTCGCTGCAGGATCTCTGGCTTTTATGGACTCAATATATTTTTTTAAATTCTCAAACATATTTATTATACAGATAAGGCTTATCGCTCTAAGATCAAGTTTTTAATCAATAATTCATGTAAATGAAAGCAATTTATTGTTAAATTGATTGATAAATGTTCACAATAGAAAAACCAAAAGAAATACACCTCAAGAGTTGGAAAGATATAATCAATGAGAGTGCCTCATCAAATTCCTTTCAATTTGATGAAGTTAATTTTAGTTTATTTTGGCAGTGTATATTTCAGGATGATTATTTTGCCTTTGCAGCAAAAAATGAAGATAAATTTATGGGAATTGTTGTGGCTAAAATTAATGAGACCTACTATGAAAAGAACATTGTTTTAGATGTTCTATACGTATTGCAAGATTTTAGAAAAATTGGTGTCGCAAGATCTTTAATGAACAAAATAGAGGAAATAGCAAAAGATCAAAATCTTGATCTAATTATTAAAGGAGTAGAAAAAAGTAATTTACTCGCTCAGAAGCTTTTTAAAAATTATGCTGTAATTAACAGGACGAGATATCTAAAAAAGCATAATTGATTTTGATTAATTTATATTATATTTAAATATTATGGCTGATCCTGATAAAAATGGTGAAAACTATGATAAGAAAAATAGATGGGTATGGGTTATAATTGTTCTAATTACTTTTAGCTCAGTATATGTAATGTCAAAAATATTTATTCAGACACCTTGGCAGTACCTGCAGTAGCTTTAAGTTTTCTCTCAAATTCTCTTAGCCTTTTATAAACACTAGCTAACTCAATAATCGTTGGCCAAGATTTTAATAAATATTGCATTGATCCTTCAACTCTACCAAATGCACGGATAATTTGTTGCATTACACCAAGAGTAATTACTCCTGCAACTATTGCTGGTGCTAAGAATACATAAGCACTTAAAACATTAGCTTGTAAATATGCAATTCTGCCAATATTAAAGTACAGGTAACGAATATATGATACAAAATGAATTTTTCTTACGTCATCAAATAATTCTTCAATTGTTTTAGGACGAACAGTTTCATCATCTTCAGCAATTACTAACACTTTTCTGTAAGCTGCTTCTTGTTTTTGCAAATCATACTCTACACCTACAAGGCGAAGGATTATTCCAAGAAGAATTAAAAAAATAGTTCCACCAACTGACCATATTAAAGCACCTACAACTAAACCGTATTCCCAATCACCAAAAAAGAATATTGGAATACCAGCGCTGAGTCCTAATAAAATTGGTAAGAATTGAACAAGAATCATAACAGACTCAATTAAACTAGTTCCAAGACCCTCCATTATTCTTCCAAACTTAATAGTGTCTTCTTGAACTCTTTGAGCAGCTCCTTCAATGGTACGAGCATAGTTGTAAACACTGTGATACCACTCTACCATTGCAGTTCTCCATCTAAATAAGAAATGGGCAGTGAAGAAACTCACTAAAACAGCAATAGCAACATAAATACCAGCAAGAGTAATAAAAGACATTAAGCCAGCCCAATATTCTTCAATAGTAATCGAATTAGGCTCAGCAAGAGCTTTTTGAATCATATCGTAAAAAGTTCCAAACCACTCATTGATTTTGACATCGATTTCTACTTGAACCCATAGGCTTCCTAAAATCGCAGCTGATCCAGCCCAAGCCCATAAAAACCATTTTTTTGAATTAAAAAATCTGAACATTTAATTCGCTACAATATGCGAAAAATTACATTTTTTGAAGAGTTAAGTGCTTCAATACGCTTAATTTATTTTAATACCTTCTTACTTATATAATAAGACTATGCCTAGCATTAAAGATATTAAAAAAATTAAACTAAATGATGAGTTTGTATATTTTGGCCCTGAGTCAATTGTTAGTGAAATAGCTGATAGTATGGACTTAAAGAATATAGGAGCAGTACCAATATTAGACGATAAAAAAATATTATTAGGAGTTGTATCAGAGAGGGATATAGTGAGGAAATGTGTTAAAGACGGAAGAGATCCAGATTTAGTATCAGCATCAGACATTATGACCACTGAAATTATAACTGTAGACTTAAAAATGTCCTCAGAAATAGCAATTAAAATTATGGGTGAAAATAACATTAGACACCTTCCAGTAGTTGATGACCAAAATAAATTAATTAATTTTATTTCTCACAGAGACTTAATTAGCTCTGTAAGAGGGAGCACTAAGCTTAATATAATTTTGATTACTTTTATTTGTATGGTTATCCCAATAGTATTTTTGACTAAATCATTTGGCTGGATATGAAAACTAAAGGGATTATTCTTGCCGCTGGTAAGGGTACAAGATTAATGCCAGCAACAATTCCTGCTTCAAAGCCATTATTGCCATTATATGATAAGCCAATGATTTATTATCCTTTGGAAACATTAATTAGATTAGGTATTAAAGATATTTTATTTATCGTTCAGGAAGATGACCTTTTAGTATTTAAAAAAACATTTGGCTTTGGTTCTGATGTAGGTCTCAATTTTTCTTACGAAATACAAAATGTACAAAGAGGTATAGCTGATGCATATTTTATTGCAGATAAGTATTTAGATGGAAGCTCCTCAGTTTTAGCATTGAGTGATAATATCTTTCTTGGCAAAAAATATTTTGAATGTGCTAATTCAGCTCTTCTTAAGATGCAAGATGTAGGCGCGAGTGTATTTGGATTACCAGTTCCAGATCCAGAAAAATTTGGTGTCATAGAATTAGATGAAAATAATAATATTATTGGCATAGAAGAAAAGCCATCGAAGCCTAAAAGTAATTTGATAATTCCAGGTTTTTATTTTTTTGACTCAGACGCCTCAGAGTATGCAAAGAAACTTAAACCGTCGACCAGAGGTGAGTTAGAGATAACTGATTTAATTGAAATTTATTTATCCAAAAAAAAACTAGCTTTGGAAATTTTAGATAACTCAATTGTCTGGCACGATACTGGGAATGCGAATGCTTTATTAGAGGCAGCCCAAAAAGTAAAACTATATGAAGAGAATAATGATTTAAAAATTGGTTCTTATGAAATTGCTTCTTTTGAACAGGGGTTTATCAATAAAAATCAGTTATGTAATATAGCAGAAAAATTAATTAAATCTGATTACGGAAAATATATTAAAGAATATCTAACTAATATCTAATTTCAATCCCATTTTGCTGACTCATTGTTTAAAAAGGTTATAACTTTTTGTTTAAACTGGTTTTTCTCATTTTCATCTTTTATCATAACATCTAAGTCAGCGTCTAAGCTAGAAAGTATCTTGTTTTTTGAATTCCATTTAGACTTATCATCATCATTAAAACGTTCTTTAATTTCAAATTCATAGTTTCTCTTATCGTTTTCAGGGAGAGTGTGAGGAGCTATCTCATATAAGATTCTTATTGCAATTTCTTTGTATCGATCGTCTTTAAAGTGCTTTGCAATTTCATATTTCTTTTCGTTAGGTGCAGTATGAAAATCAATCATTAGCTTTTTATCTTGATGCGATGGAAAGCTCTCAAAAATTCTATCTTCAACATTAAAAGGCTCAGGCCAATCTTTTTGATTAGAGAGATGAAGTTTGATCAACTTTGAACAAAACTCTTCATTTTTTTTTATAAAATTTGCTCTATTTCTTAACTCATTCACTCCTAATTCCGCATATTTAGTATCTTTGAAGGAATAACTTTCATTTAAAAGTGTTTTTGATTTTGAGCCATCAAAAACCTCACATATTCTCCTAGCCCCATCATTCATTCTCTTAAGCAGTTCTTTGTCATCCAAGTCTATAAGCTTAGATGGATCAGTATGCAAATTATAAACCAGATAGTGATGATTTCTTCCTGGTATACCTCCTATAAGAGTTTGAGGTTTAATAGTCGGTCTTCTTCCCCAAAAAGTGGTATTGGTAAATACTAAATTATCTAACATGAATTTTTTAGGGGTATCTCTATGACGAAATTCATAGGCTGCGTTCCAAATTTTTGGACATCTCACATTTAGTATCTTATTAAGCTCTAGAGTGACAAGGCTATCAAAAACAGCATCGTGAGGTCCTGCCTCATAGCTTATTGAAATATTGTTGAGTTTAAAAACCTCCTCTAATTTGAGTATGGGATAACCCTGATCATCAGTATTAAATTTTATATGTTCTGGGCTGTATACCGAGACTAATCTTAATATATCAAAAACGTCCATACGCACATTATTGTTTGTAACTGTCATATATATCTCAGGTAACAAATTTTGATAGAGTGCCTGCCTTAAAAAGGGCTCATCAAAGTTTATATTATTAAAACCTACAAAAATTGCAGATGACGATGACCACTCTTGAAATGTTTCATACAATTGAGCACTTGCCTCGTAATAATTTGGATAATTATTTTGTATTAAACTTCTTGGATCAACTCCAGTTGTGATTAACGCACCTGGTTCAAACCATTTTCCTTCTCTTAGTTTACTATGTATTTCTAATTTATCTTTAACATCAAAGTTGTGATCTGTTAATACTGCACCCACTTGAGTGATTTGATTAAATTTATCATTTCGACCTGTCGTTTCCAGATCCCAAAAAATATAACGATCACTCATATCTTGAAAATTATATGCATTCAATTAGCATAATAAAGTTCTTCTTAAAAATTTAATATTATGGAAATTTAAATAAAACTAGCTCCGGAGGAATAAGTAAGGATAGGAATAAGGTTGGAGCTAGCTTTATGAATGATTATAAATACTAATAATCTGTTAAAATTTAAATTGCAGAAATTAAAGAGAAGCTGTGCAAATTATGCATAGCTATAAATATTGATTTTATTGAATTTTAAATAATTTTTTAATTTTCTTATAATAAATTAATGAGCAATCAGCACCACAAAAAAATACCTTTTTTGGGATATTATAAAATTTTGGGTCGGCCCAATATAGTGGTTCTGTAATTTTCTTTTTGCATATTTCACAATTATTATTCATAAAATTATCTTAAAAATTTAATTCTACAATTCTACTTTCTTCAATTGGTTCAGGGTTAAAATAATGGACAGACCCATAAAGTCTGTTGTTTAAGTCCAATATTTCATCATAATACTTCATCATAATTTTATTTGGACTTGCATGTGGCGCTATTTCTCTCAGATTTTCAATGATTAATTCAATGTTCTCAGGTGCAAATTTTCCTGCAACCCCTAAACTTGTTGCGGTAGAGCGACTAATGCCCATATGGCAATGAATTAATATAGGTTTAGTTTTATCCCAGTCGTTAGTAAAATTTAGTAATTCTTGAGCGTGATGTTTTTCAGGTAATATAAATCCATCTCTAGGTTCAGATATATCATCAATTAGCATTTTAAGGTGCCTATTTTTATCCATACCTAAGGGTGTCTCAGGTTCAAAGTTTTTATTAATGATGGTTAGCATTTTATCCGGATTGTATTTGTGAACACAATGTTGAATATCTGCTAATCCACATATAATTATTTTTTTTTGCATAAGGAGTTTTATTAATATATAGCTTAATCAACTATTAAGAAACAATATTTATTTTCATGATATCTCAATTAGAAAGTCTAAAAAAATTTTCTTCAGTCGTTGCTGATACGGGAGATATCGACAGTATAGAAAAATTTAGCCCTGATGATTGTACGACAAATCCATCTTTAATATTTAAAGCAGTACAATCAAACAAATATAAAAAACTTTTTGATGAAGTATTAGCTAATTCGAAAAGCAGAAAATTTAATGAATTAGCTGATCAGGTAGATTATATTGCTGACCAACTGGCAATAGCTTTCGGAATAGAATTGACAAAAATAGTACCAGGTTACGTGTCAACTGAGGTGGATTCTGATTTATCATTTAATACAGAGGCAACTGTTGAAAAAGCCAAACAGATCATTAATAGTTATGAACAATCTGGAGTTCCTAGAAATAGAATTTTAATTAAAATAGCTGGAACTTGGGAGGGTATTCAAGCTGTAAAAAAGTTAGAAGCTGAGGGAATATCATGTAATTGCACATTAATATTTTCTTTAACTCAAGCAGTAGCTTGTGCAGAGGCGGGTGCTTTTTTGATATCACCATTTGTTGGAAGAATTCTTGATTGGTTCAAAGCAAACAGCTCAAAAGATTATGATGCAACTAACGATCCTGGCGTAGAAAGTGTTGAGAAAATTTATAATTATTTTAAGAAGTACAATTATAATACGATTGTAATGGCTGCATCATTTAGAAACAAAGAGGAAATAATCAACCTAGCAGGATGTGATAAATTAACAATAAGCCCATCTCTGCTTGAAGAACTAAACAAGTCAGAAGGGGAGCTGGATCAAAAACTATCGCAAAACCTATCAAGTCAAATAGAAATTGATAGAATAAACGTAAACGAAAGTTCTTTTCGTTGGCATCTAAATGAGAATCAAATGGCTTCCTTTAAGCTTGCTGAGGGAATTAGATTATTCAACAAAGACCTTCTAAAACTCAAAGAAACCATCAAAGAACAATTATAATTATTGCCAAACTTCACACAAAATTATAAATAATATCTATGCAACATAGAAAAAATATCACAATTCTTAGTCAATATTTATCTAGCAATATTTCGAAATTAAGTTTTTTCTTATTAGGTATTATCCTTTTGTCTGTATCTAGTAAAATAAGTATTCCGTTTTACCCAGTTCCTATGACTCTTCAAACCTTTGTGGTTTATTTTATTGCTGCCTCTATGGGTATGGTTGGGTTTTACTCAACTTTATCTTATGTTATTCTCGGGTTAATAGGACTGCCTATTTTTGCTGCTGGTGGAGGATTTGGTTATGTTATGTCGCCAACCTTTGGCTTTTTGTATGGCATGGTTTTAGCTTCTTTTGTAATCGCTTATTTTTCAAAAAATTTATTTAATAAAAATTTTCTAAAGGTCACCTTATCAATATTGATTGGGGCAGCTATAATTTTTGTTTGTGGATTATCTCATCTTGCTGGTTTTATTGGTTTTGAAAAATCAATAAAAGCAGGTTTATACCCTTTTATTTATAGTGAACTTTTAAAAATAGCTTTAGCTATCTCAATTTCTTATTTGTTAATTAAAAAAAATTAACTCGGAATAAACTTTAAAGCAAAACCATTATTACAGTATCTTAGCCCAGTTGGCTCTGGTCCATCTTTGAAAACATGGCCATGATGACCACCACATCTTGCGCAGTGATACTCTTTTCTCGGTATTACAATTTTAAAATCTGTCTTAAACCCCAATGAATTTGGAATGTAATCAAAAAATGATGGC
>CABZMT010000008.1 GCA_902526965.1 uncultured Alphaproteobacteria bacterium
GGCTCAGTTTACATATGGATCATTTTTAATGATTTTAATATTTATTGTTTTGTGGTTCGTACTTAACAAAACTGCTTGGGGAAGACATGTCTATGCAGTTGGTGATGATAAAGATGCTGCTGAGCTATCAGGTATAAGAACAGATAGAATGCTGTTGTCTGTTTACACTGTAGCTGGTTTAATATTAGCTTTAGGCGCATGGGTTTCAATTGGAAGAGTAGGCTCAGTGTCTCCAACTAGTTTTTACGAGGGTAATCTTGACTCTATAACTGCAGTTGTTATTGGAGGAACTTCATTATTTGGTGGAAGAGGATCAATAGTTGGCGCTTTGTTCGGTGCATTGATTGTGGGAGTTTTTAGCTCTGGTCTATCTATTGCTGGTTTAGATGTTTTATGGCAAAGATTTGCACTAGGATGTTTAATAATTATGGCAGTTGGACTTGATCAGTGGATAAGGAGAATATCAAATTAATGCAACCTGTATTACAAGCAAAAGCAATTAATAAAAGATATGGTAAAGTTGTAGCCTTAGATAATGCTGATTTAGAACTTTATAAAGACGAAGTTTTGGGAGTAATTGGTGATAATGGTGCAGGAAAATCAACATTAATTAAAGCTCTTTGTGGAGCAGTTCAGCCAGACTCAGGAGAAATTTTATTAGATGGAAATAAAGTCACTTTTGGTTCTCCAATTGAGGCAAGGAAAACAGGTATTGAAACTGTTTATCAAAACCTAGCTCTTTCTCCGGCACTAACTATTGCTGATAACATGTTTTTAGGTAGAGAAATACATAAAAAAGGTTTTATGGGCAAATTCTTAAGATTTTTAGATCAATCAGGAATGCAAGAACTTGCACGAACAAAATTATCAGAGTTGGGTTTGTTAACTATTCAAAATATTAACCAACAAGTTGAAACACTATCTGGTGGACAACGTCAAGGAGTTGCGGTTGCCAGAGCTGCTGCTTTTGGAACAAAAGTTATAATTATGGATGAGCCTACTGCAGCACTAGGTGTAAAAGAAAGCAGAAGAGTTCTAGAATTAATTGGTGAAGTAAAATCTAGGGGAATTCCAATTATTCTTATTTCTCACAACATGCCCCATGTCTTTGAAGTTTCTGATAGAATTCACATACACCGCTTAGGTAAAAGACTTTGTGTTATTAATCCTAAAAATAATTCAATGTCTGATGCAGTTGCATATATGACTGGTGCTAAAGAACCGCCAAGTTCTTAGTTTAATAAATTATAATCAGCTAGAATACTATTTTTATAAACATTCACACCATTTGGTAAATCATTTTCAAAAACTTTTTGTTTAATCTCTTCTTCTGGTATATTGAAACTTTTCCATCTTTCTATTAGTCTTCTTTCTAAAATTTCATGTTTAGTGGAAATCATTATCGTAGTATTAAAAAATTTATTTAATTCACTCCAAGGATGTGTCTTTAATAAAATATAATTACCCTCTACAATAATTACTCTGGTTTCTTTAGAAATAATCACTGCTGAAGATCTTGACAGTTCAATAGAGCGGTCAAAAATAGGTATAGCTACTTCATCTTCATTTTGTAATCGAGATAAAAAGTTTAAAAAACCCATAACATCAAATGTCTCTGGTGCGCCTTTTTTTAAGAGAAGACTCTTTTGCTTTAAAATTTCATTATCATAATGAAAACCGTCCATTTGAAGAATACTAGAGGTGTATCCTTTAAAAGTTAGATCTTTCACTAATTTTTCAGATATTGTACTTTTTCCAGAGGCAGGTGGGCCAGAAAGAGCAATAAAATATCGATGTTTGGAGTTATTTTTGAGCTTATCGAAAAGTTTAATTAATAGTTCGCTATAATTTAAATCTGACATAATTTTAAAAAAAACTAATTAATATAATAATTTTTCCAGTCATTAAATCGAACTTTGAGAAGTGGATTTAGAGTTGAGTCCTTTTCAATTATTTTTTTTACAGTTGGTGGTTTTAAAACTTCGCTGTGATCTAAATTATTAAAACCTAGAAAAGCTAATCTTGCGGCTCCATAAGCTGCCATTGCATCTGATGCTTCAGTAATTGATAAATCTCTATCTAGTATTGAAGCCAAAAGTTTTATCCAATATTCATTTTTTGAACCACCGCCTATTACAAATAAATTATCAAGCTTTATTCCTGTTTTTGAGAGCGCTTGGTAATTATCGTTAAGTCCAAATGATATTCCCTCTATCAAACTATAAACCAATAGAGATCTATCTGTTTCAATACCCATATTATGAAAACTTGCTCTAACATGAGGATCGTTGATTGGTGTTCTCTCTCCAGTCAGATAAGGTAGATAGTATGGGGAGTTATTTATTAAATTTTTTGAAAACATAGAATTTTTTAATTGATCAGTAATTTCTTTTATTGATGAGTTAAAAGTATTTACAAACCAATTGATATTAGAAGTGCAAGAGAGCATGACTGACATTAAATGCCATGTATTTGGTAAGCAATGGCAAAATGAATGAATAGCATCGTCATAATTTTTTAAAAATCTTTTGGTAGAACCAAAAATAACACCTGATGTTCCAAGAGAAATAGATGCATCACCCTCTTCATATAAACCTAAGCCAACGGCAGCAGCAGCGTTATCTCCTGCGCCGCCAAAAACTTTACAATTAATATTTAGACCATATTTTTCTGCGATATCTTTCTTTATAACTCCAGTTTGTTCTGTTCCCTCACAAATATTTGGCATTTGTGAAATATTCATAAAACTTGCTTCTAGTAATTTACTTGACCAATTTCTCTTTTCTATATCTAGCCAATAAGTTCCAGAGGCATCAGACAAATCGCTGAAAAATTCTCCCGTTAAATAAAACCTTAAATAATCTTTGGGCAGTAAAACTTTGTGAATTAATTTAAAATTATCAAATTCATTATTTTTTAACCATAATACTTTAGGTGCAGTAAATCCTGGCATAGCAATATTTCCAGCAATATCCATGACTGTTTTATCATTCATAATATCTTTACACTCCTCGTGACTTCTTGTGTCATTCCACAAAATACAAGGCCTTATTACCTTATGATTTTTATCAATACATGTAGCGCCATGCATGTGACCTGAAAATGAAATTGATTTAATTTCGTTTAATTTTACTTTTTCTTTTAATTTTTCGAGGCAAAGTTCTAATGCTTCAATCCACAGAGATGGATCTTGTTCGGACCAACCACTTTTTGGATTTGTTAATGATATATCTTTACTCGAAACGTTATATATTATCTCCTGATCATCTCCAATAATAAGACATTTCATTGAAGAGGTCCCTAAGTCTATTCCTAAATACATATTATAACTATATAATCTTAATTTAATTTTTTCTATTTATAGTGTAATTATATTGATGATAAACTTAAATTTATGAAAAAATCGCTTGATTTTAAACTCCAAAGAATTAGGAATTATAACTTTACTCCAAAAGATTTTATTATTGCAGATGCTAAAGATGCTGACATGGGTGGTGGAATATCTGCACCTGGAAATAAAAGAAATAAAAATGGACTGATTTTAAATCAATATAAAAATTTAAAAGATTATTTAGATTTGATGGAGTCTATGACTAAATCTAAACTTGTGGATATTATGCTTATGTCTGCATCCAATGCAGAGCTATTATTTAAAAAGGGAATTTTTAAAAATTCACCAGTAACTCCAGCTGTAAGAATGAATGACACATCTGATATTTGGGGCATAAGACACGGAAATTATAAAAAAGAAATGGCTACTCCTTTTCGAACTGCTAATTTAAAAAACGTTAAAAAATATTCAAATCTTGGATTGTTTTCAATTACGTTTTCTAAAAGTTTAAATCACGATCTTGAGATGTTAAATTCTTACAGGGATTTTAGACAAGAAGCTGAAAAAAATAATTTCAATTATTTTTTAGAGGTCTTTAATCCACAAACAAAAACTGGTTTGAACCAGTCTCAATTAGGTGAGTATGTAAATGATTGTATCCTGAAGACACTCGCTGGGCAGTTAAAAAGTGAAAGACCTCTGTTTTTAAAAATTGCCTATAACGGTCCTAAAGCAATGGAAGAGTTAGCGAGTTATGACCCAAAAAATCTTATAGTTGGGATACTAGGTGGTGGAAAAGGAACAACAAGAGACTGTTTTGAGCTTATCTCAAAATCTTGTAAATATGGCGCAAAAGTTGCATTATTTGGCAGAAAAATCAATCTAGCAGAAGACCAGAAGTTGATTGTTAAAACTATGCGAGATGTTGTGAATGGGATGACCTCTAATGAAGGTGTTAAGTTTTATCATGATCAGCTTAAAAAAAAGAAAATTAAACCAGATAGACCATTGGACAAAGATTTAATGATTACCGAAAAGGTTCTAAAACTATAGTTATAAATAATTAATATTAGGGATATTACCACTAGAGAATTCTGTTTTAAGAATCGAACTTGCAGCTGAATGGGCCTTTTTTAAAATTTTTTCTACATCCCATTCTTCGTGTATTCCATATAAGCAAGCAGCACAAAATGCATCACCAGCACCTACCTTACTAACAATCTGACTATTTTTTAGTAATTTTGATTTATACCAGTGAGAAAGCTTATTCTTTTCTTTCCATATAGTGTATTGAGGCGAATGTAATACAACAGCTTTGTTTACCCCACACTCTAAAAGATAATTAGCCGCAGACTCAGCATTTTTTTTATAAAATTTATTTTCAAAAATTATTTTGAAACCTGTAGCAAGCTCAGCTTCTATTTCATTTAAGAAGAGATAGTCGCAATATTTTGCTGCACTTTTTATAATTTTTTTATAGTTTTTATGATCATAAGAGGCTAGATCTAAACAATTTAGCATTCCCATTTTTTTTGTTTTTTTTAATACTGAACATAACTTAGTCTTATTATTATTATCTAATTCATCTAGTTTACCAAGAAAGGTTAGGTATCCTACATAGAAAATTTTTGGTTTATAATTCTTTATATTTGATAGTTTTAAATTACGATAGCTTAAGTTGTCATTTGCTCCTGCATAGTGAAAAAAAGTTCTCTCGCCTCCACCTTTAGACATTATCAAAGTATAGGATGTTTTAATTTTTTTTAGAGTAGTTAAATATTTTGAAATAATATTATTTTTTTTATTATGTTTTTTTATTATGTCTGCTTCTTTGTCTTTCCCTATACACCCAAGAGCAATTTTGGGATACTTAAAACCTAAATATTCTAAATTTGTTAGGACGTTCGATGGTCCACCACCGACGCCGTCTATTTTTCTCTCTACTATTGACGTTTTTCCTTCAGATGGCCAATTTTTAATTTTGTAAGATATGTCTACACACCAAATACCTGAAGCAATTATTCCTTTCTTCATTAATTTTAAGTTTCATTCCATAACGGATGTATGGCCTCTTCATCCTCTTCAATTGTAGTAAATCTTCCCACACTTTCTAAAAAATAATTATCTTTATTATCATCGTTAACTTGAGAAACCTCACCTGCCATGACCATTCCTGAACCCTCTACTGAATAGAATCTATGATATATATTTCTCTCAACAGTCACACTCTGGCCTCTTTTTAAAATTAAGGGTTCTCTTGGTGCAATGGAGACTATTTCACCGTCAACAAGAACGTCAATTTTAGAATTTAATTCAATTTGATTTGAGTTTACTTCCAAAAATTCTATTACTAACTCCCCACCACCTCGGTTAATTATATCTTCTAATTTTACTTTGTGGCTATGAAAAGGTATTTCTTGACCTTCTTTCATAAACAATAACTTCTCTGCATAAGGTTTATCATCGTTATTACCCTGTATTCCGTTTCTTATACAAAATAAAGTGATACCTTTTTTTTCAAATTCTCCCTTACCAAAATCAGTCACATCCCAGCCCATCTGATGATCTTTTAAATAACTTTTTAAGATTGGATTATTGTTGTACTCCTCTTTAGACCAATAGCCCCATTTAGGTAGTACCCATGAATATTTATCGATCATGTCTTTGGCCTCAGATATGGCAGCATTTATTTCAGATCTTTTCATTTGAACTTAGATTATCAAAAAAATAAATAATTGATATAATCAACTAATGAAAACAATAATTGTTGATCCTTTTCCAAGAGAAATGGATCTTATCTTTTCTAGAGATAAACTTGTTTATTTAAAAAAAAATTTTAAACTTATTAACGCGCCAATCAAAAATAAAAAACATTTTTACGAAAAAAATATATCAAATGCAGATTTCATAATCGGACAACCTAATCTCTCAAAGACTATTTTAAAAAAGGCTGCCAAACTAAAAGCTATATTCAATATTGAGAGCAACTTCATTGATAACATGGATTATGAGTATTGTTTTACAAACGGCATTTATGTTCTATCCACTGCTCCTGTATTTGCTCAAACTGTTGCTGAAATTGCAGTTGGGTTTACTTTATCTCTTAAGAGGGAAATTCATCAATCACATATGGATTTTATGAATAACAAAGAAAAATATGGATTGGAAAGTAATATAAATTGCAGTTTACTTAAAAATAACACTTTAAGTTTTATTGGTTTTGGTGATTTAGCCAAAAAGTTGAAACCCTTATTAGAGCCTTTCACAAATAATTTTCTTGCATACGACCCATGGCTTCCGAACAAGTATCTTGAGGAAAACAATTGTAAGGCAAACTCTCTAAAAGAAATATTCAAAAAATCAGATGTAATTTATGTTCTAAGTACAATTACAACAAAAAACAAGAATATGATTGATAAAAAGTTACTTAATCTAATGAAAAAAAATTCTTGTTTATTAATTCTTAGCAGGGCAAATGTAGTAAATTTTAAAGATCTATTACAAATTTCAAAAAAAAGAAAAATAAAAGTTGCCATAGATGTATTTCCTGAAGAGCCTGTAAAAAAAAATGATCCCATACGCAAATCTAAAAATATTCTTTTTTCAGCACATAGGGCTGGGGCTCTTAAGTCTGTTTTTTATGAAATGGGTGAAATAGTATTTGAAGATTTAAATTTAATAAATCAAGGTCTTCCTCCAAAGTTATGCAGAAAAGCAGAACCTGAAACTGTTAGAATGTTAAGATCAAGACCAGTTGAGATAAATTAATTAAGTTGAATTTAACGAATTAATTTAGTTCTATATTGTATGCTTATTAAAATTGATCCTATTCTTGGTCCAGATGTTTTGCATACTCTGAGAGCAATGGGACATGGAGATAAACTAATTTTATGTGACTCAAACTTTCCAGCTTATTCTATGAATTCGCTAGTGCATCGTTTAGATGGGGTTGATGCCGCTCGAGCGGCTAAAGCAATATTATCAATATTCCCCCTAGATAGTTTTGTGGAGTTTCCAATACTTAGAATGCAAATCGATAACAAACCCGACGAACTGAATGATGTTCATCGAGAAATTATGGAAGTTACTACAAGTGTTGCGGGTGAGAATTGGAAAATAGGATCAATTGAGAGATTTAAATTTTACGAGGAAGCCAAAAAAGCTTTTGCTATTATCACGACAAACGAAACAAGACCTTTTGGTTGCTTTATTTTGACTAAAGGAGTAGTTAAGCCCGATGGTTCAGTTTGGATACTAAATAATTGAGTATTTGTGTTTTTGGTATTTTTGTAGCAGATATCTGTTTTTTTGCTGATAGCATTCCAGTCGCTGGCCAAACGATATTAGGTGAAAAATATATAATTGGACCTGGTGGCAAAGGTTCAAATCAGGCTATTGCTGCAGCTAGAGCTGGTGGAGAGGTTTCTTTTATTAGTAAAGTAGGAAGCGATAATTATGCAGATCTAGCAATTTCTTTGTATAAAGATTCTGGTATCAACTACGATGGTTTAGAAATTGATGAAAATGAGTCAACTGGATCTGCAGGTATTTTAATAAATAGGAAAACAGGGGAAAATGCTATTAATGTTGTACCTGGTGCTGCTGGAACTATAGGTAAAAATTTAATTGATAAAAATTTAAGTATAATTAAAGATTCAAAAATTTTTTTAACACAGTTAGAAACTCCTAAAGATGTTACCTTGTATGCTTTAAAAGAAGCAAAGAGTCAAAATTGTATTACAATTTTAAATCCAGCCCCTTCAAGTGAAATACCAGATGATTTTTTTCAATATATTGATTTTTTTACTCCAAATGAAACTGAAGCAAGTTTTTATTTTAACAGACTAGTAAAAAACGAGGATGATTGTAAAGTTGCTGGAAAATTTTTTTTAGAAAAAGGTGTAAAAAATATATTGATTACCCTTGGAGAGAAAGGTTGTTATTTTAAAAATAGTGATGAAGAATTTTTAATTCATGCATCGAAGTTAAATAAACCAGTTGTCGATACAACTGGAGCTGGAGATGCCTTTAATGGGGCCTTGAGCGTTGCTCTGTCTCAAAATAAAACCTATAAACAGTCGATAGAGTTTGCTAATTTGGTTGCAGGAATTTCTGTGACAAGAGAAGGTGCTGCAAATTCCATGCCAATGAAAAAAGAAATTGAGGAGACTGTGCAATGAGTTATTTAGCTAATGCAAAAAGATATACCAGAATGCAATATAGAAATTGTGGACAGAGTGGTTTAAAGCTTCCATTAATTTCTATAGGTCTTTGGCATAATTTTGGTGGAAATGGGATGTCTTCAGAGTCTAAAAAGATATTGTTTGAGTCTTTTGACTCTGGAATTACTCATTTTGATTTAGCAAATAATTATGGACCACCTTATGGCAGTGCTGAAACTAATTTTGGCAAAGTTATGAAAAGTGATTTAGGAAAATATAGAGATGAGATGGTTATTTCATCTAAGGCTGGTTATGATATGTGGGATGGTCCTTACGGGGAATGGGGATCAAAGAAACATGTCATTGCTAGTTGTGATCAAAGTTTAAAAAGAATGAACTTAGATTATGTTGATATATTTTATTCACATCGTTTTGATCCAAATACACCCTTAGAGGAAACGGCTGACGCTCTCGAAAGTATATATCGTTCAGGCAAAGCACTTTACATTGGAATTTCCTCATACTCAGAAAATAAAACTAATGTAATGATGAAAATTCTTAAACAAAGAGGAATTAAATTATTTATCCACCAACCCTCTTATTCTTTAATTAATCGTTGGATTGAAAAAGGCCTTACTAAAACTCTTATGAAAAATGGAGTAGGATGTATCGCTTTCTCCCCTTTAGCACAGGGTTTTCTTTCAAATAAATACTTAAACGGACTTCCTAAGGGTACAAGAGTTAGTGAAAATAGCTCCTTTAGTAAAAAACTAATTACTAAAAAAAATACAAAGATTATTAACGATTTAAACAAACTAGCAAAAAAAAGAGGCCAAAACTTATCTCAGATGGCCTTAGCTTGGGTTTTAAATAATAAAGCCATCACCTCAGCCTTAATTGGTGCAAGGAGTGTTAATCAGCTAAGAGATTGTCTTGCCTCTCTTGATAATTTGAAATTTGGTAAAGAAGAAATAAGAAAAATTAATCAAAAGGCAAAAGACGGAGATATTAATATTTGGGCTCCATCTAGCTCATATTGATTAATATTTTAGTTTTTGGTGACTCCAATAGTTGGGGATATACAGATGAAGATGAGGGTAAAAAATATGATAAAAGATGGCCTATTGAATTATCTAACCATTTAGCAAATGCTCGTTTAAATTGTTCTGTTATAGAAGACTCCCTGCCCGGTAGAACAACTAATGTTAACGATATGCAAGATGGATCTCATTTAAATGGAGCTTCTATTTTTAAATCTTGTATTTTATCTCACTCACCTCTTAATTTAATAATAATAATGCTTGGAACTAACGATTTAAAAAAAAGATTTAATAGGTCCTCTGATGAAGTTGCTAGAGGTATCAAAGAACTTATTAATATTGCCAAACATACATTTTCGGGAAAAGGTACTTGGCATGATCAAAATTTATCAGAAATAGTAGTAATTTGCCCTCCAGTTCTAGGAGAGCTATCTAATGATTTACAATGGTCAAACTACTTTGAATGGGAGGGAGCTTTTGATAAGTCTAAAAAATTATTTAATTCCTTAAAACATATTACTGATGAAGAAAAAGTTTATTTAATTGATAGTAATCAATATATTAAATCTTCAATCTTAGATCCAATACACTGGTCTAAAAAAACTCATGAAACTTTTGGTAAAAAAGTAGCTGATTTAATAGTAGATATAATTAAACTTTAATCCACTTACCTCTTTTTATTGATTTAAAAGTAGCATCTAACACTTTCATATTTTTTTTTGCGTCTTTTAAGTCATAATCAACTTTTGTTTTTTTTAAAAGATGATCAGAAAAAGCGGTAACTTGATGTTCATATTGATCAGATGGCTTAAATACTTTTATTGTATTATCTTTTCTGTAAATAGACCGTCCATTATAAATGACAACTGTTGTAGGTTTGCTCTTTATCGCATTGAAAGGATTTTCAACTACTATCGTTTTTTTTGTGCCTAAAATGATAACTTTTTGAGAATTAGTGCTTTGGGTGGCAACAGTATAAGATGAGAATACACCGTCAAAATCTAAAAGAGTAGTTGATAAAATATCTGTCTTAAAATTTTTATCTTTAATTGCGGTAGCAACAACTCTTTTTGGTTCTTTGTCTAGTAAGTATCTCGAAATTACAGTTGGGTAACAACCAATATCATAAACTGCACCACCACCATATTTTTGAATGTTTCTAATATTGTTTGGGTCTTTATTAAAATAAGAAAAGACTGAGGATATGTTTGATATTTTTCCGATACTTCCAGATCTAATGTATTTTTTTATCCATTGCCATTGAGGGTGATGCCTCACCATAAAAGCTTCTTTGATAATAATATTATGTTTTGCTGCTTTTTTGATTAGTGGATTAATGTCCTTTGCTTTTAATGATAGTGGTTTTTCTAAAAGAATGTGTTTGCCATGAGCGCAAGCCTTTAAACTTGTTTTGATATGTAAATGATTTGGTAGAGGGTTGTAGACAATATCAATATCAGGATCAAGATAAAGCTCATCATATGAGCCATAACTTTTAGAAATTTGAAATTTATTTTGAAGTATTGTTGCTTTACTTTTACTTCTACTAGCAATCGCTAATAAATTACTGTTTTTAGATTTTATAATTGCTGGGATAACATGCTCCCATCCAATTTTTGCTGAACTGATAATACCCCAATTAATAACTTTTTTTTTCATATAAGATTTACTCTAAGTACTTATCTTATATCATTGAATTAATATATATGTGTATTATGTTTTTATATTCATATAATAGTTCGCAAAAGTAATGTCAAAAAATTTTAAAGTTGGTATTGATTATGGTGGTACTAAAATTGAGGGCATCCTCATGGATAATGAAGGTAACGAGATTTTAAGAAAAAGGTCAACTTACGAAAAAAATTATAAAAGTGGTATTCAAACTGTAAGCTCTCTTGTTGAAGAATTTGATAAACACACCGGAACTATTAATTCTGTTGGGGTAGGCATTCCAGGCTCATCATCTAAGGAGACTGGTTTAATAAAAAATGCTAACTCTATTTGGTTAAATGATAAACCTTTTAAACAAGACTTAGAAAATTCCTTAGGAAGGGATATCAGATTAATGAATGATGCTAATTGTTTTGCTTTATCAGAGTCAATAGATGGATCTGGCCGAGGATATGATAGCGTATGGGGAGTTATTATAGGTTCTGGCTTTGGGGGATCTTTTGTTTATAAAAACCAAGTAATTGAGGGTGTTAATCAAGTTGCTGGTGATTGGGGACACCAACCCCTCCCATACCCTAATGAAGAAGAACAAGAATTGGGATTAGAATGTGAGGTTGGAAATTGCCATAGACCTCTTTGTGCTGAGCAATTTATATCAGGAGTAGGTTTTACCAAATTGTTTAATTTAAAGTATGGGACTAATTTTAGAACTAGAGAAATAGTTGCTCTAGAGGCAAATGGGGATGAGAGAGCAAAAAAAGAATTTGATCTTTATGAAGATCGCTTTGCAAGGTTAATTGCAATTATGATTGGCATAATCGACCCTGATGTAATTATCTTGGGTGGGGGTATGTCAAATATTGGAAGAATATATAAAAATATTCCAAAAATTCTTCCTAAATATACTTTTAGTGATAAAGTAAGAAATAAGATTTTAAGAAACACACATGGTGACTCAAGTGGAGTGAGGGGTGCAGCATGGTTGTGGGACTCAGATAAATTCTAAATGAAAAAAATTGGAATACTTACAAGTGGAGGAGATTGTGGTGGTTTAAATGCTGCTGTTCGATCTATTTTTTTTCGAGCAAAAAATACATATAACATGGAAGTACTTGGAATTCGAGACGGCACTGTTGGTTTAATGCAAAGACCTGTGGCCTACTTACCGCTAGATTATCAAACCTTTAGTGGGTCTCTACTAAGACAAGGTGGTACTTTTTTAGGTACAACAAGCAAGGGCAACCCTTTTAAATTTCCAATGCCAGATGGAGAGTTTAAAGACCGTTCACAAGAAATAATTGACGGTTATCATGAATTAGGCCTAGAGGGTTTAATCGTGATCGGTGGTGATGGCAGCATGTCAATTCTTACCGAAATAGCAAAACGTGGGAATTTAAATATTGTTGCTATACCAAAAACAATCGACAACGATGTTGGTGCAACAGAAAGCTCAATTGGATTTAATACAGCTGTAAATGTTGCTACTCAAGCGCTTGATAACCTTCAAACAACTGCCGCAAGTCACCAAAGAACAATGATTTTAGAAGTTATGGGAAGAGATGCGGGACATATTGCAATTAATGCAGGGATTGCTGGAGGAGCAGACGCTATTTTAATACCTGAAATTAAATACTCTATCAAAGGGATCGTAAACAAATTAACTGAAATGAAAAACAGAGGAATTGTTCACTCCTTAATTGTTGTTGCTGAGGCTGTTAAAACCGAGGAAGGTAAAAGCTATACTGTTGAATTCGCAGACGGACAAAAAAGACTTGGTGGTATAGGAAATTACTTATCTGAGGAGATTATGAAAATGACTGATATAGAGTGCAGAGTGACATCTCTTGGTCATGTTCAAAGAGGTGCCCCTCCTACTCCAAGAGATAGAATTCTTGCTAGTGCTTTTGGTGTGTACGCAGTTGATTTGATAGCTCAAGGTAAAATGGGAAGGATGGTTGCATGGAGAGATCGCAAGGTTGTTGATGTTCCAATCAGTGAGGGTATATCAACGTATAAAGTAGTTGATAGATCAGACCCACTTATTGAAACTGCACTTGCTTTAGGAGTTTATGTCGGCGATATAAACTAAATGTTTCAGGCAATAGAAAAGATCTTAGACTTAAAAAAATTTAAAGAAGAAATATTTAAAGGAAAAATTTTTGTTTTTCAAAAATCACAATTCACTCTAGATTTAATTCAGGAAATTAAGACTGAGATTAGTTGTGAGTATGATGGAGAGCTAGAAAAAATTCATTACTTAGATGAATGTGAAGCAATTAGTACTAACCTCGTATCAAATCTTAAAAATTCAAAGATTTTTAAAAAACTATTTAAGAGCTTTTTAATAGAAAGAGGTTTTTATAATAATAATTCTTATTGGGACCAGTTTAGAATTAGAATTGCACCTGCTGAAAATAGATTTAATTACCGAGAAGCTTCAAGAATTAGCTTACATCGAGATACATGGGGAACAAATATTCATCAACAAATTAATTGGTGGGGGCCTATTAGTTCTGTTGACGAAACAAATACAATGATTTTTTATCCTGAATTCTTTTCTAAACCTGTAAAAAATTCTACATCTACTTGGGATCTCAATACCTACTTAGACCATAGAAAAAGAAATGATTTTTCCTATCCATCTGCCCCCCAAATGTTAGAGGAATTACCTGAACAAGTTAAAATTCTTCCTGTAACTATCAAGCCAGGGGAAATACTTTGTTTTTCTGGATGTCATCTTCATAGCTCATCTAAGCAAAAATCTGAAAAAACAAGGTTTAGCTTTGAAATTCGTACTATTTGTCAACAAGATTTGGATGATAAATCACAAGCTCCAAATACTGATTGTGAGCTAAAATGGCAATTTCCTAAAATTTTTAGGAATATCAATGACAATTCGCCTTTGAAATTTACTAGATGAGTAAAAATTTTTTTGCTAATTTGCATACGTGAAAAAAAAATACTCAATATTTAGTATCGCCAAAAATGCTTTAAAGGGTCATAAGGATTGGCCGAAAATGTGGCGAAGTCCAGAGCCAAGAGAATTTTATGATGTTATAATAATTGGTGGTGGTGGGCACGGTCTTGGCACTGCCTACTATTTAGCTAAAGAACATGGTTTAAAAAATATTGCTGTAATTGAAAAAGGTTGGCTTGGCGGAGGTAATACTGGAAGAAATACTACTATCATAAGATCAAATTATTTGTGGGATGACAGCGCTCACTTGTATGAGCATTCTCTTAAACT
Source organism: uncultured Alphaproteobacteria bacterium (assembly GCA_902526965.1). Taxonomy (GTDB): domain Bacteria; phylum Pseudomonadota; class Alphaproteobacteria; order HIMB59; family HIMB59; genus HIMB59. The sequence goes on from CABZMT010000008.1 coordinate 14,452, forward strand.
TTGGGAAAATTTATCAACTGAATTAAATTATAATGTTATGTTTAGTCAACGAGGTGTAATGAACCTTGCTCACAACGAACATGATATAAAAGAAATTAAAAGAAGAGTAAGTGCAAATAATTTAAATGGCATAGACTCGCTTTGGCTCTCTAAAGAGGAAATTCAAAAAAAAGTTCCTATCATGAATACCGATAATCTACGTTATCCTGTTCTTGGTGCATCTTACCAACCAAGAGGTGGAACTGCTCGACATGATGCTGTTGCTTGGGGATTTGCTATGCGTGCAGATGAAATGGGAGTAGATATAATTCAAAACTGTGAGGCGCATCAAATTAAAACTAAAAATGGAAAAATAGAGGGTGTGGAAACATCTAAAGGTTTTATTCGAGCCAATAAAGTTGGTGTAGTTGCATCGGGACATACAGGTGTTCTTGCTGAGACTGCGGGTATCAGACTTCCGCTACAAAGCAAACCTCTACAAGCTTTAGTTTCTGAGCCAATAAAACCAATTATTGATACTGTTGTAATGTCATCTGCTGTTCATGCTTATGTAAGCCAGTCTGATAAGGGTGAACTTGTAATAGGCGCAGGAACAGACAGCTATAATTCCTTCACACAGCGTGGTGGTTTTAATATTATAGAGGAGACTGTGAGAGCTATGGTCGAGCTTTACCCTGTATTTGGAAAAATGAAAATGCTTCGTCAATGGGGAGGAATTGTCGATATTTGTCCTGATGCCAGTCCTATAATTAGTAAATGTGATGTTGAGGGATTATTTTTTAATTGTGGTTGGGGCACAGGTGGTTTTAAAGCGACACCTGGAAGTGCTAATGTCTTTGCACATACGATTGCTAAAAATGAGGCCCATAAAATAAATAGTGCTTTTAATTTAGATAGATTTGCAAGCGGAAAACTAGTTGATGAACATGGGGCTGCAGCAGTAGCCCATTAATTCAACATGCTTATTATCGACTGTCCGTACTGCGGTCCAAGAGACCAATTAGAATTTTCTAACGGTGGTGAAGCTCACGTTAAGCGGCCCGATGGATCTGCTGACATTGGAGATCGAGAATGGGGCGAATATGTTTTTATCAGAGCAAATCCAAAAGGTATTTTTTATGAAAGATGGGTTCATTCCCATGGATGCCGAAAATGGTTTAATTGTGTTAGAGATACATCTACCGATGAAATTTTAAAAATATATAAAATTGATGAAGAAAGACCAAAGCTAGATAGTTTTAAAAATAATGTAAAAACTCCATCAGGAGAACCAAACTTAGGATCAGGTAATTTTACAGTTAAAAAATGAGTGAATTGAATTTAACAGATAATAAGTTTATCCAATTTCATCAAAAAATAGGATTTAGATTTGATGGTGTAAAATATTACGGTTACAAAGGTGATACTATAGCCTCAGCTTTACTTAGAAATAACTTAAAGTTAATCGGTAGAAGTTTTAAATACCATAGACCTCGTGGTTTTTATACTTGCGGTATAGAAGAGCCAAATGCTTTAGTACAAATAATTAGTGAATATTCGGAGCCAAACACAAGAGCTACCATAAAAAAGATTTATGAGGGCATGGAAATCGAAAGTCAAAATAGATGGCCTTCGTTAGAGACAGATATTGGAAGTATAAACAATATATTTTCACCAGTTTTTCCAGCAGGTTTTTATTACAAGACGTTTATGGGTCCTCATAAAAATTTTTGGAAAAAAATTTATGAGCCTATTATTAGAAAAGCCGCGGGTCTTGGCAAGCCTCCAAAAGAATTTAAAGCCGTTAGTACTCATCTTCATCATAATGTTGACATAACTATTGTTGGTGGAGGTTTGAATGGGCTTATAGCTGCAAAGAGTTTAATCGATACAAAATATAGTGTCCTTCTTATTGATTTTGATGATCAACTGGGTGGTATTTTGAATAACTCTAATAAAGTTCTAAGTGTGAATAATCAAACACCAATGGACTGGATTAGTGAAACTGTTAAAGAAATCGAAAACTCTAAAAATATAAAAATATTAAAAAATACTTTAGTGACAACGTACAATTATATTAATCATCTAATTGCTGTTGAAGATAAATTTGTTGGATCTCGACCTTTGAAAGATAAAGTTAATAGCACTCTTCATAAAATTAGAACTGACCAAGTTATTTTATGCAACGGTCATATAGAAAGATTTTTATCTTTTCAAAATAATGACCTACCAGGGATTATGTTGTGCTCATCATTTGAAAAATATATGTGTAGATATGGGGTGATACCCTCAAAAGAAACTGTTGTTTTTAGCAATAACTCTAATTCCGAAAGTCTAGTATTTAGCCTTATCAAAAAGGGCTTTAAACCAAAAGCTTACATCGACTCACGCTCAGGCGAAAATATCGAACCAGACTTGTTTGATTTAATAAGAAAAAATGACATTCCTTTATATACTAATTCTCTAATTAAAGGGGCATACGGAAATAAAAAATTACAAAAAATATTAGTTGAAGATAGTTCAGGGGGAGTTAATGAAATTAAAACAGATTTTTTATGTTTGTCTGGTGGTATCAATCCAGATGTTCACTTGTTTACTCAGTCCAAAGGATTATTAGACTGGGATGAAAAAGATTTAACCTATAAGCCCGCTCAAGCTTTTCAACCCACAATAACACTTGGCTCAGCCTCTGGGCAATTTGACTTTAATGCCATTAATAAGGAAATAAATGAAAAATTAGTTATATTTGGCATTAAACCTGTCCAAATTAATCTAGAACTAAATACAAGTCACAAATTTAAAATTGAAAAATTGTGGGAAGTTTTACCACAAAAACAAACTATTTGGTCAAAATCATTTATAGATTTACAAAATGATGTCACCACAAAAGATATAAGACAAGCTATCTCAGAGGGTTTTGATCGAATTGAACATCTCAAAAGATACACCACTAATAGCATGGGAACGGACCAAGGTAAAATAAGTAGTATAAATGCTTTGGGTATAGTTTCTGATTTACTCGATAAGAAAGTTAATGAAGTAGGAACAACAATTTACAGACCTCCCTATGCTCCTTTGAGTTTTGCTGCAATAGCAGGAAGAAATTCATATGAATATTACGACCCAGAGAGAAAATCACCGATTCATAATTGGCATATAACTAATGGTGCTGTTTTTGAGGATGTTGGTCAATGGAAAAGACCTTGGTATTTTCCAATAAATAAAGATGAAACTATGGACGAAGCCGTTCAACGAGAAAGTAAAAATGTAAGAGAAAATGCTGGGGTCTTGGATGGTAGCACTCTAGGAAAAATTGAAATTAAAGGTAAGGATGCATTAGCTTTCATGAATTTAATATATACAAATAGTTTCTCCAAAATGAAACCTGGCACCTCAAGATATGCCCTGATGTTAGGAGAGGATGGTATGGTAAAAGATGATGGCATTATTTGTAAAATCTCAGATGAGCATTTTATAGCAACTACTACTACTGGAGGCGCAGCTACTGTTTTAGGATGTATGGAAGAATATGCTCAAACTGAATGGCCCAACTTAAATGTCTATATGAATTCTATAACTGAGCAGTATGCTACATTTAATATCAGTGGTCCAAAAACAAGAAATATAATCGAGAAAGTTTTCCCAGAGGTTAATTTTAGTAATGAAGCTTTCCCTTTCATGACATTTCAATTTCATGAATATGAAGACACTCCCATAAGAATTCTAAGAGCTAGTTTTACTGGAGAAATGGGTTATGAGATATATGTACCTTCAAATCAAGCTCTAAAAATATGGGAAAAAATAATAAGTTTTGGAAAGGAATTTGGTTTGAAGCCTTATGGTACTGAGACCATGCACCTTTTAAGAGCTGAAAAAGGATACATCATAGTTGGTCAAGATACGGACGGATCAATTACACCTTTTGATTTAGGTTTAGATTGGATGATTGGAAAATCAAAAAAAGACTTTTTAGGAAAACGATCTTTAATCCGTTCTGATACAGTTAGAAAAGACAGAAAGCAGCTCGTAGGAATTTTACCAACTAACAAGAGTGAGAAGTTAGAGGAAGGTCAACACATCATTTTAGATAAAGAAATAAAAACTCCAACTCCAATGTTAGGACATATAACATCTTGTTATCAAAGCCCTACTTTAGGACATAACTTTGCGCTAGCTGTTATCAAAAATGGTCAGTCACTTATTGGAACTAAAGCATTTGCATCAACTCCTGAATTGAAAACAATAGAAGTTGAGATAGTTGAACCGATTTTTTATGATAAAGAAAATACAAAGCTAGCTTCATGAAGGATGTAATTCGATCAAATGGTATTGAAATTAAAAAAATTATCTCACAACAAATTGTTTTAAGAAGTTCTGGTAACTCAGAGTTCAACGGTGTTGTGAACAAGGCATTAAAGCTCCTTCCCCCTTCTGATAATTTGAGAATAGTTACCAATGATAATTTCATTTTAGCTAAAATGTCTTTTGACCAATGGAATTTAGTTTTTAAGAAAGATATTGAACAAAAAAAATTTCACAAACTCTGTGATACTTTTAATAAATCTAGTTCAATTTTGGCAACTGACATGACAGACTCACAAATATTTTTTCAACTTGGTGGACAGAATGCTACCATGATATTAAATAAACTCACACATTTTGATTTTCGTGAAAAATCCTTTAAACCTCTTACTGCAGCTCAAACTTTATTGGCTAGAATTGATTGTTCCTTTTTTAATTTAGATAACATAATACTTTTAAGCTGCGGTCGATCATTTAGTGATTACCTAGAAGATCGTCTAATTGACGCAGTTAATCTGTAACTTTTTTTCATATTGACATCAAATTTTGGAACTGATTAGTTTAGATAAGCACTAAGGATAAAGATGACAAAAAAATCTAGAATTATTATTGTTGGAAGTGGGATAGTTGGTGCGAGCACTGCATATCATTTAGCCCAATTAGGTTGGAAAGATATGTTAATTCTTGATCAAGGTCCTTTATTTGAAACCGGAGGTTCTACTAGCCATGCTCCAGGTGGTGTATTTCAAACTAATCCATCTAGAATGATGTGCAAATTTGCTCAATATACTGTTGAACTTTTGAGATCTCTAACTTTTGATGGAAAACCTTGTTATCACACTGTCGGAGGAATTGAGGTCTCTAAATCTAAAGAGAGGCATGAGGACTTATATAGAAAACTTGGAATTGCACATAGTTATGGACTTCAAGATGCTAAAATTATTTCGCCAGATGAAGTTTTAAAAATGAGTCCTTATATTGATCCTGAAAAAATTCATGGTGGATATTATGTACCCACTGATGGTCTTGCAGCACCAGTTAGAGCTGTAAAAGCAATGGCAAAATATGTAATAGATTTAAAAGCTGGAGAATTTATAGGTGATACAGCTGTTAAAGGTTTTAAAATTTCTAATAATCAAATTCGAGGAGTGCAGACTTCAAATGGGGATTATGATGCCGATATTGTTTTAGTCTCAACAGGTATTTGGGCTCCCAAAATGGGAAGACTCGCAAATATCTCTTTACCTCTGGTACCATGTGAACATCAAATGGTTTGGCTTGAGCCTTTTGAAGAATTAAAAGAATATCAGGCTGACCACAAGGAAGCATTGGTAGATCATGCCTTAGTTCGTCACCAAGATTACAGTCTCTATTTCAGGCAATGGAATGACTCTTATGTAATTGGAAATTACAGACATGAGCCAAGAATTCTAGAGTCTGAAGATATAAAAAAACCTGAAGAGGCAGAGGAGATGCCCTCTTTAGTAGATTTCAGACCTGATGATTTTGCTGGGGCGCACAAAGAGTCTAATTGGCTATTTCCTAAATTTGCTGAGAAAAAATTAGCTAAAAAGATTAATGGGATGTTTTCATTTACTACAGATGGTAATCCTTTGATGGGAGAAACTTCAGTAAAAGGTTTGTGGACGGCAAATGCTGTTTGGATTACGCATAGTGGCGGCGTTGGAAAGGCAATGGCAGAATGGATTGTCAATGGCGAACCTGAACTTGACGTTCGTCAAGGTGATATAAATCGTTTTCATCAGCACCATCACGTAAGAAAATATTTACGAGCACGAGGAAAACAAAATTACAAAGAGGTTTACGACATCATTCATCCTTTGCAACAAATGGAGCAACCAAGACCACTTAGGAGAAGTCCTTTTTATAATAGATTAGAGGGCCAAAAAGCTTATTTTTTTGAAACTATGGGATGGGAGCGTCCGCAATGGTATGAGGCTAATGCTGATTTAATGAAAGGAAAAAACTTTCCTAATCGAACTGGTTGGGCGGCAAAATATTGGTCCCCAATTCAAGCAGCAGAACATTTAGTTACAAGACAAACAGGTGCTCAATTTGATATCACTGGTTTTGTAAAGATTGAAGTAAGTGGTAAAGGTGCCTTAAAGTTACTTCAAAAAGTCTGTACAAATAATATTGATGTTCCTGTTGGAAAAGTTGTCTATAGCGTTATCTCCAATATGTATGGTGGAATTAAAAGTGATCTTACTATAAGTCGATTAGAAGAAAACAAATTTTGGGTTCTAGCAGGAGCAGGAAATGGTATGATTGATATTAATTGGCTTCGCTTTAATGCTCCTGATGATGGAAGTGTTCAAATCATTGATTGGACTTCCGCATACGCAGGTATTGGTTTGTGGGGTCCAAATTCTAGATTAGCTCTTCAAAAACTTTGTGATGATGACGATGTTTCAAATGAGAGTTTCCCATTTTTTAGTATAAAAAGAATTTCAATTAGTAACGTTCCATGCGTAGCGGTAAGAATATCTTACATAGGTGAGTTGGGATGGGAGATTTACACTCCTACAGAATATGGTTTAACTTTATGGGATGAACTTAGAGAAACCTCAAGAGAATTTAATATGATTTGCTCAGGAGCTGGTGCCTTTGAGTCTCTTAGATTAGAAAAAGGATATAGATCACTTGGCTCAGATATTCACACAAATATTAATCCCTATGAGTCTGGTTTAGGTTTTACTGTTAAGTTAAAGAAAGATGAAGACTTTATTGGTAAGTCTGCTTTACAAAAAATTAAGGAAAAACCAGTTCAAAAAAAATTAACTTGTATGATTTTAGAAGACCCTGAGGGGATGGCTTTAGGCACAGAGCCTATTTACAGTAACGGCAAAGCTGTTGGTTACGTTACAAGCACTAATTATGGATATTTTGTAGATAAACATATTGTTTACGGCTACCTCCCATCAGAGTTATCAGAAAATGGGACAGCTTTAGAATTAGAATATTTTGGAAAAAGATATCCATTAAAGGTAACTCAAGAGCCTTTGTTAGACCCAGAAAATAATAGATTAAAGTCTTAATTGTTATAGTTTAAAATTATGAGCAAAGATAATATCGTATCTTTATTAAACGGTTTTACAGTCGAACTAAATCCAAAAGTAAGACATAAATTAGACTCAATTCCACTAGATAAAAAAAATAATGTTTATATTACTTATCTTCCTGACGCTACGGAAAAAGATATTTTAGAAACAGTTGAATTTGTTTCTAATCAAAATTTAGTTCCCATTACTCATTTACCTGCAAGGACAATGAAAGACCTAGAACACGTTTCAAGTTTTTTGAAAGAACTTAGAAAAAGAACTGATAGTAAAAAAATATTGGTTATAGGAGGTGGAGGTAATCAAAATGGATCTATCTCCTCTTCTCTAGAAATATTAGAGTCTGATTTGCTACATGATAACAATTTCACTGAGATTGGTGTTGCTGGACATCCTGAGGGATCTCCCGATATAAATCAAGAAACTATTAATGACTTTTTAAATAAAAAGTATGATCTTTCTCAAAGTAAAAATTTAAATATAGAGTTGGTAACACAGTTTTTTTTTAATGCCTCGCCTTTCATAGACTGGTGTCAGGATTTAAAAGTTAAAAATATTAATTTACCAGTAAGAGTTGGTTTCCCTGGTCCTGCATCATTTAAGACCTTACTAAACTTTGGAATAATGAGTGGGGTAGGAAATTCGATAAATTTCCTAAAAAAAAACTCCTCTAAAGTAACTGATCTTCTCACGAAAACATCTAATGATGATATGCTTATTGAATTAGCTAATTTTGCTCAGGGTGAAAACTCACTAAAAAGTTTTCACTGTTTTCCTTTTGGTGGATTTGAAAAAACTTGTTTATGGTTAAATGCTGTCCAAAGTGGTGAATTTACAATTGATAATAGTAAAATAGTCCTCCACAAAAAAATTTTTTAACCATACGATTTTGATTGCATACAAATGAAAAAGAAATTAATTTTTTTCCATTGCTACAATAGCTTTACTGGAGGATAAATGAAGCTAACACAACCAAGCACAGTGGACCAGTCAGACAGACAAGTCCCTTATAACTTAAGACAATCTGGTCCAACACCACAAAAAATGTTGATTTCAACAAGAGTTAGAAAATCTGCCTATTGGCATTTATCAGTAGAGGCTGGATGTTGGAGATGTACTGTTTACAACCGAATGTATCATCCTAGAGGATACGTAAAGCCTGAGGATGGTGGTGCAATGGTAGAGTATGATGCACTTGTAAATCATGTAACCATGTGGAATGTCGCTGTAGAGAGACAAATTAGAGTCAAAGGTCCTGATGCACTAAAGTTTACAAACTACGTAATAACAAGAGATGCTTCAAGAATTGAAGTTATGAATGGTAAATATGTAATTTTATGTAATAGCAAGGGAGGAGTTTTGAACGATCCAATCTTGTTAAGAGTTGCTGAGGATGAATTTTGGTTTTCTTTATCTGACTCCGATATCATGTTTTTCCTACAAGGTGTTAATCATGATAAAAAATTTAATGTTACTATTGATGAAATAGATGCTGCACCTGTTCAAATTCAAGGACCTAAGTCTGTTGATTTAATGGCAGATCTTGTTGGTGAAGCGGTAAGAGATATTCCATTTTATGGTTTGATGGAAGCTAAAGTAGGAGGAAGAGATTGTATAATTTCTCAAACAGGATTCTCAGGTGAAAAGGGTTATGAGATTTACCTCAAAAATGCAACTCTATATGCTGATGATATGTGGTATGCAGTTTTAGATGCAGGTAAAAAACATAATTTAAAAGTAATCGCTCCTGCTCACCACAGAAGAATAGCTGCGGGAATTTTATCTTGGGGTCAAGATCTTGACTCAGAAACTTACCCATTTCAGTGCAACCTAGGATATCAAGTTCCAAGAAAAAAAACTGATGATTATATAGGTAAAGATGCATTAGAAGCTATGAGAGCCAAAATGGAAGCTGGAGAAAAGCCTTACAGCAATCAGTTAGTTGGCTTCGCTCTAGGTGGCAAACCAATAGATGAATATGCTCCTGATTTTTGGCTAGTTTCTGAAGATGGTAATACACCAGTTGGATACCTAACATCTCCTTGGTACTCTCCTGAATTAGAAACAAATATTGCTATGGGATATGTGCCGTATGAAAAAAAAAGATATTGGAAACAAATTCAAATTTCATTTACCTGATGCATATTGTGATACACCTGGTCAACCAGTTGATGGGGAAATTGTTGAAATACCTTTTAGACCGTCTGTTAATCCAAATGCTAGAGAGATCGCAAAATCCGAAGGTAGAGATACCGCTTACTAAAATTAACCTTTTAAGCCCAGTTTTTACTGGGCTTTTTATATTTGAAATTTAAATTTCCTGTAATAATCTAGATTAAATGAATATTGTAAGAATAATAAATAGTTCAAAGCTATATGATTTATATGATCAAATGTTCGACTATTTTAATTTAGCAATTTATGATTTAGAGTCTAAATTAGATACTAATTTTGATTATAAAAAAATTAAAAATAAATTAGAAACGTTTGCTGACAATCATTTTAAAAGTGCTCTTAATGAATTTAATAGTGAAATTTTAAAACTTAAAGATCAGATCCCTGATGATTTTGTTAAAATTGAAAAATTATCAAATGAATTGAAGACTTATTTTAATACCTTTTTAGAAAAAAAACTTTTTGATGATAATAAAATAGAAGATTTAAAAAATAGTTTAAAAAAAAGTCTTGATAGAATAAATAAGATTCATTCTTAAAAGTTATTAAATTATTTAAAGATGAACACAGATATCATTATAATTATTTTTCTTGTAATTGTTATTATACTTTTATTAATAACTGTTAAAAATACTTTTAATAAATCTAATAATGGATTTGATGTTGATATAAGAAAAATGAGCCAAAATTTAGAGAGTTTGTATAGTAAAACTTTGGAACAAACTGGATATGTTAATTCAAAAATAGATGAGATTGGAACCTTAACAAAAAAGATGTCTAATGCTATGTCCTCAAATGTTTCTGATATGGGTGAAATGGGTGAAATTATTTTAGAAAATATTTTAGAAGATTGTGGTATGACTAAAGACAGAGACTATAAAACTCAATTTACAGACAAGAATGAAAATGGACAGGTATTTAGACCAGATGTTGTAGTTTTTTTACCAGAAAATAGAAATATTGTCATTGATTCTAAGGTACCAATGAAATATTGGTATGAATTTCAAAACACAGATAATGAACAATCTAAGGTTAACTCGATTAAAAATTTTATAAATTCTGTGAAAAGTCATATTAATAGTATTCATAAAAAAGATTATACTAATCTTTTAAAAGTCAACTCTCCTGACTATGTATTTATTTTTATGCCTCATGAATTTGCTCTAATAACTGCTCAAAAATATGATCAGAGTATTTCAAATTATGCTCAACAAAAACAAGTCATTATAGTTGGCCCATCAACTTTAATTATGTGTATGAAATTAGTTGAGAGTATTTGGAGATTAGAAAAACAAAATAAAAATTCAAAAGAAGTAGCTGAAATAGCAGGTGGAATGTTTGATCAAATTGCAAAGGCTATAAATTTACTTGATAAAACTGAGTCTAACATGATTAAATCTGCAGAAAATATAAGTCAAACAAAAAAATATATTAAGGACGGTAAGGGAAGTTTACTTAGTAGAGCTAATAAAATGAAAGAGTTAGGAGCTAAAACAAAAATAGACTTAGATTTTAAAGAATGAAAATTCTTATTTATAGTTTTAATGATAAAATAGGAGATGGTTTACAAAAGATAACATTTCTACAAAAGTTAAAAGAGGTTTATCCTAATTCATTAATTTATTACACAACAAGTCAAACAACAACTCTTAAAGATAAATTAAATCCATTAGTTAAGGATATTATATATGAATTTATTGAACATAATAAAATTGAGTCTTCAGTTTTTAGCCTATTAAAGAAAAGTAATAGACTCTCTAATATTAGGTTTGATTTAATAATTGATTTACAAAAAGTTGTATTAAGGACTTTAAGTCTAAAAAAGATACCTCACCTTAAATTTTTTAGTACTTCTGCTAATTTTTTATTTTCGGATTTTAAAAATAATAAAAATTTAGAATTTAAAAATATTTATATTGAACAATTTTATTTTAATATTTTATCAATTATTAAAAACGAGTCTATTAATGAAATTCCTGATATGAATGTTCCTATTAATAATACAATTCCTGAAATCAAATCTAGTAGGAGTAAAAATATAGCTATTGCGCCTGGTGCAGGAAACTCTATTAGGCAATGGAAATTTGATAATTATTTGGAAATAGCTAAAAAATTAAGACATCGAAATTATAATGTTTATTTTTTTTTAGGTCCTAACGAAAAGTCTTTTTTAGAATTATGTCTAAATAATAAGTTTATTTGCCCTGAATGGGAAAAGGGAGAAATAATTTCAACAGATATATCTTTCACAATGAATCTAGCTAAAAAAATGTCCTGTTTATTATGTAATGATGGTGGCACAGCTTGGATGTTTGAATTTGCAGGTGTAAAAACCTTAAAATTATTTGGTGTTACAAACGAAAAAAAATTTTCAAGGCCTGGTTTTTCACAAGCAATACAAATAAAAGATTTTGGATACAAAGAATTAAACGATTTTCCGATAAGCAAATACGAAGAAATACTCTATAAATTTCTCGAAAATTAAAGACATATTTTTTTATTTTTTAGGTACGTATAACTTGGCTCTTTATGATATCTAACTTGAGATCCATTCAATTTAAATATGCCATTTCCATTAAATTTGATATCTAACTCTTTATAGTCATTTTTATTACATTTTGATAAATAATCTCTCATAACTTTTGTGTACATACCAGGACCAGTAAAATTAAGAACTGCCAATTTTGGGTTTTCAAATACTTTATTTTTATAAAATGGATATGATTTTGATATTTCTTTTATCAATAAATCTAAAAATTTATTTTTTTTCTCAAATGCTAGTCCCCATTGAAGTATATGAGAAAATGGTCTTTTCAAAAGAAAAACATTCTTGTTGTTAGGCGGTATAAAACAATTTGTATCCTCATATGTAATTATAAATTTAGAAGTTTTATTATGAAGCTTGGTTAATGGTATCTTACAAGCCCTACTGATATCAAAATAATAGCCACCTTGATCGTATAAAATACAATATCTAAAAATATCTGTTTTGAGAGGTCCGATAAGAGCATTTTTAAAAATAGTATAAATGTTTTTTTTGCCCCATTTTTGAAGCATGTACTCCTCCATCATTGGATTAGTAAATAATTTAAACGATAAATTTTTATTTATATTTCTAAAATTTAATAATGATCTTTTATGGGTTTTTCCAAATTTATTATCCACCCATGTTTGATAAACTATAGGCGTTATCTTTTGATTTGGTGGCCTTAATGCTTTTTGATCATAAAGTGTCGCAAGCGGATACTCAGATATTCTTCTAATCTTGTATTTAATTTTATCAGCTATTTTCATTTACTTGGCAAAATATTGGCGGAAAGAGTGGGATTCGAACCCACGATAGAGTTGCCCCTATACACGCGTTCCAGGCGTGCGCCTTAAACCACTCGGCCATCTTTCCCATTACATAATAATTAGTGTAATATAATCACATACAACATTTTTTAAAGATATTTATATGAATGATAAAGTATGCATTGTTACGCCATTTCATAAATCTAATTTAAATGAATACGAAAAATTATCTCTAAAAACAATTCAAAAGCATTTTAAAAATGAAAAAAAATTTTTGGTAACTTTTGATGAGAATAAAATTAATTTTCCAAATTTTGAAAGGGTAAATTTTAGAAAAAAGTTTTTTGAGAATATACAAGGATATAACAGTCTTTGTACGAGTATTGAGTTTTATCGATCTTTTTTAGACTTTGAGTACATGTTGATCTGTCAACTAGATGTAATTGTTTTAAATAATAATTTAAATGAATATATATTTGGAAATATTAGTTACATTGGTGCCCCAACAGGAAAAAAGAGTCCATTTGACCGAAGTAGAAAGAAATTATGGGGAAGAAGATATTTTTGTAATGGTGGTTTTAGTTTAAGAAAAATAAATGATTTTATAAGGGTTTTAGAGTCATCAAAAGTTGATTATCCGTTTAACTATTTAACAATTTATGAGTGTTTAAAAAGTGGTTTTTATAGGTATATAAAGCTTTATATCAAGACATTTCTTTCAAAGGGTAATTATAAAGGAGAATTTTTTGCTAAAAATTTATATATAAAAGAGGATAGCTTTTGGACTTATTTTGCTCCTTTATTTTATAAAAAATACTCTTTGCCAACAATTGATCAAGCAAATAGTTTTTGTTTTGATGGAAATCCTGAATTTTTTTTTAAAATGAATAAATACAAATTACCTATGGCACTACATGGGCCATTCGATTACTTAAAATTTCTGGAAAAATTAAATATTCAAATATGATTTAAATTTAAAATTTTTAGGCTAAAATAATGAAGTGACTAACTTTAAACTTCAAAAAGAATTTGGCGAAGTTAAAATTTTTAATTACGATCGTTTTGAAGATAATAGAGGATATTTTTCTGAAATTTACGTTAAAGATATAGTGCATGAGTATTTAGATGATTTTAAAATAGAACAAATTAACTTCTCAATGACTAATAAAAATGTAGCCAGAGGGTTGCATTTTCAAATTGATCCTCCTATGGGTAAAATGATGAGGTTAGTCAAAGGAAAGGCAATTTTATTTGCTTTTGATTGTAGAAAAACAAATTCTGAAATTAAAAAGATACATTATTTTGAAGTAAATAAAGACTCAAATACATTTGTATGGGCCCCTTATTACTTCGCTAGGGGTTTCATTTCATTAGAAAATGATACCTTAATAGAGTATCTTTGTTCATCGAAATATAACAAAGACGGTGAGTATGCTATTAAATTTTTTGATCAAGATCTAGATCACCCTTACCATGATGACTATAACCTCTCTGAAAAAGATATGAATGCGATGAGTGTTAAAGATTGGTTTTCCTCAGATATTGATCTTTGATATAGTTAGTGTAACTATTTTCCCATCTTGGCATCACGTTTAGTTTATTTCTTAATAAATAGCTATTCCTAAGAACAGAATATTTAGGACGTGTTATTAAATCTTTATCAAAACTTTTAACCTTATTGACTTTTATTGAGACGTTGTTTGCTTTTAGAATAGATATAGCAAATTTATACCATGTTGTACTACCAAGAGAAGTACAATGAACGATTTGATTTTCAATAATTTTGAAAGTTTTTTGAACTTGATCAACAATATCTCCAACATAAGTTGGTGAAATCTCTAGATCATTAATGTTTAGTTCATTTGATTTTTTCGATAATTCCAATATTTTTTCTATGAAATTTAAACCCTTTTTATGTCTACATGGGTAGTGGCTATAAATAGATGATAAACGATAAATCAAATATTTTTTCGCATATTGCTCAATAAAGTTTTCACCCAGTAATTTTGATTGCCCATAAATGTTTAGTGGTCTTGGGTAATCAGTTTCGACATATGGCGTATTTTTTTTTCCATCGAAGACATAATCTGTGCTGAAATGAATTAATTTAGAATTATAAATATTTGCATACTTAGATAAATTTTTTAGTGCAAAAGAATTTATCATAAAACTTTTTTTTAAAAATCTTTCACATAAAATTGTATTATGATAGGCAGCACAGTTGAATACATACTTTGGTTTATATTTATTAAAAATTTTTTTTACATCGTTTGATTTAGTTATGTCACACTCTCTTCTACTTACCTTTATAGATTTTTTTATCTTTATGCTTAAGTAATTTGCTAACTGACTATTACCACCTAAAATTAAAATCATATCTTAAATTTTTTTTTAAAATGATAAATGTTTAAGTATTTTTCTGACTCAAGATCATTCAAATTAATTATATTACTATAGATATCAGATATAGTGTCATCAATAGTTTTAAATTTAAATTTAATATATTTTTCAATTTTCTTTCTACTTACTTTATAGTTTCTTTTTTCTTTTATTTTGTTGTTTTTTACAATTTTTACGAATAACCCTTTTGTAGATAAAAAATGCTTTATTTTTTCTGCTATTTGGTCAACTGTTATATTATATGAATAAACATTGTAAATACCTTTAGGAATTTTATGATTTATTATTTTATCATATACGGTACAAGCATCACTAATATCTAGAATAGGTCTCCATATATTTTTGTCTACTGTGTGAATTTTTTTATACAGTATTGCATCTTTTATCATTTTATTTACTACTAGATCAAATCTCATCCTTGGTCCAAAACCACAAACTGTGCCCTGTCTAAGAGAATAAAATGAGGGAGAGTTATTTGATTTATTCAATACCTCAATAAACATATCCATTAAATATTTTGAAATTCCATATGGGTATTCAACGTTAATATCTGTTTTTTCAGTGGCTATTTTTCCTTTGGTATTACCGTAAACAGAACATGATGAACCAAATATTATTTTTTTTATTTTAGATTTTGATAATGAAAATAATAAGTTAGATATTGCATAGTTATTATTTTTAAAATTTAAATCTGGACTTAAGTTTGCCATAGGGTCATTAGATAATCCTGAAAGAATGAGTACTGAATGATAATTTTTTTTTATTAAATTATTGTAGTTGTATTTATGAATATCAATATTGAATATATTTACATTGGGTATTTTTTTTTTTGAAAACCAAAAGTTATCAATAACATCGATCGAATACTTTTTACAAAAAAGTTGACAGAACTTTCTTCCTATATAACCTGCACCCCCTATTACTAATATTTTTTTTTTTGAATATTTAATCTTGATCACCTATTTTTAAAGCCTCAAAGAAAGCAGTTTGTGGAATTTCAACGTTACCAAATTGCTTCATTCTTTTCTTTCCTTTTTTTTGTTTTTCTAAAAGTTTTTTCTTTCTACTCACATCTCCACCATAAAGCTTTGCGGTTACATCTTTTCTAAAGGCTTTAATGGTCTCTCTTGCTATAATTTTTCCATAGATTGCGGCTTGAATGGGAATTTGGAAGTTTTGTCTTGGTATTAGATCTTTCAATTTATTGCATATTCTTCTACCAATAGTTTCAGCTCTAGTTTTATGAACAATATTTGAGAATGCATCAACAGTCTCTGAATTAACAAGAATATTTAGTTTTACTAAATCACCTTGGAAATAATCATAAACTTGGTAATCAAAACTAGCATAGCCTTTAGAATAAGATTTTAATTTATCGTAAAAATCTATCACAATCTCATTTAATGGAAGCTCCATTTCTAAAATTGCTCTGTTATTTTGGATATTTAAGTTTTTTTGTTTACCTCTTTTTTCAATACAAAGATTTATAACAGTTCCTAAATAATCTTGGGGAACAATGATTGTTGATTTAACCCATGGTTCTAAAATTTGATCAATTTCCGCAGGATCAGGAAGTTCTGATGGATTCCTTATAACAAATTCATTTTTGTTTCTATCTATTACTTTATAGACAACACCAGGAGCGGTAGTAATTAAATCTAAATCAAATTCTCTTCTCAGTCTTTCTGTAGTTACCTCTAAGTGAAGTAACCCTAGAAAGCCACATCTAAAACCATATCCTAATGCAGCACTAGTTTCATTTTCATAAGTGAAACTAGAGTCATTTAAAGCCAATTTTTCAAAACTTTCTTTTAACCTTTCATAATCTGATGTGTCTACAGGATAGATTCCACAAAATACAACTGGCAAAGAGGGCTTAAATCCAGGAAGGGGGTTAATTTTTTGGTCATTTAATTCAGCAATTGTGTCTCCAACTTTACAATCAGCAACTGACTTTATACTTGCATTGATAAAACCTATTTCTCCAGGACCAAGCTCGTTACAATAATTAATTTCTGGACTAAAATATCCAATTCTATCTATATTGTACTGTTGATTGTTAGATAGAAACTTAACCTTCATTCCTTTTTTCATAACACCATCAAGAATTCTGACTAAAACAGTCACTCCTAAATAATTATCGTACCAACTATCAACTAACAGAGCTTTTAGATTCTTTTCATTTGTATTTGGAGCTGGGAGTTTTTCAATAATCTGATCTAATAAACCTTCAATACCTAATCCTGTTTTTGCAGAGACAAGGTGGGCTTCTGAAGTATCAATTCCAATAGTTTGCTCAATATCTTCTTTTACCCTCTCAGGTTCAGAGGCAGGAAGATCAGCTTTATTAAGGACTGGGAGTATTTCATGGTTGACATCAATTGCTTGATAAGCATTTGCAAGTGTTTGAGCCTCTACACCTTGCGTACTATCAACTACGAGAACTGAACCCTCACATGCAGATAACGATCTTGATACCTCATAAGAAAAATCTACATGCCCAGGTGTATCAAGAATATTTAGCTGATATTCATCTCCATTTTTGTTTTTATAATTCAATCTCACAGTCTGTGCTTTTATAGTGATACCTCTTTCTCTTTCAATCTCCATTGAGTCAAGGACTTGGTCTTTTTTAGTTCTGTCATCCATACCTCCGCAAATTTCAATAATCCTATCTGCTAAAGTAGATTTACCATGATCAATATGGGCTATAATTGAAAAATTTCTTATTTTAGAAATTTCCATTAAGTTCTGATTTTTGCTTTAAATTTATTAGATACTTTTTCTAAAATATTTTTATGAAGCTGTTCTAAGTCTTTTTCTTCAAGAGTTTTTTCTTTCGATTGAATAGTAACTCTGAATGTCACACTTTTACTATTATCTCCTAAATCATTTGATTCATAGAGGTCAAAAAATTCCACATTCTTAATTAAGTTTTTATCTATACCTGTGACATATCTTTGTACTTCATAGAGGTTTTGTTCTTTTTCGAATATAAATGAAAAGTCTTTTTCACTGAATTGAAATTGGGAGTCTAAGATATTGATAGAATTAACTCTAGATATTGATTCTATTGGGAGATTTTCAAAAAACAACTCAATTGCATAGGTATTTTTAAGTTTAGGAAATTCTTCCATAATTAAAGGGTGAACTTTTCCATATCTAGCTATTAATTTTTTTCCCATATGTACCTCTGCAGATTGTCCTGGGTGATAGATATTTGAAGTTGATCTTGAAATATTAAACTGTTTTATATCAAAGTTTAATGAACTAATTAACTTTGATGCGAGTTCTGTTAAAGAGTAAAAGTTAAAATTTACAGATTTATAAATTGAGTTTGTGTCATCTTGAGATGAAATAAGTAAAGATAGAATATTCTCTTGAGATTGTGATGAATTATAAATAGGTCCAATTTCAAATAATTGAATATTTTTTATTCCTTTTTTAAAATTTAACTCTGCGCTTTCTAAATGATTAAAGATCATTGAATTTCTCATGAAAGATTGATCGTCACTAATTGCATTAGAAATTTTTAAAGATGTATCGCCTGTGAGGATTTCTTGAGCTCTGTTTGAGTGAAAAGAGAAAGTTATAACTTCTGAGACTCCATTAGATAATAATGTTTTTTTAAGTTTCGTTATTGTTTTAAATTTCTTATTAACTAATGAATTTTCAATATTATTAATCTCATCTTTTGATGAGGATGGTACACTTATATTGATATTATCGTATCCATAAATTCTTATAATTTCCTCAACAATATCAATATTATTTTTAACATCATTTCTCCATGAGGGTACCAATACATCACATTCATTATCACCTCTCTCATTAATTTGAAATTTTAAGTCTTTTAAGATTTTGACTTGTATTTGTGGTTCTAAATCTAAACCAATTACCTTATTAAAATAATTAAAGTCATATTTTATTTTGTGTTCATTAGTGTCTAATTTTCCAGCATCAGTATTTTTACTAACAGATCCTCCACAAATTTTGTTTATCAGGTAAGAAGCATATTCTAAACCTTCAAGGACCATATTTTTATCTAAACCTCTTTCAAAGCGGTACCTGGCATCAGAATTAATTCCAAGAGATCTCCCTGTTTTTGCCACACTATTTGGATTAAATATAGCTACTTCTAGAAACACATTTTTGGTATTTTCTGTGCATCCACTGTGATCCCCTCCAATAATTCCCGCAATCGCAAGAGCATTATTACTATCAGCAATTACAGTTGAGTTACCGTCCAAAGTGTAATCTTTATTATCCAATGCAAGAATTTTTTCATTAGAGTTTGCAAGTCTCATATCAAGTTTTTTTCCGACTTTATCTGCATCAAATACATGTAATGGTCTACCTAAATCGACAGTAATAAAATTTGTTATATCAACTAATGCATTGATTGGTCTTAGTCCGAGGCTAATTAATTTCTTTTGCAACCATTCTGGAGACTTTGTATTATTAACATCTTTAAAGTATCTACTAACGACATACTCACAGCTATTTTCATCATTTTTGATACTCCAACTAATTGGGCTTTCAAATTCTAATTTTTTTATTTTTTCGTATCTTAATGGCTTAAGTTTTCCCATACCTTTTGCAGAAAGATCTCTAGCGACTCCTCTAATACTGAGACAGTCTCCTCTGTTAGGTGTAATGCCTATCTCAAAAATAGGATCATCTAGTTTAAGTGCTTCTACTGCAGAGGTACCATTTTTAAAGTTCTCTGATAGCTCGATAATACCTTCGTGATCATCGCTCAAATTAAGTTCTCTCTCTGATAAAAGCATTCCTTCAGATGTTTCACCTCGAATCTTGCCTTTTTTTAAATGTATTTTTGTTCCAGGAATATACATTCCTTCTTTAGCAAATATTCCTTTTAATCCCTTCTTAACATTATTTGCGCCACAAATTACTTGATAAGTATCAGCTCCGTCATCAACTTTACAAATATTCAATCTATCTGCGTTAGGATGTTTTTTAAAATCTTTAATTGTTGCGACAACAAATTTTGAATATGAGGAATAGTCACTTAAACTCTCAAGTTCAAGGCCTATATTTGTGAGAGCGTCACCAATTTCAGTTGCATTTTTATCTGTCTCTAAATGTTCACACAACCAACTATAACTAAACTTCACTAAAAATCTCCAATACTAAAACCGTTATTAGCAATCCAATTTAAGTTTCCACTAAAAAATGATCTTATGTCAGTTAGGCCGTATTTTAACATTGTAATTCTATCTAAGCCCATTCCGAATGCAAAACCTTGAAAATTTTTTGTATCAACATTGCAATTTTCTAAAACTATAGGATTTACCATTCCACATCCAAGTATTTCAAGCCAAAGATCACCTTGACCTAATTTAATATTGTTGTTAACTATCTCATAGGCGATATCCATTTCTGCAGACGGTTCTGTAAAAGGAAAATAACTAGGTCTAAACCTAACTTTTAAATCCTGCACATTAAAAAATTGTTTACAGAATTCAATCAAGGTTCCTTTTAAATCGCCCATGTTAGCATTTTCATTAATAAACAATCCTTCAACCTGATGAAACATAGGAGAGTGGGTTGAATCTGAGTCACACCTATAAGTTCTTCCAGGGGCTATTATTTTAATTGGAGGTTTTTCATTTAATAAAGTTCTGATTTGAACTGGACTTGTATGAGTTCGCAAAACGAAGGGTTTTCCATCTTTATCCTTATCATCAATATAAAATGTATCTTGCATTTCACGGGCAGGATGGTTTTCAGGAATATTTAATGCAGAAAAATTAAAATAATCTGTCTCAATGTCTGGGCCTTCGGCAACTGAGTAACCCATTGATCCAAAAATCGTTATAACCTCATCAAATGTTTTTGATATTGGATGAACCTTTGGGGAAATTGAATTTGGTGGGGGAAAACTAAAATCTAAAGATTCATTTCTTAGCTTTGAGTTAATTTCTTCAACTTTTATCTGATTAAATTTAATTTTAATGAGATTATCAACCTCACCTCTTAATTGATTTAATTCAGCGCCTGTAGATTTTTTTTCGTCTAATGATAAATTTTTTAGACTTTTAAGTAACTCTGTAATTTTTCCTTTTTTTCCTAAATAGGCTACTTTAACATTTTGTAAATCAAGTTGATTAGAGCTTTGCTCTATTTCTTTTGTAGCTTTATTAAGGACTTTTTTAATGTCCATTTTAAATTTTAAACGGCTATATTAGCCTTAGCTTTCTCAACTATTGTTTTAAACGCAGCTGGTTCATGAAATGCAATTTCAGATAGAATTTTTCTATTGATTTCAATATTTGCTTTTTTTAATCCATCAATAAACTTGGCATAGGTGAGGCCATGCTCTCTAACACCAGCATTAATTCTTTGTATCCAAAGTCCTCTGAAATCTCTTTTTTTATTTCTTCTATCACGGTAAGCATATTGGAGTGCTTTATCCATGCTTTGTGTAGCTACACGGTAGACATTTTTTCTTCGACCGCGATGACCTTTTGTAAATTCAAAAACTTTTTTATGTTTAGCTCTTGCTGTAACTCCTCTTTTGACTCTTGGCATATTATATCTCCTTTACCTATTTGGAATATGGCATCATTGATTCAATTATTATTGATGCAGACTTTGATAAGACTCTTGTACCTTTAGAATTTCTGATAAAAGAATTTGTTCTTTTGGACATGCCATGGCGTTTACCAACGCTTCCGACCACTAGTTTTCCTGATGAGGAAGTTTTAAAACGTTTTTTAACGCTACTTTTTGTTTTTAGTTTGGGCATTTTATCTCCTTTTGAGTGAACTAATTAGGTCTTAAGGCATACCCTTTTTTTAAAGCCTGTTCGACCAGTTGAGGTCAATTAAATATCATATAATTTATTTAGGCGCAACAACGAGGAAAGCTTGTCTTCCTTCAATTTTAGGTTCCATTTCAACTCTAATAAGTTCACCAAGGTCTGTTTTAACCCTTTTAAGCATATCGATACCCAAATTAGAATGTTCCATTTCCCTACCCTTAAACCTCAGACTAAATTTAACTCTATTTCCCTCTTTTATAAACTTCTGTGCATTTCTAATTTTGACTTGATAGTCATGCTCACCAGTACCTGGTCTAATTTTAAGTTCTTTAGTTTCAATCACTTTTTGTTTCTTTTTTGCCTCATTTTTCTTCTTTTGTTCTTGGTACTTAAATTTTCCATAGTCTACTATTTTACAAACTGGAGGATTGTTATTTGGGGCAATTTCAACTAAATCCATGCCTCTGCCTTTAGCAATGTCTATAGCTTCATTTTTTTTCATAACCCCCAATTGTTCACCATCGTCTAGAATTACTCTTACGTCAGCTGCAGATATAAAATTATTTATTTTATGAAGATCTCTTTTGCCACGAAAATTATTATTTCTTTGGAAGGGTCTATTCAAAATATTATATGTAAAAAAGAGGTAAGGAGGTTTGCAATTATAAATATCCTGGGGATTGCTTAAATAAAATCATTTTAGGATTATTAACAAAGATAATTCAATTGTAAATATAAATTATTTTAATATTTGTTCTATTTTATTAATAATAATGTCCACACTTATATTTTTTACGTTAGATGATGTAATTTTATGCACATTATCTCCGAGTGGATAGCACGATCTCGAAATATCATTGTCATTTGCTATCCAAATAACATTTTTATTTGTAAGACCAGCAATATGAGCTGGCCCGGTATCGTTTGTTAAAATTAACTCAGATGTCATACATAATTGATAGAAATCCTCTATCTTGGACTCATTAATTTTATTTATAGACTCAGGACACAATTCAATAATTTCATTTATAGTATTCAAATCCAAATTAGAGCCAGTTAAATAAATTTCATACTTTCTTAGTACTAAATATTTAGCTACCTGGGCAAATTTATCTGAAGACCATTTTTTATATTCACCAGATTTTGATGCCCCTGGTATAAAAATGACTTTTTTTGAAACTTTTATATCATCTTTTAACATCCAACTTAAATCAGGCCTTAGGAATTGATTTATACCCAAGTGTTTTAATTGATCTTGGTGATTTTTTGAGATGTGTTGAATACCAAGTTTTTTTTGCTTATATTTATAACTAGAAAATTTTCTAGCAGATAAAGTTTTACATTTAGTAAATATCTTTAAAAACAAATTGTATATTTCAGTTCTAGTTGAATTTTGTAAATCAATTACCAGATTAATTTTTTTTTCTTTAACTATATTTAAAAGATTATTTACTGATGAAAAGATTGCTTGTCTATTATCAATTAAAATTTCATTAACATAAGGTAAATTTGTAAAAGTTTTTTTATAATTAGACTGAGTAAGTAAATAAATATTGGAATTTTGATAATTTTCTCTTAATGTTTTCATAGCTCCAAACGAAATGATTAAGTCACCCAGCGACCCATGTTTAATTATCAAAATATTCATGAATTAATTAATTGATTATAAACTTCCAAAGTCTTTCTACACATCAGATCAGACGAGTAATTTTTTTTTACATAAGATCTGCCTTTTTTGGAAATTGATTGATAATTTTTTAAAGCATATTTAAATGTTTTTTTAAAGGAGTTAAATGAATTTACATTAAATAATAAATTTCTATCAAAATAGAAAAGTTGTTCCTTAGTACCTCCTTGATTAGGAGCAATAATAGTTTTAGATGAAGATAAAGCTTCAGAGATAGTTCTTCCAAAACCTTCAGGTTTTTTAGAGATATTAATAATTAAATAAGACTCCTGATATAATTTATTAATTTCTAAAGTTGGTTTATGAATTATAACTTTCTCAGATAAATTAAGTTTATTTATCAGTAATTGTATTTTCTTTTCTTCTTTGCTTTGATTTGAAGATATTAAATGAATTTTAAACAGATCTCTATACTTTTGCTCTAATAATGAGAAATAATTTAGTAATAATTCGTGTCCTTTCCAATTTGATATTCTTGAAGGTATAAAAATATTTTTATCAATAACTTTTTTTTTTGATGGATGAAAATAGTTAGTATCTATACCTCTGGGAATTACATATATTTTAGTTTTTTTGGGATAGTAATTTTCATATATTTTTTTTACAAAATTAGAATTAAATATAATAGTGTCACCTTTTAATAAAAAACTGTTATACCAATCTTTTAACAAAGACTTAGACTCATACTTGTTGTGAACACTAGTTACAACTTTGATATTTAAATTTTTAATAAAATTTATAAGAAAAAAAGCAGGCGCTCTAGAAGAAATATGGACTAAATTTATTCTTTTTTTTATAATTAAATCTTTAATAAGTATTTTTATTTTGTTTTGATCAAAAATATTTTTAAATCTTAAACTATTAATTTTTATAATTTTTAGACCTTTAATATTAAAGTTCTTATCACTGCTCTCACATAAAATATAATTTTCAATATTTTTTTTATTAAGGTAATTAGCAATATCTCTTACTCCTGTCTCAATACCTCCAATACCCATAGATGGAATTATTTGTAAACAAGTAATTTTTTTTGTATTTTTAATCTGTGTCAAAACTGAACTTTTTTAAAAAAGGTAATGTAAAAATATCTTATAGATACTACAAAAGAAGTAAAAAAACTCTTATCTTTTTACATGGATTATTATCGGACTTGAGTGGTAAAAAGTCTAATTTTTTAAACAATTATTGCAAAAAAAACAACATCTCATACTTGTGTTTTGACTTTCAAGGTCATGGTCGATCCAGTGGTGAATTTACTAATTTTGGGATTAGTGATTGGTATGATGACTTAGATAATATTGTAAAATATTTAAAAATAAGAAATTTCATTTTAATAGGAAGTAGTATGGGTGGATGGGTTGCGATCATTTATGCTTTAATGCACCCAAAAAAAGTTACTAAACTTATTGGTATTGCTCCTGCGCCAGATTTTACTGCTAAGTTAATTTGGGATAATTTAAATATTCATCAAAGAAAAAAAATAAAAAATAATAAAATTGTTAAACAGAAAGTTAGTTCTGATTTTGCTTACTATTACTCCCCAGCATTATTTAATAGAAGTAAAAAATATCTTCTTAAAAAAATTAAGGGTGATTTTTTGGGAGAAACTATTTTCCTTCATGGGGGTCAAGATAAAGCAGTACCATATGGGTATAACGATAAATTTAATTTGAGTAAAAAATTTAAAAACTTTAAAAATATTTTAATTAAACATGCTGATCACAGCTTGTCTGATAAAGAAAGTTTAAAAACTCTATCTAAATTTATTTAAGCTATTTTTGATTTTTTTGTAACTGGAAATTCTAGTTTATTAATCACTTCATCAGGTACTACATGGGCAAATTTTTTGATTTCGGAGTCATAATTTTCAATAATAAACTCAGCTCTTTTAGATTTAGTCTCTTTGTGGAAATCTTTTAAGAGATCTAGAAGATGGTTTTTCCAATCTTGATTATCAACTTCATATAAACTTATGGTTTCCATATTCATTAAATCAGAAATATTTTTTTGATCAGAATAAATAAAGGCAGATCCACCTGTCATTCCTGCACCAAAGTTATCACCAATATTTCCCAAAATAATTGCAGAGCCTCCAGTCATGTACTCACATCCATTAGCACCACATCCCTCAACTATGGCCAATGCACCTGAGTTTCTCACGCAAAATCTGTCACCTGCTTGACCAGATGCGTACAATCTTCCATCAGTTGCTCCATAAAGAGTTACGTTTCCTATAATAACATTTTCATGGCTTGGTTGTGTAAATGAGCTTCTTGGCTGAACAACAATTTTTCCTCCAGAAAGACCTTTACCTACGTAGTCGTTAGCATCGCCAAAAACTTTCAATGTAAGACCTTTGACTGCAAACGCCCCCAAAGACTGGCCAGCTGAACCTCTCAATTTGAGAGTCACATGATCTTCAGACAGAGAATTCATTCCATATTTTCTTGTTATGACAGAAGAAATTTTGGTTCCAATTGTTCTTAATGTATTTTGTATATTATAAGTTAACTCAATTTTTTGACCTGAATTAATAAAATCTTTGCCATCTTTTTCAAATTGATCATCTAAGGTCTGCGGGACTTCATTTCTTTTTTTCTCAGAATGGTAATCATAGATCTTACCATCGTCAATTTTTGTTAATATAGGATTTAGATCCAAATTATCTAAGTCACTAGACCCATAGTGAATTTGAGATAATAATTCTGTTTTACCAATTATATCTTTCAAAGATTTATATCCTAAAGAAGCAAGTATCTCTCTAACCTCCTCTGCAATAAAAGAAAATAAGTTTACGACTTTTTCAGGTGTTCCACCAAATTTTTCACGAAGTTTTTCATCTTGAGTACAAACACCTACAGGACAAGTGTTTGAGTGACACTGTCTAACCATAATACATCCCATTGCAACAAGTGAAGCTGTGCCTATTCCGTATTCCTCTGCTCCTAGTATAGCTGCTATAACAATATCTTTTCCTGTTTTTATACCACCATCAGTTCTCAGAAGAACTTTGTCTCTTAAGCCATTTAAGGCTAGAATTTGATGTACCTCACTGATACCTAATTCCCAAGGAAGCCCAACATATTTAATACTTGACTGGGGACTTGCCCCTGTTCCTCCTGAGTGTCCAGATACGAGTATCACATCAGCTTTAGCTTTTGCTACACCTGCAGCAACAGTTCCTATTCCTGATTGTGCAACTAGCTTGACACAAACCTTTGCTATGGGATTAATTTGTTTTAAATCATAAATAAGTTGAGCAAGGTCCTCAATAGAGTATATATCATGATGAGGTGGAGGGCTGATGAGTGTTACACCTTTTGTGCTATGTCTTAATTTAGCTATTAGATCAGTGACTTTAAAACCAGGTAACTGTCCGCCCTCTCCTGGTTTAGCACCTTGTGCAATTTTAATTTCTAACTCTGAACAATTATTTAAATACTCTGCAGTTACTCCAAATCTTCCACTCGCAACTTGTTTAATTGCAGAACTTGGATTATCTCCATTTTTTAATTTACGATACCTTCTCGAGTCCTCACCGCCCTCACCACTATCTGACTTTGAGCCAATTCTATTCATTGCTACAGCTAATGTTTCGTGAGCTTCAGGGCTAAGAGCTCCAAGAGAAATTCCAGGAGATACAAAGCTTTTTCGTATTTCAGAGATGCTTTGTACGTTATCGAGATTTAAAGAATTCTTACTTTCATTAAACTGTAAAAGATCCCTGATCTGTATTGGTTTTGAGCTATAAATTCTTGAAGTGTATTTTTTATACAAATTATAAGAGTCTCTAGTAACTGCTTCTTGAAGCATGTGTATTGAAACACCCTCATATGCATGGGCTTCGCTATTGGTTCTAAACCTATATTCTCCACCTATGTCTAATATTACATTATCAGATTTAAAGGATTGCTCATGCTGTCGCCTTACTCTCTTTTCCAATCCATCTAATCCTATTCCAGATATTCGTGAGGACATACCTGGGAAAAAACTCTCTACCATACTTCTACTTAAACCAATTATTTCAAAATTCCTTCCACCACGATAAGAACTAATAACCGATATACCCATTTTGCTGATTATCTTTCTCAATCCCTTCTCAATGGATTTTTTAAAGTTTTTTATTAGTTGAGGATAATCAGTATTATCATAAATTCCTTTTTTAAATCTATCTGAGATGAGTTTTTCGACTAATGAAGCATTAACTGTAGTAGCTCCAACGCCGATAAGTACAGCAAAGTAGTGAACATCAAGGCATTCTCTAGAAGAGACATTTAATGAAGTGAATGTCCGCAAATTATTTTTGATTAAGTAACTATGCACAGCACTTGTAGCGAGTATCATCGGCAATGCAATTCTATCTGTATTAATATTATTATCAGTTATAATTAGATGTTGAGAACCAGATCTAACTGCCTGTTCAGCCTCAGAGCATATTCTTTGAATTTCATTTAAGAAATTAGTTTCTTCGTTTGTGTTATAAGTACAATCAATCTCAGTTGTAAATTTTGACAAATGGCTTTTTAGAGTTTCAAGCTCGTTGTCTAATAGAAGAGGACTTTCTAAAAGTACCAAATTGCATTGTTCAGCATCTTCTTCTACAATATTTCCCAAGTTTCCAAGTCTAGTTTTTAAACTCATTACCACTTGTTCTCTTAGACTATCAATTGGAGGATTAGTTACTTGAGCAAAATTTTGTTTAAAGAAACTATGAAGACCTCGGTATCTTTCAGTGAGTACACTTAGTGGTGCATCGTCTCCCATTGATCCAATAGCTTCTTGACCAGTTTTAACCATAGGGTCTAAAATTAAATCAAGAGTTTCTAATGTTAGATTAAATGATTTAGCTATTTGAAAAACATTACCTTTCTCATCAGGTAAGGGGTCATATATTTTGTCTTTGGATAAAATATTATCTAATTTTATTGTTTTTTCATTCCAGTTTGAATAATTATTACGTCTACTGAGTAATTCTTTTAACTCAGAGCTTTCATAAAATTTATTCTCTTTATAATTTACTGCGATTAATTCACCAGGGCCGACTCTTCCTTTTTTTAGAATATTTTTTTCATCGATATTAATCATACCCACTTCAGATCCTGAAATTAGTAGGTCGTCATCTGTTAATATGAACCTAAGAGGTCTTAAACCATTTCTGTCCATACCAGATATTATCCAATCTCCAAAATTTCCACAGACTGCTGCTGGTCCATCCCATGGCTCAATTACAGCATTACAATAAGCATACATGCTCTTTAATTGTTCAGATAAATCTGATCGATTTGACCAAGACTCTGGAATTATCATTGATTTTGCCATAGGCATATCTCTATCTGTTTGAACAAAAAGTTCAAAAGCAGCATCAAGGGATGCAGAGTCAGAAGCATCTGGATCAAGTATTGGTTTTAAATCATTAATTCTTTCATTAAAAAAAGGGTGTGTGATTCTTGGCTCATGAGCGCTCATCCAATTTATATTACCCTTTAAAGTATTGATTTCTCCATTATGTGCTAAAACTCTGAATGGTTGCGCCAAAGACCATGTAGGGAATGTGTTAGTGGAATACCTTTGATGGTAAATAGCAAACTTAGATTTAAATTCATCATCTAATAAGTCTGGATAGAATTCAGATAACTGTTCAGCTAAAAACATACCTTTGTATACAATTGTTTCTGTCGATAAAGAGCAAATATAAAAGTCATTAATACTCTGAGATTTAATTTTGTTTTCTATCCTTCTTCTAGTTAAATAAAGTTTCTTTTCAATATCGGGTGTGGTTTCTTTAGGAGAAAAAATTATTTGTTCAATTTCCGGTTTTGTATAATTTGCTTTTTCACCAATGATCTCTGTATTAACCGGAACTTGTCTCCATCCATAGAGATTCATTCCAGCTTTTATAATTTCATATTCAACGATAGCTCTACATTTTTCTTGAGCTCCAAAATCTCTTTTTGGTAAGAATATCATACCTACACCTAATATAGAGTCTTGACTCGTTCTGTGACCCATTTTTAAAACTTGTTTACTGAAGAAAGAATTTGAAACTTCCAACATAATGCCAGCACCGTCTCCAGTTTTACCATCTGCATCAACCGCACCTCTGTGGAATACAGCCTTAAGTGCCTCAACACCTTTTTCAACTATATCTCTTCTTGACTCACCTTTAATTGAGGCAACTAAACCGACACCGCAATTATCATGCTCATGTTTTTCATTATATACGTGATTGTCTTTTAGCTTTTGTTTATTTCTTCTGAAGATTTCTAGTGAATGATCTTTCATGATGCTTTTTTTATTTTTGAGCTTTGTAAGAAATTATGAATTGATTTTGCAACTTCACGGCCATCATGGATTGCCCACACAACGAGGGAGGCGCCCCTTACGATATCCCCAGCAGCAAAAATCTTTGGATTACTCGTTTGAAATTTTTTAAAATCAACTTTAACTGTTTTCCAGCTTGTTAATTCAATATTCGTTTTAAAATTGTGGTTCAAATCCTCAGGTTCAAAACCCAGAGCTTGGATAATTAAGTCACTTTTTATTTGTTTTTCAACGCCTGTATCAACTGGTTTTCTTCTTCCACTCTCATCAACCTCACCTAAGGCAGCGACTTTGTATGTCATACTTGTTGCAGTAGAGTTGTCGCTTATAATTTTAGATGGGACAGATAACCAATTAAATTTAATACCCTCTTGTTCTGCATTTAAAACTTCTCTTGCTGATCCAGGCATGTTTTCTTTATTTCTTCTATAGAGACAAGTAACTTCCTTTGCCTGTTGTCTAATCGCTGTTCTAACACAGTCCATAGCTGTATCTCCGCCTCCAATGACGACTACATTTTTATCTTTTGCAGTGAGAAACTTATTATTTGAAGGAGAGTCACCTAATCCAGTTCTATTGCTCTCAATCAAAAAATCTAAGGCAGGAATGCTGTTGTTAACTGATGAGGTATCAATATCTAATTTTCTGGCTTTGTATACGCCTGTTGCAATTAATATTGCGTCGTAATCTTTTTCCAAATCTTGAAATGAGATATTTTTTCCAACTTCCATATTTAAATTAAATTTAACTCCACTCTCTAAAAGCCATTCTGTTCTTCTTTCTACAATTTTTTTATCTAATTTAAAATTAGGTATCCCATAAATCATCAAGCCACCTGCTCGATCATTTTTTTCAAAGACATCTACTTGATATCCATTTTGAGTTAAATAGGCTGAAGCTGCCATTCCTGCAGGGCCAGATCCTATAATAGCTACTTTTTGCTTAAATTGATTTTGTGAAGATAAATTTTTAACCCATCCTTTTTCCCATGCTATTTCTGTTAAGTATTTTTCTAAATTACCAATTGTAATTGCACCAAAGCCCGCCTGTTCGACAACACAGTTGCCCTCACATAATCGATCTTGAGGACAAACCCTCCCACACACCTCTGGGAATGCATTTGTAGAAGCGGATACTTGATAGGCCTCTTCCAATCGACCTTCAGCTATGTAGCGAAGCCAATCTGGTATATTATTATTTAAAGGACAATGGATTTGACAATATGGTATTCCGCATTGTGAGCACCTTGAAGATTGTTCAACAGAGTCATTTTTATCAAACTGACTGTAAATCTCCTGAAAATCCTTTATCCTTTTTTCAGGTTCAGTTTTGGATGGATTCTTAGGTTTTTTTTTATGGAACTCTAACATGATAATAAAATATTACTTTATTTTCCTACAAATAACACGGATGGTATTAGTATAAAGATTTTAAGACTTAGTAAACCAATAAATGATAATAAATTATGACTAATGATAGTATTTTTTATATTTTTTATGGTCTAATACAAGGAATTACTGAATTTATCCCCATTAGTTCAAGTGGTCACCTAAATATCATTGAAATACTTTATAAGAACATAGAATCAAGAAACTATTTATATGAAACATCTGCCCACTTTGCCTCTTTATTAGCTTTATTAATATATCTGTTTAAACATAAACATTTTTCAAAATCAAATATTAAAGCCAACGTTAAGATAATAGTATATGCAACAATACCAACAGTTTTTCTGGGCATAATACTAAAATTTTATAATTTAAGTTTTATTAGCTTAAAGTTAATAGGATACACCTCAATTATAGGAGCAATATTGCTCTATATCTCAGACAAACCAAATAAATTTAAACTAGTTATTAAAAGCAAAAGCACCAAATTTATTTTAGCTGGTTTTTTTCAATGTCTTGCCTTTTTACCAGGTTTTAGTAGAGCAGGAAGTTGTATCATTGCTTTTAGGTTATTTGGAGAAGACCGTAAGCATTCTTCTATTTATAGTTTATATATGGGTATACCCATAATTGGGTTATCTTTTTTTTCAAATATAAGTGATTTTGAGAGTGTTATTATTAATAAGGGTCTATTTGTAGTTTTTTTTTCTTCATTTTTTGCAGCTTATATCACAATTTCTATTTTTATTAATTTTATAAATAAAATTGGTTTCACACCATTTGTTGTTTATAGAATTTTTATAGGCATAGTCTTGTTAATTTATGTTTATTAAACTCTATCAATAAACTTTTTAAGATACTCTGAAGTAATAATTTTCATATTTGAGAGATCTTGTTTCAATATCTCGGTGACTAATTTTTGACTTCCCTCTGATATACTATCATGTGAAAGAGTTACGTACTGATCATAAGTAAATAAAGGTTTAGGAAGTTTTTCTAATATTTTGCCTTGAAGAATTGCAAGAAAAGAAGGCATATAAAAAAATCTTTCCTTTTTTTTCAAAGACATAAATATATGACTTAAAATTTCTTTAAAAGTAAATATTTCATTACCTACAGCTGCTAAATTAGCATTTTTGTATTTATCAAAATTACTTAATAGATTAAAAATAAAGAGAGACAAGTCATTGACATATATTGGTTGGAATTTAGTTTTTCCTTTTTTAATTAATGGAAGGAAAGGTAGGATTTTAGCCATCTTACCAAATAAATTAATAAAATTATCCTCTTCACCATAAACTGTACTTGGTCTTACAATAATATGATTGGTGTTGTTATTTTCAATAAATTCTTCGCCCATTTTTTTGCTGGTTAAATAATTTGATTTGGTTTGAAAAGTTGAACCTAAACTTGACACATGAAGAAATGGTTTTTTAAATAATTCACAAAAACCAGCGATTTTTTTTGGTAATAAGTAATGAGCTAGTTCAAAAGATAAATTATTTTGTTCATATAGAATTCCTATCAAATTAATTACTAAATCTGATTTCTCTATTAAGCTTTTAATCTCATCTAAATTATTAATATCAAATTCAATTACTTCAATCTGTCCAATGTCTCCTGAAAGTATATTTCTTTTAACCCTACTAGCATTTCTGACAGGACATATAAGCTTGTCACCATTTTGTAAGAGTCTTTTTGTGATACTTCTTCCTATAAAGCCTGTTGATCCAAAAACTAAGATATTTTTGTTTTTCATTGTATTATCTATCTTATATAAATATATGTTCTAGGATGTCAAATTATCAATTATTTCATAATGATCTACCAAGCAAAGTTTTAAAATCATTTAAAGGAGATATATCTATCGATACTGAAACTCTTGGTTTAAATGTTAAAAGAGACAGACTCTGTCTATTACAATTAAGAAATGAAACAGATAAAAAAGTGTATCTAATTAAATTTGAAGAGGATTTATCACCGAAATTATCAAAGAACTTAAAAATATTACTTGAAAATAATAATCTTACGAAAATTTTTCACTTTGGAAGATTTGATATGGCAGTATTGAAAGAAAATTTAAAAATAAAAGTTAAGAATGTGTTTTGTACAAAGGTTGCATCAAAATTAACTCGAACTTACTCATCAAAACATGGTCTAAAAGATCTAGTTTATGAAATATTAGATATTCAATTAGATAAAACAGAACAGTCATCTGATTGGAGTAAAAAAAAACTTACCAAAAAACAAATAGAATATGCAACGAATGATGTTTTGTATTTATCAGAAATAAAAGCCTCTCTTAATGATAAATTGTTAAGTCAAAAAAGATTGAAGCTATTTAAATCGATAATGAAATTTATGGAGATAAGAGTTGAGTTAGATTTACAAGGATGGGAGGGAATAGACATTTTTGCCCACAAATAATTAATGAATAAATCAAAAATCAAAAAAGTAGGACAAGAAGTAATAAAGTTAGAATCTATTGCATTAGCTAAACTTTCTAAAAGCTTGGATAAAGATTTTATCAAAGCTGTTGAGTTAATATCAAAACAAAATGGTAAAATAATTGTTTCGGGTGTAGGAAAAAGTGGGAATATTGCTGGCAAGATTGCAGCATCCTTTACATCAACAGGAATACCAGCAATCTATTTAAATCCAGTTGATGCAAGTCACGGTGATATGGGCATAGTAGAAAAAAATGATGTTCTAATAATTCTATCTAATTCTGGAGCGTCACATGAATTGGCGGATTTAATAAACTTTAGTAAGAAAAAAAAAATTAAAATTATTTCAATAACTTCCTCTAAAAAAAGTTTATTGTCTAAAAACTCCGATATTAGTCTGGTGTTACCTCCTCATTCAGAGGCTGATAAATTGCAAACAATTCCTACAACATCTACTACAATGTCTCTAGCACTTGGTGATGCTCTTTGTTGTTCGGTTTTAAGTCTGAGAAAATTTGATAAAAAATCCTTTAGTGAACTTCATCCAGGTGGAAAAATTGGAAAAAAATTAAAAACTTTGAATGAAATAATGGATATTGATATTCCTATTATCCAATCAAATTCATCTATAATTGATGCAGTTTTAATGATGACTGAAAAAAAA
>CABZMT010000009.1 GCA_902526965.1 uncultured Alphaproteobacteria bacterium
TAAATCATTTTCCTTAATTTTTTTTATCAAAGCATCAATTGTCTGATTAATATTTTTATCTAACATGTTATTTAATATACCTGATAGATATCAAAATAAAACTCCAATATAACTTGCTACTTAAATTGTTTTGCTAACTTTAAATTTTGATTAGAGTAATTAGATTTAATTGAAAGTCCATAGGTTTCTTTTTTGATTTCATCAATTTCATAATAATTCAGCTGACCTACTAGTTGACCATCTCTTATTATAAATGGTGTATCATAAGCACGCAACTCAAGAACAGCAGGGGTGCCTGTTTTGCTATTACCAAATCCAGGATCAAAAAAACCAGCATAGTGAACCCTAAAATTACCAAAGCTATCTTTAAAAGGTTCAAGTTCAGCAGCTTGATTATTTTTAACAATAATTGACTCCTTAGATCGAAGTATATAAAACTCATCTCTTTCTATTATAAAATAATTATCTTCAGGTATAATTTTCTCCCAATATTTACTTACCTTATAAAAATTAATTTTATTTAAATCAATTGCAGATGTAATTTTTTTAGCCTTATATGCTGTAACTTGATTTTTTTCAATTGATACGGATATATTAATTTGTTTAAATTTATTTTCTATATTTGAACCTTGAAAAAATCTTATCTGATTTAATGAAGTGTTTTTTTTTATAATAATACTAAAAGATTGAGGAATAATTTCTAAGTATAGTTTGCCTTTGTATTTATAATTTATATAATCGTATTCTCTGCCATTTTCTGTTATTACACGTGTAAATATATCTAATCGACCTGTTGTACTTTTAGGATTTGATTTTCCCATTACATCAATAGGTAAATTTAATTTTTCATTTAATTCGCACAAATAAATACAATTTTTTTCTAAAAGTGTATTCTGATTTAAATCAATCTTCGATAGTGACAACTCTCTAATAACTTTTGATATTTTTATGTTATTTGGAATAAAGGATGATTTTATCCTATAACATTTATCAGATAGAGTTAAGTCTAATGAAGCTGGTTGTATTTGATTTTTAATTAATGATTTATTAGAGTAGATATTTTTCTTTTTAATAAGAGCTAATATTTGTTTTCTATTTAAATAGGGCATATGATTTATCTAGTGTAGGAATGTCTTTAATATCATATTTTTTGCAAAAAAAATCAGCTTTATTTATTATATTTACAGCTTTATAAAAGTGACAAAAATAAAAGTTAGCAAGATTTATTGAGCCAATTTTGTTATAGTACTTTCCGTAAATAAAGTAGTAAAAATATTCATTCATCAAGTTTCTATCAAATTTTAAATCTTCTATTACGTAATATTCATCATCTAAATTATTATCCAATAAATAGTTTATATATTCTATTTTAAGAAAAGAATTATTATTAATCATTATTAAATTTTGAAATTCATTATTCCAGTCATTTACAAAAAATCCTTTTTTAAATGCTTCATATGAAATTAATTCTTTGTTAATTTTATTTAATTTTTCTTCTTTATCAAAAATACCTTTTTCTAAATTTTTAAAAAAAATATTAAAATTTTTATAATTTGAATTTTTGGAATATTTAGATTTTATCCATTCGAATTTTTCAGAATTTTTAGATTTTTTATAATTAAACTCTTTCAAATTATTTGTCCTATCTTCACTTTTAGGATGTGTTCTAAAGTAATTATTTTTAGGATCATCAACTTCACTTAAAAAAGATTTTAATTCTGAAGTATTTATTTTATTTTTTTTTATTTGATCTATCATAAAATTATCTGCTTCAATTTCAAAATTTATTGAATGTTTAGAGATCTCGTTAATAAGATTACTATTGAGAGATATAGAACTACCGACCCCTATATTCGCATTTCCTGTAAGTACAGCTAGACCGACAGAAAATAGACTATAAAAACTAACTTTATTTTTAGATTGTTGAATTTTAATTCTCTTACTTTGAAAATGGTTTTTAATAATATGTCCATATTCATGTAAATATATAGCTTTAAGTGTGTCTTCATCGTTAATTACCTCTAATAGTCCAGTTGTAAAATAAATATTATCTTCAATTACAAAAGCATTAGAAGTTGTATTTTTAACTAAAAAAACATTTATTTTATCAAGTTTTAATTGTTTACTTATATCTGAAAAATATTCTTCAAATATAGGATCTCTTACGATCTCATAACTATGTAAATTATTAAAAATAAATAAGAAATATGTAAGGCAAATAAATTTATACTTGTTTATCAATTATTTTTTTTTTAATTTTTCTTCTATAAGATTTTTCAGTATTCAAATCTTCAGTCTTATTTTGTTGAATGATTTCTTTATTATTATTTTTAACTTTATTAATCAAATCTTGATTAAATTCATAAATGTCCTTAGGTAAAGATCTATTAATAAATTTAATTTCAAATGAAGGTTTTATTGTATTAACTTTCTTATAGATTTCGTTGTTATTTTCACTAAAAAATTTTTCATCAATTTGAATTTCTACCACATCTTTATTCCCAATGGCATTAATACCCTTAATATTAGATATAATATTATGTATTATTATTGAGCTTGTTTTTTTAAAACCTCCACCACCACAGCAATGACATTTATTATAGAATGTTTCATAGATACTTTGCCCAATTCTTTGTCTTGATATTTCCATTAATCCAAATTGAGAAATCTTTGTTAATTGAACTCTAGATCTATCTTTATAAAATAATTCCTTAATCTTTCTTTCTACTTTTAAATTATTTGCATTGATATTCATATCAATAAAATCAATAACAATTAATCCTGCAATATTTCTTAATTGAATTTGTTTAAATATCTCATCACTCGCTTCTAAATTTGTATTTAAAGCTGTAATTTCAATATTTTTTTCTGATGTAGCTCGACCAGAGTTTATATCAATACTTGTGAGAGCTTCAGTTGGATTTATTACTAAATACCCTCCAGATTTTAAGTAAATATTTTCTTCTGTGAGACTATTTATCGGATTTTTAATACCATAACTCTCGAAAAGTGGAAGCTTTTCTTTGTAATGCGTTATTTTTTTATTTGATTTCACACTAAAATCTTTTTCTAATTTTTTGTATAGTTTCATTGTTTTTAAATCTGAAAAAACAATTTCTTCTATCGTTCTTTGATTAAAATCTCGTGCAACTTTTATAATAGGCGTATCCAGTTCAGCAATTAACACAGGTGCCTTTGATTTTAATGTATCCTCTCTTATCTTAGTCCATAATTTTCTTAAATAGCTAAAGTCGGCAACTATATCCTCGTCTTCTGCAGATATTGCATTAGTTCTAATTATTAATGACATTCCATCTGGTAAATTAAAATCGTCATGTAATCTCTTTAATCTTTTTCTATCTAGAGGATTTGAAATTTTTTTCGATACCCCGCCAGTAGAGGAGTTATTTGGTAATAAAACACTATATCTACCAGGTAAGGATATAAAAGTTGTTACGGCCGCGCCTTTTGTACCTCTTTCCTCTTTAACTATTTGGATTAAAAGAACTTGATCTTTTTTAATGACGTCCTGTATTTTATATTTACGATAAAAAGACAAGAAGTGCTTTTTATTTTCTTTTTCGTCATCTATTTCATTATTCTTTTGACCGCTATTTTCAAATACTTTTTCATTGTGAGGTATTTTGAAATAACTTGGATGTATTTCATCAAATGGTAGAAAAGCCTTTTTTTCTGTACCAAATTCAATAAATGCTGCTTGAAGTGAGGGTTCTACTCTGGATACAGTTCCAAGGTAGATATTGTTTTTTTTGCT
This sequence comes from uncultured Alphaproteobacteria bacterium, assembly GCA_902526965.1. Taxonomy (GTDB): domain Bacteria; phylum Pseudomonadota; class Alphaproteobacteria; order HIMB59; family HIMB59; genus HIMB59. Next base: position 3,776 of record CABZMT010000009.1, read on the forward strand.
TGTGGCTAAATCATCTGAGTAGTCAAAGTAATTGATTTCTTGCCCATCTGCTGCAATGATACATAAGTCGCTATTGATGCTACCATCAATAAAAATTCTTTTAGACATGTTTTTAAATCCTTTTGATATAATAAGTTATTAATAATTTGGTTATTTATTAAAATGAAACTTTTTAAATATTTACAATACATTTTCTTGCTCTCTGTATTAGGTATATCCATAGTGATTCTGTATTTATGGAATATTCAACAGGATCTACCTGACCATAATATATCTCAATATTTCCCAAATGAAATAACAAAAATTTATGATGAAAAATATGAGCTTATGTATCATGTAGGTAACAGAGATAGGTTTTATTTAGATTACAAAGATATACCTAAAGGTATGATTAATGCTATTATTTCTGCAGAAGATAAAACATATTTTCAACATCAAGGATTTGATATCAAAGGAATAGTAAATGCATTTATTATTAATTTGAAAAATATTTACTCAAAAAATAATAATAATTACGTTGGGGCTTCCACTATAACACAACAGTTAGTTAAAAATATTTTACTTAATAGAGATCAAACTATTTCAAGAAAAATAAAAGAACTAATATTATCACTTCGAATAGAACAGGAATATACAAAAGAATTTATAATAGAATTATATTTAAATGAAATTTATTTTGGGAGACGTTCATATGGTGTTGCTTCAGCATCATTCAATTATTTCAATAAATCTATTTATGACTTAGAAATACATGAATATGCATATCTAGCAGCATTGCCTAAAGGTCCTAACAATTATGATCCTAATAAAAATTATGAAAGAGCCCTTGATAGAAGAAATTATGTTTTAAAACAAATGGAAATAAATAAATTTATTACTAAAGATGAATTTAATTATTATTCAAATTTAAAGATTGAGCTATCTCAGAGAAATAATAAAAAATATAAGTCTGATTACAAGACTGATTTTATATTGAATTATCTGAATTCAAATTCATTTAATGAAAATGCATTTTATATTCAATCTACAATTGATCAAAGTCTTCAAAAAATATCAGAAAAATCTTTAATAGATAACTTAGCATTATTTGAGAGAAAATATAGAGATTGGGAGGGAAGTTATAAAAATTTAGAAGATATTTCAAAGATTAATAATGAACACTGGCAGATAGCAAAAGTGGTTGATAAAAAATCTAACTTAATAAAGGTATCAATTATCGATACAGGAGAAACTATAAATCTAAATAAAGATAATAATTTATATGGTCCCAAAAAAGTTTCCCCAAATAATTATCTGAATTTAAATGACTATATTTTTGTTACCCATATTGATAACTCTTTTTATGCAGTTCAGTTACATAAAATTAATGGATCTGTAATTATTATGGACCCTTTTAATGGGGATATAGTTTCTATGGTTGGAGGTGTAAATTATGATGTTAGTAATTTTAATAGAGTATCACAAGCTTATAGACAACCAGGATCATCTATAAAACCTTTTATTTATGCAGAAGCTTTAGAAACAGGAAAATATTTACCCAATACCCGTATATTAGACTCTAATATTCTTTTAGACCAAGGAAACAATCTCCCTGTATGGGTACCTAAAAATTATTCTAATAAATCATATGGAGAATTAACATTTAGAAGGGCGTTAGAGACCTCAAATAATTTAGTAACGTTAAAAATTGGTCTAGATTTAGGATTAAATACTGTAAATAATTTTTTAGATGAAATTAATTTTTATCAAAACAATATAAATACTGATGTTTATTCGACACTTCTCGGAGCAGTAGAAAATAATCTTTTAAATTTAACAAAATCATATTCAATTTTTTTAAATGGAGGTTATATAGTTGAACCATCAATAATCAAAAAAGTTGTTTCAAATGAGGGGGAGTTAATTATTAATAATGATTACTTTAAATGTAACTATTGTTCATTCTCTAATGAAGATAGGTCATTTAGAAAACCAGTTATAGAAACTCAAAAAGGAAAAGTAATATCTCCACAAACCTCTTTTCAAATCTTAAATATTCTTGAAGGTGCAGTCAAAAGAGGAACTGGTAAGAGTTTAAATAAAATTAATTATCCAATAGCAGGAAAAACAGGAACCACAAATGAAAGTAAAGATCTGTGGTTTTTTGGACTTACTCCAAGATATGTTATAGGTGTTTACGTTGGTTATGATACACCAAGGTCAATTGGATATAGAGAAACTGGATCTTCTGTTGCTTTACCTATATTTAAAACAATTATCGAGAATTATCTTTTACTCAATGAAAATAATAATGATAAATTTGTAGTACCTAGTGATCTGATTGTCAAAAAAGTTGATCAGAATAGTGGTGAAATTTCTAATGGACAAAATACTATTATTGACTATTTTACAAAAGAACAGTTGGAAACTATGGATAACATTAATAAAATTGAGAGTATTGGTGGTATAAATTAATGGATAAATTTGAATTATTAAATCTAATTAAAGAAATAGAAACCCTAATAAGTCTTACTAGGAGGAGTCTTTGACTATGATAAAACCATCAAAGATATTGATGAATTTAACAAAATAATTACTAATCCTGATAATTGGAACGACATTAATTTAATAAATAAATCTCAAGAAAAACTTAAACAAAGTAAAGGCGTAATTAACGACTTTGATTTTGTCTCAAATCAATTTAGAGACTTCAAAGAGTTTATTCAAATATATGAGTCTTTAAATGAAAATGAAATTAATGAGTTAGTTCATAAAATTTATGAATTAAAAAGAAACTGTGAAAAATTAAAAATAAAATCTCTTTTAAATAAAGAAACAGATGATTGTAATGCTTTTTTAGAAATTCATGCTGGTGCCGGAGGTACAGAGAGTCAAGATTGGGCTGAAATGTTGTCTAGAATGTACTTAAGATTTGCAGAACAAAATGATTATAAAAGTAAGATAATAGACTATCAGAGAGGAGATGAGGCAGGTATTAAGAGTGTTACATTGATGATATCTGGTTTTAAAAGCTTTGGTTATTTAAAGAATGAAACAGGAATTCATAGATTAGTTAGAATTTCGCCTTTTGACTCCAATAAGAGAAGGCACACAAGTTTTTCAAGCGTATGGGTTTACCCTGAGATAGACAAAGACATTGAAATCGAAATAGATAATAAAGATCTTAGGATAGATACATTCAGAGCTTCAGGCGCAGGGGGTCAACATATTAATACAACTGATAGCGCTGTAAGAATAACCCATTTAACTTATAATATAGTAGTACAAAGCCAAAGTGAAAGATCACAACATCGTAATAGGGATACTGCAATGAAGATGTTAAAATCTAGAATATATGAGATTGAGCTTGATAAAAAAAAAGAAGAGAAAAAGAAAGAAGAGAGTAATAAAAAACAGATAGGATGGGGAAACCAAATAAGATCATATGTTCTTCACCCTTATAAAATGGTCAAAGACCTCAGAACTAATCATCAAACATCAAATGCTGACGGTGTATTAGATGGAGAAATATTTGATTTTTTGGAGTCAACACTAATAGATGTACAATAAAATCCTCTTAAAAATACTGATTATACTTTTTATACCAATTCAAGTAATAGCTTACGATTTTAGTTACCAAAAAGAGGATATTTTATTAAAACTTGATTTTGAAAATAACAAAATCAAAGAAATTAAATTTGATATTAAAATTAATGGTCAAAGAAACTTTGGAATAATTAATTATCATAATAACGAAATTTATATACTTTTAAATACTGATAAAATTTCTTTTGACAATTTCAAAAAAGTTTTTCCCAAACCTCAAGAAAATAAAAAATTAAATAAAAAAATTAATTTTAATTGGGAAATATCTGAAATGGTAATTTCAGAAAGATATTCTCTTTTTTCTAATAAATTAAATTTTATTTATGATGAGGGGTTTGAGTCTATGATGTTTTATGACTCTAAAAAAGAATTTGAATTGTCGATACTTCCACAATTAGATGGAAATAAACAAATCTATTTGTTCTCAAAAAATGCTGGACAATTTTTTTACGCTCAAAAGATATCTAAACATATGAAAGGTGGTGCTTTAATTGGTAAAGGTTCATTTAGAAAATTTAATGATTATGATCTGAATATTAAAGTGAAAGATTTTAGTATTGATAAAAATTCAAAATTTTACAATTTGCTCTTTACTTCAAGAATGTTAGATATTTTTTCAGTCTTGCAAAATAGCCAAGATGAATTTAATTACCTAGAAGTTCCCGTTCAAAGAAAAGGCAAAGTTTTTAATTTTGATCATGCTTTAATGTTAGGTGGTACAGTTGCTTTTTCTTTCAAAGGAGAAGCCAATCCCTCTGAAAAAATAGCCTCCGTGAATGGTACTTATGGCCCTTTATATTTATTCGAACAGAATTTTAAAAATATCCCTTTTCTAAGTGAGTTATTCGGTAAAAATGTTGAAGAAAGTTTACTTGCTGCAGATTTTAAGGTTAACAAGAACGGAAATAAAACTGACTTTATATTTAATCCTTTATCAATTTTAACACCTGGTAAAACAAGAAACTTTTTTGATATTTGGGAATAACTATTTAATTATTTTTATTTCATCGAAAGTTGAAATTATACCAGACTGAACTATTTCTGCACGTACACCACCCTTATTTGTGAGTAATTTAACTAAATTATCAACACTTAATTTATTTTGAAGGTATCTACATGGTTGACATAATTGATGAATTTTTAAAACTACATTATTAATCTGTATTTTTTTATTTATCATTTTATTTAGATCGATGCCTGTTGTTATAATATTTCTTCTAAAATCCTTATAATTATAATTATTTCTGATGGTATTATTAAAATTACTAATCTTTTCAGACTCTATAATTGTTACTTGTTCATATTTTTTTTTAAAATTTTCATAATATCTATCATTGATAATGCCTTTATTTCTTATTAAGATTGCTTGATTTACATAAATAGTGCTCTCACCACTTAGATTTGTAATATTGATTGCTTTAATTTTGGGCATATTTGAATATATTTACTTTAATTTATATGTATGGAAGATAACACAAATTTATATAGTCAAAGGAATATATTAATTCGTAATTTCCTTATTTTTTCAAGGTTGGCACCTTTTATAACTAGTTTTATTAGTTCTGTGCTTATTAACAAGATTTTTTTGAAAGCCCCTAATTTAATTAATTTAGATTTCATTTTGATCTTTATATCTCTTTATTTAATTTTATATGTTTTTATTTCTCACACTAAGTCACTTTGTGAGCAACTTGCTGTCATTAATCAAAAAATTAACTCACACGGTGACGAATAATTAATTTTACTTTACAAATTTTGTTATTTCTTTTGTGCTCATGATAGTCTATAAAAGAACAAAATATGAACAAAAATACTTTAGTAAAAAAACATAAAGACAACAGTCTTGAGACAGTACCTTATATTTTATCTAGAATTTCAGCTGGATTTCCATCTCCAGCCGATGATTATATAGAAAATAATTTAAGCATATCTGAACTATTAATTAAAAATCAATTATCAACCTTTTTAATGAAAGCTAGCGGCGAATCCATGATAGAAGCAGGAATTAATGATGGTGATGTATTAGTAGTAGATAGAAGTTTGGAAGCCAGAAGTAGAGACATAGTGATAGCTATATTTGAGGGAAACTTAACTGTAAAAAGACTAATCATCAAAGCAGACGGTTCTGCCATCCTAAAACCTGAGAACCCATTATACAAAAATATACTAATATCAGAGTACACAGAACTAGAGATATGGGGAGTCGTCACTAGTGCCATCCATCAATTTATTAAGTAACGATGAATATTGTAGCCCTAGTAGATTGTAATTCTTTTTATGCCTCGTGTGAGACTATTTTTAAACCTCATTTGAATAAAAAACCAATAGTTGTCTTATCAAACAATGATGGATGTGTCATAGCCAGAAGTTCTGAAGCTAAAAAATTAGGAATTAAAATGGGAGTACCTTTTTTTGAGATAAAACAAATAATAAAAAAATATCCAGTACACGTGTTCTCATCAAATTATGGTTTATATGGAAATATTTCATCCAGAGTAATGGCAGTATTAAAAGAGTACTGCGATAGACTAGAAGTCTATTCCATAGATGAAGCATTTTTAATACTAAATAAATACTCTGAGAGAAGTTTTTTTTTAAGAGCAGAGGGAATTAAAAAAATGATAAAGAAATGGATAGGTATACCTGTTAGCATAGGTATAGCTAATAATAAAACTTTATCTAAGGTGGCGAATCATTTAGCCAAAAAAGATGAATTAGGATCCCAAATAGTAGAAATCATAAACCAAAAACAAACAGAAATATCTTTGAAGGTACTAGGAGTAGGTGATATTTGGGGCGTAGGGGTTAGGATAGAAAAATTCCTTCAAAAAAATAATATTTACACTGCTTACGATTTATATAGAGCAGATCCAAGATGGGTTAGACAACACCTAGGAGTGGTTGGAGAGAGGACCTACAGAGAACTACATGGTGAAATATGTATACCTATAGTTGAAAGATCTGAGCCAAAAAAACAGTGTCGAGTATCAAGATCCTTTGAAAATTATGTGACTAGTTTCGAAGAATTAGAGAAAAGAGTAATATCTTATGCAACTAGGGCTTCAGAAAAGATTAGATCTGATGGCTTACAAGCAAGAAAGGTTACTACATTTATTCGTTCAAATAAATTTAACAATAATAATAAACAATACAATGCAGCTAGGACTTATGGTTTTATATTTCCTTCAAATGATTTATTTGAAACGATAAGATTAGCCGTAAAAGCACTAAAATCTATTTATCGGCCAGAAATTAAATATAAAAAAGCGGGTGTTTTACTCTCAGACTTAACAATAGAAGGAGAGTACAATAGGGATTTATTTACCCACCAATCAGAGGAGAGTCTTTTGAAAAAAGTTAGAGTAAACAAGGTATTTGATAGTCTAAATAATAGATATGGTAGCGGGACTATTTGCGTTGCTAAAGAGAACTATGAAAAGTTCTATATAACTAGACGGCAAAACCTGAGCCCCGCATACACATCAAATTTTGATGAACTACCTAATGTAAATTAGTTCACAGCAGGTATTGAACCCATAGACTCTTCAAAAGCCTTTGAGTCAAATTTATCTTCAGCAAGATTGCCAGAAAAATAATCCATATAAGCTTGCATATCAAAATGACCATGACCACAAAGGTTAAACAAAATAGATTTTGACTTACCTTCTGCTTTACATTTAAGAGCCTCATCTACAGCACCTTTAATGGCATGTGTAGCCTCAGGAGCAGGCATAATACCCTCAGTTCTAGCAAATTGTATACCAGCCTCTAAACATTCCTTTTGACCATAAGCTCTAGGTTCCATGTGCCCATTGTGAACTAGGTGCGATAACATGGGAGCCATTCCATGATATCTTAAACCACCAACATGAGTAGGTGATGGCATAAAATCAGAACCCAATGTATGCATCTTTAACAAAGGAGCAGATTTTAGAGTATCTCCAAAGTCATAAGAGTATTTACCTCTGGTCAATGAAGGACAAGAAGATGGTTCGACCGCAATAGCATGCACGTCTTGTTCTCCTCTAAATTTTTTACCTAAGAAAGGATTGCACAAGCCTGAAAAATTACTTCCACCCCCAGTGCAACCTATAATTATATCTGGATAGTCGTCAGCCATTTCCATCTGAAGAAGCGCTTCCTGCCCAATAATAGATTGATGCATTAATACGTGATTTAATACACTTCCAAGGGCATATTTGGTATCTTCGTTGGTAGCCGCTACTTCTGCTGCCTCAGATATTGCAATGCCAAGAGAACCTGCACTATTAGGGTCCTTTTCTAATATAGCCCTTCCAGAGTTTGTTTCATTTGAGGGGCTTGCAACTACACTACCACCATAACTCTCGATTATTGCTCTTCTATATGGTTTTTGATCATAGCTTACTCTCACCATAAAAACCTTAATTTCAATTCCAAATACAGCCCCTGCATAACTTAGAGCCGTACCCCATTGACCTGCACCTGTTTCAGTTGCTATTTTCTTTACACCAGCCTCTTTGTTATAAAATGCTTGTGCTAATGCAGTGTTAGGTTTGTGACTACCTGAAGGACTAGCACCTTCATATTTATAATAAATCCTAGCAGGTGTATCTAAAGCTTTCTCTAAAGCTCTAGCTCTAACTAAAGGAGTACATCTCCATCGACTATAGGCCTCTAAAATAGGACCAGGGATATCGATATATCTATCTTGTGAAACCTCTTGCATGATTAAATCCATCGGAAATAATGGCGCTAAATCATCGGGACCTAAAGGTTGTTTTGTTCCAGGATTTAATGGTGGGCTCATTGGCTCTTTTAAATCCGCTACCAGATTGTACCATTGTTTCGGCACATCACTGTCTTTTAGAAAAAATTTACTATCCTCACTCATAATGCCTAATTTTATTGTATTTGTTAGATAAAAAGTAGGATTATTTATTCACTATAAAACCTATTTAAGGCAGCTTCTTTATTTATTAATGGTAAAAGTTGTGCTACTAGCACACCAATAAGTATTAAAAAACACCCGAAAATTTGAACATTTGTCAAAAATTGAGAAAGAATAATCCAAGCTGCTAAAGATCCGAAAACACCCTCAAGAGAAAATGTAATTGCTGCTGTGGATGGTTTTACATACCTTTGCCCAAAAACTTGAAGGGTATAAGCAATTCCACTTGACATAACACCTACATATAAAAGCTCAAAGATTTCTTTTGATATTCCATCAATAGTAGGATTTTCAATAATGAATATAAATGGCAAACTATAAAAAAAACATAATAGAAATTGGGATGATGCCAATGTAAATGGTGCATTTATAATTTCAAAGTATTCATCAATTAAAATGCAGTGTATTGCAAAAAATAAAGCACATACAATTACAAGTATATCAGCAAATTGTGCTTCAAAACTATTTTCAAGAGTTAAGTAATATGACCCTACAAGACATATTGATACAGATAGCCAAATACTCCAGTGTATTTTCTTTTTTAAAAATAATCTCGATATTATAGGAACAAATGGAACATATAATATAGTTAAGAAAGCTGCATTTCCTACTTTAGTATACTGTAAAGCGTATTGTTGAAGGTAAGTTCCTAATAATAAACTTAAACCAGTTAATAGAACTATAATTATAAATTTTTTTTTATTTTTAAGATTTTTAATTTTATAAATTTCATAAAAAGCAAAAGGTAAAACTATTATTCCACCAATTAAAAAACGCACATTTGTAAACGTTAGTGGACCAATAAATTCCATTCCTGTAGTTTGAGCCACAAATGCAGTACCCCAAATTATTGATGCTACTATTAGGCATAAAGTAGATAAGAGATGTTTGGAGTTCATAAGAAACTGGCTCCGCAGGTAGGATTCGAACCTACGACCTGTCGGTTAACAGCCGAATGCTCTACCGCTGAGCTACTGCGGAACGTTGGATCAAACTACAATAATTTTTTAATTTTTCAATTAGCATTTTTTTATTCAATTAAAAAATAATTTTCAATGATATTAAGTTTTATTTGGATATAATAAATATATGGAAAAGATTGTCTCACCTTGTATTTCAATATGCAAAACTGATCCATCTACAGGGTATTGCTATGGTTGTGCTAGAACTTCTGAAGAAAAAGCTCTATGGAAAGACGAAAATACAACTAATGAATGGAAAATAAATAATATTTCTCAGTTAAAAAATAGACTCTCTGGCTGGCAATTATCATCATTTGAAGAGTCATATGATTTTAAATTAAAAAACGGCATATCATTAGCAAAGCATAAAATGATGAATAAATGAAAAAAATTAAAGGCTCGTGTCTTTGCAAAAAAATTAGCTTTGAGATTAAAAATGAATGTAGATACTCAGTCTTTTGTCATTGTCAAATGTGCCAGGCTTCAAATGCTGAAATTAGTTCTTATACAAAAGTAAAAAAAATAAATCTAAATTTTAAAAGTAAAAAAACTCTTAAATGGTTTGTTTCTAGTAAACATTATAAAAGAGGTTTTTGTTCAATTTGTGGTAGTTCATTATTTTTTCAGAATAGATTCTTTAATGATTATATCTCAATATCAACTGGTACCTTAAATAAAAATATACCTCCTATAGGTCATATTTTTTATAAATATAAAAAATCAAAAATAGGTTTTTCTAAATTAAAAAAATTTCCTCAATCTGCTCAAGGATATTTTGATAAATACATTTTCAGGATCAAATGAATTACTCATTAACAATTAAAATTATCTTAATTATATTATTTATTTACCTTTTAATTATTTTTTATGTTTATACGAAACAAAGATCCCTTCTTTACGTCCCTCAAATTGACAACTATGATGATGAACAACTAATTATTTCCGCAGAGCAAGTTTTCATAGAAAATAGTTCAAATATTAAATTGAGATCAATTTTTTATAAACATCCATCTAATACTAAAACCACTTTACTAATGTTTCACGGTAATGCTGGTCCCATCGAAAATAGATTTTATAAAATTAATAAGTTATCAAAATATGACCAAAATATATTACTTATTTCTTGGAGATCATATAGTGGTAATGATGGTGTTCCCACTGAGGAGGGTTTATATGATGATGCTAGAAGTGCTATAAAATGGCTTGAAGAAAAAGATATTTCTAAAAAGGATATTATTATTTATGGAGAGTCTTTAGGAACTGCTGTAAGTATAGAAATAGCTCAGAATAATAATTTTAAGGGTTTAATCTTGGAAGCGCCATTCACTTCAATGATTGATGCAGCTAAATTTCATTATCCATACCTTCCAGTTTCAATCATGCTTAAAGATAGATATTTAAGTGATAAAAAGATAAAAAACCTTATTTCCCCTATATTTATTATGCATGCCACAGGGGATGATATTGTTCCATTTAGAATGGGTGAAAAAATGTACGAATTAGCAAATTCACCTAAGAGTAGTTATTTCGTTGATGAGAATGAACATTTAGTAACTTATGATGAAAATTTAATGAATAAAATGGATGAATTTTATGAAAATATAATTAATTATGAATAAATTTAATAATCTTCCAGAACTATTCTATTTTCAAGCAGATAAGAATGAAAATAATCAACACTTACTAAAACTCGACTCAAACAATCAAGTTGTCTCAATGAGTTGGTTAGAGACAAAAAATCTAACAAAGAAGATACACAATTTTTTAGCAAACGAATATTCAGGTGAATTAGAGAGAGTTTTATTGGTTTCAGAAAATAGACCTGAATGGATGGCCTCTGATATCGCTATTATGTCTAATAAACTTATCTGTGTTCCCAACTATACAACTTATACATCAAGAGATTTTGAGCATATTTTAAATGACTCTCAGCCTGTTGGTTTAATAGTTTCAAATAAAAATTTACTTCAGACAATTTTAACTGCCAGTGAAAAAATTAAATATAATTTTAAATTTATCTTATGTTTTGATTATTTTGAAAATAATTCAATTTCTAATTTAGTATTTTTAAATGACTTAACAGATGACAATAATGATAATATTAGGGAAAAAATTAAAGAAATTAAGCGCACAGATCCAGCTTGCATTATTTACACCTCAGGTACACAAGGATTACCGAAAGGTGTTATTTTAAGTCATGGGGGCATATTAAGCAATTGTGAAGGAGCGTATGAGCTTCTTAAAACTATAAAGAGTCCAGATTTAACCTTTATTACTTGGTTACCTTTATCTCATTCATATGAACATGCAGTTCAATTTGTTCAGATTATTTTAGAAGCAAAAGTATTTTATAATAAAAGTATTGAAACACTTCTGCCTACAGTAAAAATTGCACAACCTCATATAATGACTGCTGTTCCAAGATTTTATAATAATCTCCATGCAAAAATGAAGATTAATCTAAAAAATCAGTCTAATTTTAGACAAAATTTATTTAATAAGACTATCCAGCTAGGAACAAAAAAATTTAAAAATATTAAATTAAGTTTTAGTGAAAATATAATTAATCTAATATTAGATAAATTAGTCAGAAAAAAAGTAAAAAATAATTTTGGTGGTAGATTAGAGGCTTTTATATCAGGTGGAGGACCACTTGATAGTCAAGTAGGGGAAGCGCTTAATGCCCTTGGTTTAAAGACATTACAAGGTTATGGCTTAACAGAAACCTCACCAGTTGTAAGCTGCAATTTATTAAATAAGGTAAAAGTTGATACAGTCGGTCCTATATTTCCTGGAGTTGAAGTTAAATTAGCAGAAGATGGTGAAATATTAGTTAAAGGGGAGAACCTTATGCTGGGCTATTGGAATAATAAAGAAGCAACTGAGCAAACAATAAAAGATGGTTGGCTCCATACGGGTGATATTGGTGAATTTGATGAGGACAATTATCTTAAAATAACAGATCGTAAAAAGGATATAATAGTTTCTTTAGGAGGTGATAATATTGCACCATCTAAGATTGAAAATTTATTAACTTTATCTCCTGAGATAGAACAAGCCTGTGTCTTTGGTGAACAAAAGAATTATATTGCAGCATTATTAGTATTAAGCTCAGAGAGTAAATCTAGTGATGAAGATATTCAAAGATATATTGATGAAGTAAATATAGACTTAACTCAACCAGAAAAAATAAAAAAGTTTATCTTTATTGATGAGCCTTTTAGTATTGAAAATAACCTAATGACTCCCACAATGAAAGTTAGGAGACATGAAGTACAAAAAAAATATCAAAATCAAATTAATCAATTATTTTAATGCAATTATTTGCAGCTATAGATTTTGAAACAGCCACTAGTGAGAGAACTTCGGCATGCGCTATTGGATATGTAATATTTAATAAAACTAAAATTATAAAAAAAGTCTCCCATTTAATAAGACCACCTAAACCTGAAGTTCATTTTACAGATATTCATGGTTTAACATGGGATATGTTAAAGAAAGCTAAAACATTTGATAAAGTGTGGCGCCAAATTAAGATTGAATTATCAGCCGTTGATTACTTTTTTGCACATAATGCTCCTTTTGATCGATCTGTCCTGCACTCATGTTGTTATTTTTATAATATTGATCTACCTAAACAAGAATTTAAAGATACTGTTGCAATCGCAAGAAAATATTGGGAATTTGAAAACAATAAACTAAATACAGTATGTAAAAATTTAAGAATTCCATTAAATCATCACGATGCATTATCAGATGCTAAAGGATGTGCTTTGATAGCTATTGAGGCTTTTAAAAAAGGTTATTTTATTTAATTTTATTACCTATAAAGCTCATAGAAGAAAAAATAATTATTAAGGAAAGGCTCATATAGATCAAGGTATTTATCGAATTTGTCTCATCCAATATCAATCCATATAAGAAAGGGGAGGCTGCTGAGGCCAAAACACCAAAAAATGTTAAAAGGGCCCTTATAGCACCTAGGTTTTTGACTCCATACATTTCTGCCCACAAAGAATTAGACATATTTTCAGTAAAGCCATTTGATAATCCAAGACCTGCCATGTAAAGATATAACACAAATATATGATTTGAAAATAACATAACAATAAATATTAAAGCCATAGGAATTAAGTGAAATGTGATTACACTCCTACCAGAAAATTTATCGACTAACAAACCAGAAACTAATGAACCACCAATTCCACAGATTGCATAAAAAATAAAACTTTGTGCAATATCTAACATTGTCCAATTATTTAGTTGCCCAATAAAAATTTGATGAAATAAAAAACCAGTTACTGTAAATGACATAAATAATGTAAGAGGTAAATAAAGATAAAATTTAAGATCTTTTAAAACATCTCTTCTTCTCCATGAAAATGAATTTTGTATATCTTCATTCTCAAACCCAGTTTCACTTTTAAAATTATTTTTATTTAATAGGTAGTAAAAAAATAATCCGAAAAATATTATTATAAATACAGATGAACTAAACCAGGTAATTCTCCAGCCAAAAGTTAATATTAAAATTACTACTACAAATGGATAAATCATCTCACCAAAAGAAAATCCAAATCCAGATATAGCTAATGCTTTTCCTCTATTAGCTTTAAAATATCTTGCCATAGTTGTTCTTGAAGTGTGTCCCATAAGTCCTTGTCCGAAAAGTCTTAAAAAATATATTACAAAAAAAAGAAGAACTACATTAAATACAACACTTGCAAAAAAACACGTTATCGAAAGACCTAAAACAATTGTTAACGTATATTTTTTTAGAGAAACTGTATCTATAAGTTTGCCAGCCCATATAATTGTTAACGCACTTAAAATTGTAGCTATTGAATATAGACTGCCAAACTGCGTATTACTTAGGTTAAATGTTTCTCTGAAATCTTCACTAAAAAGAGAAATAAAAAATGTTTGTCCAAATCCTGACGCGAATGCTATTAAAAAGCCAAATATTAATAAATTTGAATTTTTATATATAAAATTAATCAAAACAAGAGGGATATTATGATTAAATAACTATATATCAATTATTATAAGTGAAAGGACTGGCTAGTGAGCACAATTAAAAAGACAAATGATGAAAGTCAATCAATTATAGAGGACATCTATAAAGACATTAGACAAACAAGGAATACAAGCTATATAGGTAATTTTTGGAAATATTTAGCTTTCGATCCTAATTTACTCAAAAATGTTTGGACTGATATAAAAAATATAATGGTTAAAGAGTCTATAATCCCCAATAAGACAAAAGAAATGATTTATATGGCTGTTTCTATTACTAACAATTGTAGTTACTGTACGCACTCACACACAGCTGCAGCTAAAAAACTAGGTATGACTTTAGAGGAACACTCTGAATTTTTAAGTGTCATAGCGTTGGCAGCAAAAACAAATCAATTGGTAAATAGTATACAGGTACCAGTTGATGAAATTTTCAATGAAGATATAGAAAAATAAATAAATGGATTTTTTATCTTGGTTTTGGAATGCAGGGGAATTGCTAATGATAATTGGTGTGGGAATAATTATTATTGGATTATTATTCTATAGAAAAAAAAAATAAACTTCTTACGGAATATTATTTAATTATTTTATTTATGAACATCAAATTTATTGTAGTATGAATATATGTATTACGATGATGATAATAATGATGATAACACGTTGTTAGGAAGACTTACAGAATTAAATAGAGCTTTAAGCCAAATGATGAGAAATACCAGTGAGAGAAACATAGTTGAAAAACTACATACTTACCAGCTTGCAATAAAAAAAACTATTGAAGTTATGACTAAAAAACAACTTAATACAGTGTCTGAGTCTTCTAATGAATATGAGGATAGGCTAGAACGTGGAGACTTTGATTAATCTTTAATCTAAATTCTTAAAACCGTAACCAGTTTTTTTTACTCTTGTTTTAAAATAATTCTTATTAAATTTATTTATGGTAGGTTTTGTATTTATTTGTTTAACTATTTGAATACCAGCTTTTTTTAATGATGATACTTTAGTAAAGTTATTTGTAATTATATTAACTTTATTTACTTTTAGTAGCTTCAATATTTTAGCTGCAATATTAAAATCTCTCTCATCATCTAAAAAACCTATATTGTGATCAGCATCAATTGTATCCAAACCTTTCGATTGAAGAGAATAAGCACGCATTTTATTAGCTAGACCAATACCTCTGCCTTCTTGATCTAGATATAATATGATTCCACCTTTATTTTTAATCATATAGTTGATGGAACTATTTAATTGCTCTCCGCAATCACATTTTCTAGAGTGAAATATATCCCCCGTAAAACATGCAGAGTGTATTCTAAGATTTGTAGGCTGTTTTAAATTTTCTGGTTTAATTATAATTGCAATATGCCTTCTAGCACCAATATAAGATTTAAAAATATTAAAAGATGTTGAAGCCACATTAGGGAGTGGAACATTAGCACTAGAAACCAATTTTATGCTATTTGTAATAAATTTATTCTGATTTTTAAGTTCTTTGTGATTAAATTTTAACAAACCAAGTTGTAAAATTAGATTATCAATATTCTTATAATATTTAGAATTAATATTTTTAAAAATAAGTGAGGGAATGACTTTAGCATTTTTTGCTATATCTAAGCAAACATTATGAAAGTCTCTACTTTTATTTCGAACTACATCTTTAAATAATAATTTATTTTGATTAGATAAGGGGTTAATAAATAAATTTAAAATGGATTTATTGGATATTTTTCCATCAATTTTTAGGAATATATTTGATGTTATTTTATTATTGAAAATAGATTGTGCTTTTTGTTTTGTAATTAAAAGATATTTTTCTTTTAGTAAGTATTTATTGAATTGATTAAGAATCTTATTTTCAGAATGCTCAATATTAAAAAACATCCAATAGTTTTTATTTTCTTTTATGACTATTGGTCTTCCCGTTCTTAACTCATTGATAGATCTATCAATAAAAGTTCCATAATTTGATTTTAAACTCATAGACTATATATATACTTAATGACAGTTGATACAGATGATTGATGATAACAAAGCATAATATCTCCTCTTTATTTGAGTTTGTAAAAAATCAAAAAAAATCAAATAATTTAGGAATTGATTTAATTAACAAATCGTTTGTCCTTAGTCAACATTCTAAAATAGCTGATATTTCAATAGACAAATACAAAGTTGTATTTAATTGTAAAATTGAAAAAAAGATTGAAGAAATAGGCCAAATATTATTGCCTATCTTGATGTCAAAAAAAAAATTTTATATTGGACAAATAGGCCAAAGCTTAGATGGCAAAATTGCTCTTTTGAATGGTAATTCTCATTACATAAATGACAAAAATAGTATTTCTTATCTTCATAGCCTTCGTTCGATTTGTGATGCTGTGGTGGTAGGGGTTAACACTATCAGAAAAGATGACCCTTTATTGACTACAAGAGCAATTAAGGGACCAAACCCTCAACGGATAATTATTGATCCGTCTTTAAAATTAACAAATAAATATCAAGTATTTAAAGATGGTATGCCTAATATTATTTTTACCCATTCTAAAAAAAATAAAAAATTTAATAACACTCAAATATACAAATTACCTGAAAGAAATTTTACCAATCTTATTTACCAAAATATTAATAGATTAGGATATAAATTAGTATTAGTTGAAGGTGGTTCTAAAACTATATCTAAGTTTCTAGAAAATGGATTATTAAATATTATGCAATTTATTATCGCACCAACTATTATTGGCTCTGGAATTAATTCTATAAATATTGAGCCTATAACTAATTTAAAAAATGTTATAAGGACCAAAAACAATATTTTTAAGTTTGGTAAAGAGATTATTGTAAGTTTAGAGTTTTAAAGCTAAAAAATCCTTATTTCTTAATAATAATTTAGATTTATTAAGTCTGATATTTTCCCTTCTAAATTTTATCCATAGTTCTAGGGAAATTTTATTTTTTTTAATAACATTTTCGCAAAAGTTTATAAACATGTCTTGAAAAATATTATTTTTGGACACTTCCCAATTTGAATTAAGTACAAAAGTTTTATGAGTTTTTGTGAAAACTTTATTTATTATTTGACTACAATTTTTGCCAGCAGCTTTTTTTCCAATTCCTTTATCAGACTCCTGATCTTTATTAAATAGTTTTAGAACATATTCATCATCTTTGTGTTTTGGATAAAATTTAAAATATCCATCATAATTGATTGAAAAATATATTACTTTTGTATTTAAGTTCTGTCTCTTAAATTCATAAAACCACTCTTTAGGCATTATATCTAAATATGCTGATCCAGTGATAAGATCATAATCATCAAATTTAAACTTTTTTATATTTTTAATTAAATCAAATTTTTTATAATTAATATTAATAATTTTATTTTTATTAGTTGTTATTTTTTTGAATTCCTTGATTGATTCAAAGGATATATCAATCATATCCCATTTTTGTTTAGCTTTTATCTTAGGATACATATACCTATAGTTTGATCCTGTACCACATCCTAAATCTGCTATAGACAATATTTTATAATCTTTAAAATACTTGTTGATTTTTTTTATTATTTTTTTATTTCTTGAAATTGCATCAATCTTTTCTCTATAAAATAACCAATCATTATTAAATTTATGCATTTTTAATTTCCTTTATGAATAAGTTTGCTGACTGTATAGGTGTGAGAAATTTTCTTTGATTTTTTCTAATTTTATTTTGAATTTTAACATTATTAAAATTTCTTAATATTAATTTTGACAAACTTTTTTCTTTAAAATTATTTAGATATATAATTCCATCTTTTTGAAGTGTGCTCATTAAAGTTATAGTTTTAAATGTAATTATCTTTTTATTTTGTTGTAGGGCATTTGCAAGTGACATACCAAATCCTTCATATCTACTAACAGATATATAAAAATCACACTGTGAATATAGCTGTGATAAAAGTTTAGTTGAGATACTGCTATAAAAACTTATTTTTTCTTCTAAACCATAATTACTAATTATGTTTTGTAATTTGTTATAATATTTGCTCTCTCTGGTTGTATCTCCAACAATTTTTAATTTTACGTTATCAATAAATCTTAATTCCTTTATGAGATATTGGTAATTTTTTCTCTCAATAATACTACCAACTGATAGCAAATTAATGTTTTTATCTTTTTTGACTTTAAATTTTTTTAATTTTTCTATTCCAGGCTCTACTATTTGAATTTTTTGTTTATTTATTTTAAATTTTTGTATTATTAAATTTTTTGTCTCATTTGATGTAACGATAATTTTGCTAGCCATTGGATATAATTGCATTGCTTGTTTAAAAAAATATTTACTTTGTTTATTTCTAAATTCTAAATAAAGTGGGTGATGTATAAGTGCTATTATTTTGAATTTTTTAAGATCCCCTATAACCTTATCAATAGTTTCATAAATTAATCCATCGAAAACTAAAACTGAATCATCAGATAATCTATCTAATATGTTTTTTAAAGTTTTGATATCATTCTTTTTTTGGAAAGGATAATTTTCGCTCAATTGAATAGCTTTTAAATTAAAATTTAGTGCTTTAGCTCTTTGTAAAATATTTTTTGCATATATATACCCACCTGTTTTAGTATTAATGTTACCAGGGTACAGAAAATAGTATGTTTTATTTAGTTTCGTTGATTTTTTGTTCATAAGAAGCCCAAGCTACATTTGACTCGGTTAGAATAATTTTAATTTTATGTAACTTGTTATAATCTTCTGAGTAATCTTTTTGTAATTTAGAACTAATCTTATCAAATATATCTTTAGCGAGGAATTCAGTAGATGTTATTGTATTTTTAAATTCCTCAATTTCATCTAAATTTTTGTAACTATAAAATTTAAGTACATCAGATAGTATCTCTGTTACTACTCCTAAATCCATAATAATATTATATTTATTAACTTCTTTTGAATAAAACTCTGCATCAACTATGTATGTAGCACCATGCATATTCTGGGCTGGGCCAAAGACTTCCCCAGGAAGAGAATGTGCAATTAAAATATTGTTTCGAACTGTTATTGAATACATATCAGTAATTTATAGCATGCATTATGCTGTCTGGATTATTTATTATTGAAATATAATCCTTATCTAAATAGTAAAAGTTACTCTCAGTATTTACGAGTTTGAGAAGTTTATTGTTAGACAATGCATTGATTGCCATGTTCAATCTACTTTTATTATTAAATCTTTTTGACATGTATCTAGGTATTTTTGAAACTTGAGAGCTAATTATTTTTAGTCTTTTAGAGTGAAAATTCCCTCCTAATTTGATCTGCCCTTTTTTATCTCCATACCAACTTGCTTCAATAAATTTTCCCTCTAATGTTAATTTATCAAGAGATTGATTTAATACTTCATAATCAGAAGTAGTGTTAATTATAACATCAGCATTTTTAATTTTTTTAAAATTAATGAATTTTAACCCTAATATCTTTGAAAATTTCTTCTTTATTATGTTATTATCATTTATATATACATTCTTAAATTTTTGTAATTTATAATAGTAAGCGGTTAATAATCCTACTGAGCCCATTCCTAAAATCACTATTTTGTCATCCTTATTAGCTTGAGCATCCCAAAAGATATTAATTGCCGTTTCCATGTTTGCTGTAAGCAAATACTTTCTTAAATCATTATTACTTTTCAATATATGCACATTATTTATATCCATCTCAAACAAGGACTGATGGGGAAAGAGACAAAAAGTTTTTTTATTTAAATATTTTTTTGGACCTTTGATAATTTCACCCACATTTATATATCCATATTTAATCGGATACGAAAATGTTCCTTCTTGAAAAGGAGATTTCATGATTTCAAATTGATCTTCACCAATTTTACCTGATGCAACTAATTTCTCTGTTCCTTTACTAATACCAGAATAGAGTGTCTTAATTAGAACAGTTTTAGAATTGTTTTTAAAATTTAAAGATTTTTTCTTGATAATTGGTTTGTTTTTATTTTCAAGCCATAGAGAATAAGTTTCCATAATAATTATATAAATGTTAAATATCAGTTATGCTATCAAAGTTTTGGATTGATTTAACTTCAGATGACATAAAAAAATTAGGTAAGAATAAAGTACTTATTTTGCCTTTTTCATCTGTTGAGCAACATGGCGACCATCTACCTTCAGGTACTGATAAATTGATTTTAGACGGTATTTTAAATACTTTTATTAAAAACAATCCAAAATTAAATAACTTTTTAGTTTTACCAAATATCTCAATAGGATCGGCTAGTGAGCATAATAGCTTTGAAGGCACTATCTCAACAAGCTCAACAAATTATATTGATTACATTATTAGTGTAGTAGAGGAGTTATGTATTCGCAAATATAAAAAGTTTATCTTCTTAAATAGTCATGGAGGCCAAATCAGTCATTTAGATATAGCTGCAAAAGAAATTAAAAGCACATTCAAAAATGTTGATATAGTTAAGGCTCATTATTTTTTATTTAAAGGTTTTGAGAAAATTATTTCTAAAAAAGAATTACTTTATGGTTATCATGGAGGAGAATTTGAGACCTCAATTATGCTTCATCTTCATCCAGAATTGATAAAAATTAATAAAATTAAAAAAAATAAACTTTCATCTGATATTAATTCAAAAAAAATTATTTCTTATGAAAAAACAATAAAAAGAGCTTGGAATACAAAAGATTTGTCGGAAACAGGCATAATAGGTAATCCTACAAACTCCTCTGCAGATAAAGGAAAGAAAATCCTAGATCTTACATCAAGGACCTTAAAAAAAATAATTAATGAATTGAAATAACTTAGATTTACTTCTGGATAGAGTCGAATGATGCGAAGATATGCCTATGTTCACAAAATACTTTTTATTTGTGTTAAGTATCTAACTACATTTATAATTGTAATATGAGAATAGCAAATAGAGGTAATTGGATTTCTATTCCAAAAAATTTAGATAAATTTTGGCGAGAGATAGATATTAGACTAATAAATGAGCAACACTGCCTTGATCAAGTTTATACAAAAGAAATTAGACATAATGATGCATTTTTTTTTTCAGAGTCAGATGTATTCCATATTGATTATACGCTAAGTGGCTCACATGTTGATTTATGCATAGATAATCTAATTAAACTTCTTTATTTAAATCAAAAACTCTCTAAATCTTTAAAAGAAAATATTAGTGACGCCTTAAAGGGTATATTGGCAAATGCACTTTTATCTTTTCATAAATTTGGTGGCTCTGGTTTTGTCAGAATAAAAAGTGGTAATGATGAATATAATAAAAATAGATATAACCCTTTGATGACCAAAAAAAGCACTTTAGATGTCCTAGACAAATTAATTAAGGTTGGACTGATTGAATATTACTCTAATAAGTTTTTGGAAAGGAGATACAAGAATAAGATAAAAAATCATTCCTTAAGATACAGATTTAAATGGGAAATATTTACAAAATTTATTGAGTATGAAATAGGATACAAAGATTTATATCGAGTAAGTGATTTTGTTATGCTCAAAGGCCCTAAAATTAAATCATCAATAATAGAAACTTTTAAAAATTATAAAGATACAGATGAAACTAAAAAGATGAGAAAAGATTTAGAGAAATATAATGACCTATTACGAAGAAATCATATGAATATTAGCGGAAATTTGATTGATCAAGAAGGTAAGGACTTTCAGTTCCAGAATTATGGTAAAAGATTTTATTATCGTGTCTTTACTAAAAATAATTTTAGTTGTGGTGGTAGATTTTATGGTCATTGGGTATTAGAAATACCAGCCTTAGCTAGACAGTTTCTTAACATGAATGGAAGACCAACTAGGCAAATAGATTATTCAGCATGTTTACTGCATATAATGTATTCGACCCTTAACATTGTTCAACATACTGGCAAAGATTTATATGCAATGGTTGATGAAGATAGGTCATGGGTAAAGGCCTTTTGTATAATAGCACCTAACACAATTAAATTAAGAGATGCATGTGAGCAGACAGTTCAAGAATTAGGATTCAAATGGAATAAGAAGAATGAAAAAAGAGTGTACAAACTTGCCAATTTGATTTCTAAGGCTCATAGTGAAATTTATAATGCTTATTTTTTTAAAGGTAATGATAATGGACAAAAATTTATAAATCATGAATCAAATATAGCTAATGAAATAATCATGCACTTTGTGAACAAAGAAATATTAATTCTATCTGTAAATGATGGTTTTATTATTGAGAATAGATACAAAAGGGAATTAGTTGAAATTATGGAAGATAAGTGGATTAAACATTGGAAAGCTAGAGGATTAAATTCATCTAAACCATTGATTAGAGAAACCAAACATTTAACTGCTTACAATAGTCCAATCGAAGATATCTTCGATAAGTATGTTCCTTTGTAAAGATTTGTTGGAGGCCCACCCCGGAATCGAACCGAGCTACAAGGATTTGCAGTCCTCTGCATAACCAATCTGCCAGCGGGCCTTAATGTTGTTAATAGCAGGTTTTTAAAATTAATTTTCTTTATAATACAACTTATCACAATAATACCTCAGTAAGTAATAAATCTTTGTCGATTCATAAAAAACCAAGTTGAAATCTATATTGAGATCATCAACAAAGTTAGCTAACATTAATTTTATGATGAAAACATTCTTAGCTTTACTTTTATTAATCCCTAATTTGTGTTCAGGATTAACTTTTAGTGATGGTAAACAAATAGATGAACTTACAATTGAATGGACAAATTGGGGTAAGACTGAAAATCATGGTTCATCTGTCAAAAATGAATGGAGTCAAATGATAGATGAAAAGTTCTCTAGACTTGGAGATTTTTCTCATAAATTTGAACTCAGAGCAAATGAGTGTAATGAAGATGACTGTCCTAGAGGAGAATACGAAGGTTCATTTGGTAGAGTGGAAGCATACTTAAATAATCCTAAAAATAATAATTATTTAGGTGAGGAGGGGGAAAATTGGTATGTATGGTCAGTCTATATTGATGGATCTGACATAAACGATTTAACAGACAAACACATGATTCAATTCGCACAGTTTAAATTGTCTAGCTCAATAGATGTACTTGCAAAAAAATGGCCCCATTGTGAGTATTCGGGAGAGGTGGTTTTTATTATGCAATATAAAGCTGGCACTGATGGTCTTGGTATGAGTAGAGATATATGTAAACAAGATTATTTGTATGAACATTCTGGTAAAAAACATATTTTAGTAAATAAAGATAATCTTTTGGACCAATGGTTAGATTTTATCGTTCACGCAAAATGGGGCGAAAATGGATTTTTAAAAATGTATATAAATGGTGATTTACAATACTCGGCGGAGGGCTTCATAAGTAATGAATTTAGAGTACCAAAAAGGCAAAATAAATTGTCAGGTCCAAGTTTCCGTTATGGTGTTTATGTGAATAATGTACCAGAAAATTTTAATGGCAAAGCTGTTGCTTGGTATAGCAATATTGCCCGAGCAAAAAAATGTTCTGATAATAAATTTAGCAACATAATTTATCAACTTGGATACTCATGTGAAAGTCTAAAAGACATTGATGGAATAGTTGTAAGACCTAAAATTGAAATTAATTCTGACGCCCACCCTGAATTTGATTAGGTTAAGTTGATATTTTTATTGATATTTGTAATCAGGATTAGTACCAGATGTGAATTCTATACCATTAATCACTACCTTTGGCCAAGTCCCAATTCCAATAAGTTTGGGTCTTGACTCCAGATAATCTAAAATACCCTTAATCTTTTCAAAATCATTCATAAATTTTTTTAGATTTGGAAAGTTATCTAAAATTTTACCATCCAACAGCATTGCTAGTGAAACATGATGATAAACATTATAATCACAATAGTATGCTCTTTTTCCTAAAAAAAAATCACCTTCATATTTACTAATTAATTTTTCAAAATTTGTAAAAGCTTTGGGCAAAATTTTATCTAATAGATTTTTTTTATTCTTTAAGTGCATTTCACCAACCCAAACATTTATGGTTGGATTTAAAGGAAAAAATAAATCATGGGCAGACTCAAATATAGAGTCAGCATAAGCCACCATTTCCTCATTATCTGGAATATTGTCTGTAAGTTTTGCTATATATCTTGAGATGGTATTACTTTGCCATATTTCAATTTTCTCATCAATAACAAGCAAAGGTAATTTATGAAAAATTACGTCATTTTTGACATCAACCCATGGTTTTTTAAAATAATCCCATGCCATTTCATATGAATATTCGATGCCCGCAGTATGTAGCATCATCCTTGGAGCCTCACACAAAGCTCTCAGATTAAAATAGATTAACTGTAGTTTAGACATAAAGTTTATATTAATATTTTTATATTATAAATATTTGTCATGAAAATTAAAAATTATTTATCTGAAGCACAAAATTTTCTTAAGAAAAATACACAAATAAAATCATTCGATATTGTAATGCATGATTGTAATGGTGTAGGTAGGGGGAAAATCATTAGAAGAAATGAGTTATTAAATTTGTATAAGTCTGGTAGGCAATTTCCTCTTTCATTAATGGGAATGGACATTACTGGAGAGGACACACCCGAAACAGGATTGATTTTAGAGCAGGGAGATGGTGACATAAAAGCTTGGCCTATACCATCATCACTTAAGTTATTGCATAACAGTAAACCACCAAGAGGTGAGTTATTTATGAACATGTATAATATGGATGGAAAAAAATTATTAACAGACCCAAGAAATATTTTGGAAAATAAAATTCAAGAATTTAAAAAAAAAGGAATTAGTTTTTATGCAGCATTTGAGCTAGAATTTTTTCTTGTTTCAAATGAATTGGATGAGTATGGAAAACTCAAACCAGCAAAATCTATAATTGGAAAAAGAGCATCAATTAAAAAAACGGATGTTTATTCAGTAGATCATCTCCACGGTATTTTACCATTAATTGATGATATTTATGAAGCTACAAAACTTGCAAAAATAGATGCTGAAACTATTATTTCAGAGTATGCTCCAGGTCAATACGAACTAACATTAAAACATCAAAAATCGTTACTTAAAGCTGCTGATGACATTTTAAGGCTAAAAAGAATTATAAGAGCACAAGCAAGAAAACATGGAGTCACTGCATGCTTTATGGCAAAACCTATGGAAAATATTTCAGGTTCTGGAATGCATTTTCATATTTCACTTTATAATCAAAAAGAAAAAAATATTTTTGCCGAAAGTAATGATGAAAAAATTAATAAAAATCTTAATTATGCACTTGGAGGTCTTTCAAAAACCATGGGTGAAAGTATGTTGATATTCGCACCAAATGCTAATAGTTGGAGAAGGTTTGTTTTAGGGTCTTATGCACCAACAAAGCCTAATTGGGGAATAGACAACAGATCAGTTGCTTTTCGAATACCTAGTAGTAATAAAAATAATAGAAGGATAGAACATAGGGTCTCAGGAGTTGATGCAAACCCATATTTAGTAGCCTTAACTATAATTTCAGCAATTGAATTAGGAATTAAAAATAAAATTTCTCCAGACAAACAAACAACAGGAAATGCTTATTTAAAGAAAAATAATCAAAAATACAAAATTCCTTCTGATTGGAATTCATCAATTAAATTATCTAAGAAATCTTCTTTTTTAAAAGAAACTTTGGGCCCAGAATTACATAAGGCATTTATAGCCATTAAAGAAATGGAGTATCATAAATTTGCTAGCACTATATCTGAATTAGATATTGATTTATATTTGGATGCTATTTAACTTTATCTAGAAATTTATTAAGCTCTTTTTCTTCCATTTTAATAAGATGCTTATCTTCAGGGTATGCACCACTATTAAATTCATCAACAAACATCTTAAAACCTTTTATTCTTAATTCTTGTAATTCTCTCTCTTTTATTTCTAAATCCAAATATTTTTTTGCATGTCGAGGATAATGACCAGCGTTTGTGCCAAGTATATCGTTACAAAATAAATATTGTGTATCACATACATCACCACAACCCATACCCATAGTTATCATTTTAGTATTTTTTGTTATAAATTCCGCTAGCTCAACTGGTACCACCTCAACTTCTACACAAGCTACTCCAGCATTTTCGAGATCTTTTACTTTTTGATATACTTCAAAAGCTTCTACTGATGTTTTTCCTATAGCTCGATAATTTGTCCATGTTGCAATATTTGGGACTAACCCAACGTGAGCAGTTACAGGTATTCCCTCTTTTGCCATAGCTTCAATAAAGTTAATAGAGTGTGAACAATAAATAGCATCAGCTCCCATTTCCATTATTTCAAAACCTTTTTTTATCGCCTCTTGAGGAGAACTCACCGACCCATGTTTAAGACCAACAGATAAAAATGCTGTTGGAGCAACTTTTCTTACATCCTTGAAATGATGATCGGGCTCACAGGAAATTATTTCAATTCCTGCTTTATATGCAGCTTCTGCCTCTTTTGCGGTATCTATATGAGTTTGAGGCCATTTTTTCTTCCCTTTTTGACTCCATAAATCAAAAACGGTAGTTCTTTTAGCCATTGTTATTAGATGGAACGGCTACTTGTAATTCATATGAAGGGTTTTTTGCTTGTTTTAAAATTGTAGGGATGATTTCAGAGTATGCACCCCAAAGACCTTTCTTAGCTGGTGGCATCTGATCTTTAACTAATTGATGAAGTTTAGGCAAATTATGTGATGGCACAGTAGGGAACATATGGTGTTCAATATGATATTCCATCTGCCAATATAAAAAACTGAAGATTGGGTTTAAATGCATTGTTCTAGTACTATATCTATGATCTTTGATATTATCTTTTAGCCCAGTGTGTTGAGTTAATCCAAAAAGTCTTTTGAGTGTTATCCCATAAAAGTTTGGAAGTAAAAAATATAAAACCGGTAACCAAGATTGAAAAGCAATTGACATTGAAATTAACAAGATCCAAATACCAACATGTAATCTTGAAGAGTTTATGCATTTTTGATGTTCTCTTTCAGGAATTACTTGTTTCATAACTTCTGTTTTTTTGCCTAAAGCATGGAGAATAGTTTCGTACTGAGTTGTTTTTTTAAAGTTAATTATGTCAAAGAAAGGTATGAATAAACTGAAAAAATAAAAAACATCAGTAGGCCTTCTAATGGCTATTTCAAAATCCAGAGGATCATCGAAATAAGTATAACCATGATGACGGAAATGAGACCATCTCCATCTTACCGGTTCAAAACCATTCATGTAACTTCCTATCTGGTAAAAAAAGTTGTTCCAGTAGTTAGTTTTAAATGCAGTTTTATGACCAGTCTCATGCCAAATTGGATCAGCGCAATTCCAAATATTACCATAAATTAAAAAAAATAATAAAGACCACCAAGTACCCCATGTCAAATAAGCTAAAACACCGAATACAATTAAAGACCCAAAGAAAATAAACATGTGTTTAAAACCCTGATAATCGGACTTTTTAAGAAGCTTTACAAATTCTTCTTTATCAACTTCACAATGATGCCATTTGTCTAAGTCAACTTTCATTCACAAAAAATATCATAAATTAAAAAAAAATAAATAAGGTCAGACAAAAGATCCTATTGCGCCAGCTATGGCAAGAATCAAGCCAAATCTAGACAAAAATCCAGAATTTTTGATATATTTTTGATTGGGGGTTAGCCTTTTTTTAGCTGATACATATAAATGCATATTTATAAATATGGTTGTTATTAAAATTAAGCTAGCTCCAAATAATTTCATATGAAAAGTCCAACCTAAATTAAATGATCCGTTTATTACCAATAGCAAAATAATTCCAGTAACCCACATCGTGATGATAGCTAATAAAGATAAAAATGTTAAAACCCTAAAACCTTTAGCCAAATGAGGCTCTGGCACTTTACCTTCTTTTTTATATATATATTGAATAACAGCACTACCAATACCTCCTCCTCCAGCAATAAACAGAGATATAAGATGAAGAAACTTACAAATGTATATAATCATACAAAAAAAATATCATAATTTAATATTTATAAGTTAATATATTTTTAAAAGTTGATTAAAAAAAAGATTGTCACAATAGTTGGTGCTGGCGTCATTGGTGCTGGATGGGCTGCT
Source organism: uncultured Alphaproteobacteria bacterium (assembly GCA_902526965.1). Taxonomy (GTDB): domain Bacteria; phylum Pseudomonadota; class Alphaproteobacteria; order HIMB59; family HIMB59; genus HIMB59. Next base: position 32,369 of record CABZMT010000009.1, read on the forward strand.
AGAATGCTAGCATGTGGTCTAATTGTTAAAGCTTATGATCCAAGTGCTAAGGCAAGAAAGCAACTATTATCAAATACTAAAATAGCTTTAAAGAGTCTTCAAAGATTAGGTTTAAATAAAAATGCAAAACTTAGTAATTTGAAAATTTATTCTGATCTCAGAGAGTCTCTTCATTCAACTTCCTTTGTCCAAGAAAATGCTCCAGAGAATGAAAAGTTAAAGAAGAAACTTCTCAAAGATATAGATAAATTATTGCCAAAAAATATTATCATTTCGTCTAGTTCATCAGGACTTTTACCTACAAGAATTCAATCTTTATGTAATTACCCAGAAAGAGTTTGTATAGGGCATCCATTTAACCCTGTATATTTATTACCTCTTGTTGAGTTGGTATCTGGAAAGCAAACAAAGAAAAACACAATTACTATGGCTAAGAAGTTTTACGAAGATATAGGAATGAAGCCTTTGATTGTAAAAAAAGAAATTGAGGGCTATATATCTGATCGCTTACAGGAAGCTCTTTGGAGGGAAGCACTTCACATAATTAAAGATGGTGTTGCATCAACACAAGATGTTGACGATGCGATTATTTATGGGCCAGGATTACGATGGTCTTTTATGGGTGTTTGTCTAACTTTTCATCTTGCAGGAGGGCAAACTGGTATGAAACACATGTTAGAGCAGTTTGGACCTGCTCTTAAGTTACCTTGGACTAAATTAAGGGCTCCAAAATTGGACGCAAAACTAAAAAAATTAATGATTTCAGGCACAAAAAAACAGTCTGGAAAATACAGTATTAAAGATTTAGAGGTTCAAAGAGATATTTTTTTGATTGAAATCATGAAAACATTGAATAAATATCAAAGAAATAATTTTCCTAATTGGGATAAAACATTTAATAAATTTTAATATGAGTGAAAACCTTTTAATTAAAACAATAGATACAAATAAGAAGTCTATTTTGGTCGATTGGAGTGATGGTTTTAAAAGTAAATATAATTTCCTATGGTTGAGAGATAATTGCCCCTCTGAAGTGCATCCAACAGCTCGTGAAAGAACTTTTAATTTGCTTGACGTTTCTGAAGATATTCATCCTAAAAATTATTCTTTAAATAGCGAAGGTAATCTTGAGATTGAATGGAGTGAGGGAGGACATAAAAGTGTTTATGAGAGAGACTGGTTGAGACATAATTGTTATTCTTTAAAACACAGTCGAGAGTACGTTTCACCATATAGGCTTTGGGATAAATCCATGCAAGATACATTTGAAGATATTCAAATAGATTACAGCGAAATAACAAGTAATGATGATGGTATAAAAAAGTGGTTACAACAACTACATTTTTTTGGTATTTCAATTGTTAAAAACGCTCCAACAGAAGTAAATTCTGGTTTTGATATTCTTAAAAACATTAGTCATACTCGAGAAACTTTTTTTAAAACACCATTCGAGGTCATTGATATACCTAACCCTAATAATTCAGCTTATACTTCTGCAGGTTTAAGAAATCATATTGATTTACCATATTATGAGATAGCTCCTGGATATCAGTTTCTTCACTGCTTAATAAATAATGCTACCGGGGGTGAGTCAGTTGCTTTAGATGGTTTTAAGGTAATTGATTTTTTAAAAAATAATCACCCAAGTGATTTTGAAGTATTACTGAATACGTCTGTAAAATTTGTAAATAGAGATTACACAACTAATACAATCAGAGTTATGCATAAACCTATAATTACTCTCGATCACAATAATGATTATAATGATATTAGGTTCAGTGTTGCATATATGGGAGTTATGGATTGTCATCCTGATCAAATGGATCATTTTTACTCAGCATATAGAAAACTTTTAAGCCTACTTCACGATGAAAGGTTTGAAATTAATTTTCGTTTGCAAGCCGGAGATATTTTTAGTTTTAATAACCGAAGAGTTTTACATGGTAGGAAAGAGTATGATGCCAATTCTGGAGAAAGACACCTTCAAGGTTACTACATGGACAGAGATGAAATTGTAGGTCGATTAAACTTTATTGAAAATATAAACCCTTAATAAATAGGGATGGATCAGAGTTGAGTTGTATTTTTTAGATACTACTTTGGTGGCTCCATCTTTTTAACCTCAATTCTTAAACCTATCCTCTAGGTGATTCCATATTATCAAATTAATTAATTTTTGTATTTTTATTTTTTAAAAATGTGTCGGTAATTCATTAATTACTAATTTGTATTAAATTGTTTAAATTACTAAATCTGAGGCGATTATGATCTTTGAAAAACAGTTAATTTTGTTATAAATCAAATTTATATGAACTTTGAACAGGCAAGATCAAACATGGTTCTTAATCAACTAAGAGCTAATCGTATCAGAAATTCATCTCTAATCGAAAAAATTGAATTATTTCCAAGAGAGAGTTTATATCCAAAGGAATGGAAACATTTGGCATACTCAGATAAAATTTTATTTTTAGATGATGGTCGTTTTGTTCTGCCTCCTTTAACATCATTTCACTTAGTTCAGGCTTTAGGAGAGGTTAATGATGATCACATTTTAGAAATAGGATCTGGGTTTGGAACATCTACATCAATTATGAGTCAATTTTCATCTAATATTGACTGTGTAGAGACCTCTAAACAAATGACAGAGGTGTTTAAAGACAGTATGGAAGAGGGTTTGTTCAATGCATCTTTATTAGATTTATCTATTGATGAATTTTTTAATAATAAAAAAATAAAAATTCAGAAGTACCAAAAGATTATTATTAATGGTTCATTGGATGAAGAACCTTTAGATA
>CABZMT010000010.1 GCA_902526965.1 uncultured Alphaproteobacteria bacterium
ATATAAATTATCTACCTTTATGCAAAATATTAAAATCAAAACTTGGAACGAATTAAGTCAACATTATAAGGAAAAATTTAAAAATGAAACTGATTATCTATCTTTTTTTAGAGATGTAGTTTTACAAGATACTTCATCAAGAGAGAAATATACTTCTCAAACAAAAGAAAAGGTAGTTGAAGGAATTATATGGGCTAGAGAGTTCTCAAAATTTCATCAAAAGTATAAAGATGGCTATCCCTATAAATTTGCAAAAAATAACACAATTTTGAATATCGGGCACCAAACGACTTATTCTATAAAGCCACAATTTGCAGCCTACCATATAGTTAGAAAAATTATGAGAAATTGGTTAATAAAGAGACTTAAGGACGAATATGACCAAGGAAAACCTGTTATCTATAACCCTCCTAAAGGTCTCAATCAAGGTGAAAGTAACTTTATTACAAGGCGTACAAAAGTTGCTTATCTAGTTTATATGGGTGATTTGGCAGTTAAAGATAATTTACTCTACTCCATTAGAAATGATAACACTCTTGTACCTAAGCCAGCTTCGCTTTCATGGTGTGTATCACTATTTGATAATAAATATATCTCAGATGGCGTACTTACTTACCCTAAAGATTTAGGGCCTCTGAGTGAAAATATATTGTCTAATAACCTATCCTTATAGACCTAAGAATTATAATTATCTGATATCAAATAATCTCTCTAGTACTCATTTGCGTTTATCACGATTGGGTAAAATAATATAAAGTTCGTTTATGATTGAGACACAAGATATTCTCTTCATGAAGTGTCTTCAAGAAAAAATATGTAAAAGACACGTTAATCTAGAGATAGAAAATAAAAATACAGATAGTAGCTCTGTAGTTTCAAGAGTAGTTATTAATGCATTTGATTTGGATGAAATTTCCTTTTTAACAGGTCTCAATTTTAATATTGTCAGAGATACTGGAGAAAAATTAATAAAAATGAATTTAGCAAAAAAAATTATATGGGAAGATAAAGATAATAATGAAGATCGATATCTTTGGTATTTATCAGAGAAAGGTGAAGAATATCTATCAGAAAATTGATATGAAAAACCTCTTAGCTCTATTGCTATTAATCCCTAGTTTGAGTTTGGGGAACAATTAGCTTTCCTCGATTGTATTTTTACTTCTCTATTAATTTAAATTATTAATTTATTTATTAGTTATTTGTAATAATTAATTTTTGTGTAACGTGTTATATGGTTTATAAAGGAAAGGAAAAATTATGGACTCAAAAGAATTAGTGCAACAAGGTTATGATCTTTTTGCAAAAGGTGACATGGAGGGTTTCTTTAATATGTTACATGAAGATTTTATTTTCGTGTACCCAGGTGATAAACACCCATTTTCTGGAACTCACAATAAAGAGGGTTTTCAACAACAATTAATGAAAGTCCCTGATCTTTGGAGCAATTTTCAAGTTTCGGTAGAATCGATGATCAGCGAAGGTAGTAAAGTTTTTATAAATACAAAAGCGACCGCTGATGGTATGGATACAATTTTTGGACACTACATGGAAGTAAAAGATGATAAGTTGTTAAAGTTTGTAGCTTATGATGACACTTTAAGTATGTACAATGCTATGAAAAAATAATTTTATAAAATTGTTAGAGCAAAAAAAGCCCCTACCTGACTGTTTAAGTAAGGGGCTTCCCAAACCATATAAATAAATGAAAACTCTCTTAACCATGTTGTTTTTAATCCCAAGTTTGAGTTGGGGAGACACACATCCAGAGAAAGACATAAGTTTATTTTGTTTACTAGAACCTCATGTTCAAGTAGGTGAATATCCACTCGTTAATAGACATGCTTGGTGGTTAAAAATATATGGGGGAGAAAATTATTTAGTAGATGCATTCCGTATTAAAATGACTGATAGAGGCCCAGAATTAAACAAATTTAATGGAAATTATACAGCCGATGATTTGAATATTAATTTTGATTTACCTGATTTAACAGAAAGAAATTATTTTTATATAGACAGAGCTAGCTTAGAATTAAAAACTTTTGGTTATATTTATAATAGTCATTTTTGTGAGTTTATAGATGATGCATTTACCGATGCTAAAGGAGCACATGCTAGACTTCTTGAAAAATATTTAGAGGACCAAGCAAAATTAAAGTCTGAATGAAAGTTATAAGTACTTTCAAAACTAAATTTAATTTTTAGCATGACTGTTTTTAAATAAGGTATGTATAAACCCATTGCAGGCTGCCTAAGTGGGTATCACAAAATAATAAAAATATTGCCATGGTTTCATTAATTTCCTAGTATCAATCTCAGATTATCGTTGAATTCTCTCGCTAAATCGACTTGGGGCCATAGCTCAGCTGGGAGAGCGCTACGCTGGCAGCGTAGAGGTCAGGGGTTCGATCCCCCTTGGCTCCACCATTTGCCTTAATAAAAAATAATAAACTGCTGATATCATAATAATTATAACCCTATATCAAAAACAATCTTAAATAATTCAAAATACAGTTCAAAAAATTAATGAAATTATTTATAGGAGTTACTTTATTTTTTTTTATTTTATTAAATTTAAAATTTATTATTTTTCCTCTGTGATAAACAAAGAAGTAGTTACCAAAGTTAAACATTGGAGTACAAGAACTTTTAGTTTTACGACTACAAGAAATTATCCAAATAAATTTAACAATGGAGAATTCACAATGATAGGTTTAGAAGATGAGGGAAAGAGTATAATGAGAGCATACTCTATTGCTTCTGCGAATCATGAGGATTTTCTTGAATTTTTATCAATTAAATTAGATAAAGGCCCTCTTACATCAAAATTACGAAATATAAAAATAGGTGATGAAGTATTAATTCAGAGCAAATCTACAGGTACTCTTGTAATAGATTATCTAAAACCAGGAAGAAATTTGTACTTGTTATCTACAGGAACAGGGCTTGCACCATTTATGTCAATCATAAAAGACCCTTTAACATATGAAAGATTTGAAAAAGTTGTATTAACGCATACTGTCCCGGATCCTACACAACTAGCTTATTTAGAGGAGCTGACATTGTTTAATAATAGATGGAATATAATCACTAATAATAAATTTAATTATTTCAGCACACTTACGAGAGCTCCATGGGACAATATTGGTAGAATTACTCAATGGATAAAAGAGGATAGATTATATAAAGCTATTCAATTTGAGCCTATTAGTTCAGAATTAGATAGGTTTATGGTCTGTGGTTCTTTAAATTTTAATAGAGAATTAATTGAATATTTTAAAAATCTTGAACTATCTGAGGGCAATACTTCAGTTCAAGGAGAATATTTAGTTGAAAAAGCGTTTGTTGAGAAGTAATTGCCCTCAAGTCAGTAGATATATTTATTTAGTATAATTTTTTGCCTCTTCAGACCCTCCAGTTGCATCACCTTTACTATAAGAGTGTTTACCTGTCCCAGCTAATTCGCCTTCTGAAATAATTGTATACTCTGTTCTTTGTGGTTTTCCATCAAAGAGACACTCTAATATTTCTCTTACACCTGCAGCATATCTTGCTTGAGCAGAAAGAGAAGTGCCAGATGTATGAGGAGTCATACCTTGATTTGGCATGGTTCTCCAAATATGATCATTCGGTGCTGGTTGAGGAAACCACACATCACCTGCGTAGCCTGATAATTGTCCTGACTTTAATGCATCTGCAATGGCATCTTTATCACAAATTTTTCCTCTTGCTGTATTTACTATATATGCACCTTTTTTCATTTTACTGATTAACTCTGCATTAAACATATGCTCAGTTTCTGGGTGCAAAGGGCAATTTATTGTAACTACATCACAAACGGATACAAGTGACTCAACGCTCTCATGAAAAGTTAAGTTTAATTCACTTTCGACACTTTTTGGCAATCGATGTCTGTCAAAATAATGTAAATGTGTATCAAATGGTTTCATTTTTCTTAATGCATCTAAACCTATTCTACCAGCAGCAACAGTTCCAATATGCATACCCTCAACATCATAAGATCTTTTAACAGCATCAGCTATATTCCATCCACCAGCTTTCACTATGGCATGCTGATTATGATAATCTCTTACCATTGATATGATCATCATAACAATATGCTCGGCAACTGATCTTGAATTACAAAAGGTAACTTCCATGACATCAATTTTGTGGTCCATTGCAGCTTGTAAGTCTACATGATCAGAGCCAATTCCCGCAGTTATGGCCATTTTCAAGTTAGGTGCTGTTTCCATTTTTGCTCTAGTTAAATAATATGGCCAAAACGGTTGAGAAATAACAATATCAGCATCTTTTAGCTCTTTGTCAGCTTGACAGTCCTCACCGTCTTTATCACTAGTTACAACTAACTTATGACCCAAATCCTCTAAAAATTTTCTAAGACCAAGCTCACCTGACACACACCCAAGTAATTGGCCAGGGTTAAAGTCTATAGATTTTGGTGTTGGAAGTGTCTGGCCATCTGGATATTTTTCAATTTTGGGGATTGTAGTCAGCGGATAACTTTCGGGCATTCCTCCAGTTGGGTCGTCGTATAAAACACATAATATTTTCATTTTTTTTTCCTTTTTAATTTCACCTGAATTATTTTTTTTAAAAAAATTATTAAAAAAATTTTTCACATAATTAAATTAATAAATTTAATAGTGAAAAAATATGTAAAAAAAAAATAAATAATAAAATCAATATCAAGAATTGTTTTAACTAATAAGTTACAAATAATCTAATACTCAATATTTTTTTATAGCAAAACTATTATTAATATAACTACCAAATAGGTTTATTTAGTAAATAATTTCAATAAAGTTCTAACAGTTATTAAAATAGTAAAAAAGATAATTATTCTGAACTGTATTACAAATAACACGTACCTAAAACATTTATAAAATTAGGTGAAAAGTAGTAAAAAGTTATCTATTATCGTATTAATTGAAAAAGATATTAATTATTTATGGTCATCATAATACTAAAGACTCTTTTAATGCTGAAATAAGGAACACTTTTATTAAAGAAGCAAAATTAAACGGACATTATATTGATTTAGTTAATTTATTTGATGAAGAGATTCAATTACCTTTTTATGATCAAAATATAAATCCTCCTCCAAAATTAGTTTTAGATTATAGAAAAAGACTGGAAAATTCTGATGTAATGTTTTTAATTGGTGCTTGTCATAATTTAAGACTTAATAGCATATTAGAGAATTGGATAGATTGGGTGCTTCACCCTAAATGGTTCTTTTCTTACAGATCAATGTTTCAAAGTAGTAAATTTTTTAAAAATTATGGTTACCCCGTACCTGGTGCTATGAAAGGAAAACTGGGAATTGTTTCCATAACTTACGGTGGGCCCATGATTAGTTATTGGAATTTTAGTTTTTTTGATAACATACCTTTTAGAAGAATTAAGAAATCTGTATTTAAACTAGGGGGTTTGAGGACAAAATATATTAGATTTTATTCTATCTTACCCAATTTAGACAAAATGGCTTTTGATAAGCATATGACAAGAGTGAAAAAGCTTGCAAAATCAATATAAACAATGACATTTTCAATTAACTTAAAATTTATTTCCTTAAATGCTGAATAAGAAAATACTTTTTAATGCTTTAGTTTCAAGTCTTGGGGCATTTTTATGTATAACATTTTTAGCTTTTTTAAATGGCATAGACGAGTCAACATTGTGGTTAATACCTCCTTTTGGTGCCTCTATGGTTTTAGTTATGTCTGCCCATGACAGTCCTTTAGCTCAGCCTAAAAATATTTTTTTTGGCCACACTTTGTCTGCTTTGTCTGGAGTGGCTGTAAATACTTTCATGGGTTCAAATTTTTTGACAATCGGTATCGCAATCGGTCTGGCAATTTTTATTATGATTATAACAAAAACAGTTCATCCACCAGCTGGTGGAAACCCAATAATAGCAGTAATGGCTTCAAAATCTTTTGAATTTATATTTATACCAGTCGCTTTAGGAGCATTGATAATAATAATTTTTTCTTTGATATATAATAAATCTATTAAAAGAGTTTATCCTTCAAAAGAAAAAATATAGTGAAAATAATTTTTTAGATTTTTTTGAATTTTTTCTCGTTTAGAATGTCAGCAAAATTGTGATTTACATCTCTGTGGCCAGCTTCATCATCTCTAATAACTTGAACGACATCTTTTAATTTAGAATTAAGAGGCAAGTTCCAATAATTTACAGCTATTTCAGGAGCTTTTGTGTTTTCTATTTTACCATCTTCAATTTCCTTTAGATATTCTGTATAGCTAATTACAGCCTCTTCCTCAAAATACCCGACAATTCGATGCGCTGTTCTTTGCGAAACGATATATATTAGAAGATACATGATTATGAATATGAATTGTGCGAATAAAATGATCAAGCGTTCAATAAAAGTAGGCTTAGCTATTTCAATAAATGTCATTAAATGCATCCTTTCATTCTCAGCCTCGTCTAATAGGGTTTTTATCCAACCTTTATCGTCTTGCATTTTCCTTAATGATTTTAAATGAATTAACATGCCTGCCACCATACCTGGAACTGCTGCGACAGTCTCTAGAACTACGGCCCTGTGTCCATATTTTTTTTTAAAAAAAGTATCAGCTAAAAATCTTAGAAACTTAGTAAAAATTAATGCTGTACGATCGCTCAAATTTTTTGGAGTATAATGTTTTGTTGTATAACTCATGAAAGTTTATTTTTTTTGTGTTTATAATATTGAAATTAATTACTACTAAACAATTAATTTAGATTAGAATAAAAACTAAGCAAAACATTTGAATAAAATTTAAAATAACTGACAAAAGATGTGAATTCTTGAATTTTTTGTGTAAATTCTGATCACTAAACTTGTTTATTAGAGGCATCAATAAAAAATTTGATATAAGAAAAAGTATTGCTGTAAAGGAAATGAGGTAAAATTTAATTCCAAAGATATTCAGATAAATAAAAAAAACAAAAACGACCAAACTTAAAAACAAATTTATAAGATAGTAATATGGAAATATTTTCCTAATAAAAATACTATAGTTTTCTTTATTTAATGAGGAAAAAGCTACAGGTGCAACTACAAAAGAAAAGAAAATCATTATACCGAGGATAATACTTGTTAGAAAAAGACTAATATTGAAAATCACGATTAATCAAAATAAACCAAATTTTAAAATTTACATTTAAATAATTAAATAATTTGTCACGGCTAAAGATCCTTGGTTCAATAATAAATTAATATATTATTTAAATTATGAATGAAGGTGTATTGGATAGACTTTTTTCTCTTGAATTTTTAGGGACTTGGCTAATCACTTTATTAATAATTGTTTTTATAGTTTACGCATCTTATAAAATTTTTAATATTATTTTTAGATCAGAGATATATTTTAAAAAATCTGCAGTAAGTTATTTTCTGATCGCAATATTTATATTTGGTTTTGCAATATATTTTTACAACTGATTATTAAAATTCTAAGCTATTGAAAATGCCTTAATTTTTTCAAAAGGCATGTGATCAGCAATATCACTCTCTCCATAGTAAACATCCTCAACTATCCCAACCTCGTTAATTAGGACATCAACAGGAACAATATCTACATATCCTTTAAACTGAACAGGTAAATAACCTTTTATTCCTGCTAAAAAGAATTTATGAACTTTAAAGATAAAAGCTGAGAAGAGTTTTCCATAAGATCTCTCAACATCATATTTTTTAAAATATTCGAAACCTTCATCTGCAAGAACTGTAAATGGTAAATTATGTCTATCCATATTTTTCTTTAAAAAATCAACTGGTGCATGAAAGATCCCTATCATTGTAAAGTTTTCACCAAATTCTTTATACTTTTTCACAAATTCATTAATTCTTAAATTACAAACAGCACAGGAAGCATGTCTATAAAAAGTTAATAATACTTTTTTACCTTTTGTACTAGAAAGTTTAAATGTGTTTCCGTAAGAGTCAGGTAACTCTATATCTTCTATTCTATCACCTTTATTAATTTTCATAAATTTTCTCCTTTCATATAAAAATTACTTAATTATTTAGAAGTATAATTGCAATTTTATTTCTTGGATATGCAAAATGCTCAAGTTAATCATGAAATTAAATATTTAATAAAAGTGATATTAGAATGTAATATTGAAATATTAATTAAATAATTTAGTACAAGATCAAGGAGGAGCTATTAATGAGTGTAGCAAGAATAACAACAGTAAAAATGGATTCAAAGGAGGCAGCTGATGATCAAACACAAGGATACGTTCAGAATGCTCCATCTGAATTTCCACAAGCGAGTCAGTTAATTGGTATTAGAATTGATGATGTTACCTTAATGGCAGTCACAATTTACCCAAATACCGAAACCATGAAAGCAGCAGATGCAGCAAGGGAAAAAAGATTAAATACTAATGTAGATAATAGGGTTTCAGTCGAAACATTAGTAGGTGATGTCACTCTCGATCATCATAATCATTAAAGTGAGATGTTACTTAACAGAATAAAAGCCTGTAGTTCTCCTACAGGCTTTATAAATTTTTAGACACCCCATCTCATAGCCGCAGTGTGAACAGAGGAGTCCCAATGCTTAACAAGCTCTTCATCAAGTTTAGTAAGGGTAATTGAAGATCCTTGCATTTCAAGAGATGTGCAATAATTTCCAACCAAAGACCTTGAAATCTTTATTTTTTTTTTATCTAACATATTTTTAGCATTATCATAAATTAGGTATAACTCTGTTAGAGGAGTTCCACCCATACCATTCACAAATAATAGTATTTCTTCGTTAGCCTCAGGTTTTAAATCCTCATTAATTGCCTCTAATAACTCGTTTGTAATTTCTTGAGCAGATTTCATTTTATCTCTTCTTCTTCCAGGCTCACCATGAATTCCAACACCAAATTCCATTTCATCATCTCCAATATCAAAGTTTGGTTTTCCCGCTGCTGGAACTGTACAACTTGAAAAGGCAACTCCCATAGATCCTGAATTTTTATTCACCTTATCTCCTAAAGCTTTACACTCCTGTAAACTACCGCCATGCTCTGCTAAAGATCCAACTATTTTTTCAACAACAACAGTAGCAGCAACACCTCTTCTACCAGTTGTAAATGAAGAGTCTTCAACAGCAACATCATCATTTGTTAATACAGACTCATTGGGGCCTTGCATCATCTCAGCGGCCATTTGAAAATTCATAACATCACCCGAGTAATTTTTAACGATGAAAAGGACACCTGCACCACTATCTACTTTTTCAGCAGCAGCTAACATTTGATCTGGTGTCGGTGAAGAGAAAACAAATCCTGGGCATGCTGCATCTAGCATTCCATATCCAACTAATCCCCCATGCATAGGCTCGTGACCGCTGCCTCCTCCACTTATCAAAGCCACTTTTCCTTCTTTTGTGGGAGTAGCTCTGGTTATAAAATTTGGATCGTAATGACAACTTACAATGTCTTGGTGTGCAGCACCAAAACCTTGTAGGCTCTCCTTTAAAAAGTCATCTGCTGAATTCATAAATTTTTTCATAGTTTCCTCCTAACTATTTATAACTGACTCACAGACAGTCTTTATCATTAATTGTGAAGACCGAGCACCAGGATCAATATGGCCCTTTGCTCGCTCTCCTAAAAAAGAAGCTCTACCTTTTGTAGCCAAGAGATCTTTCGTTGAAAACATCCCTTTTTCCGCTACTTCTACGGCCTCTTTTAGTATTTCTTTAAGATCTTTGTCGTCCTCAACACCTTTTTTGAGGCAATTAGAGACAGGTATTAAAACATCCATCATTGTTTTTTCTCCCACATCAGCTTTACCTCTTTGTTTGACTGCTTCCACACCCTCTGCAAAAATTTCTATAGCTTTTTTATAATCAACACCTTCATCAATAGCATTACCTTTAGCCATAGTCATAAATAACGTTCCAAATAATTCTCCTGATGAACCACCTATGCCAGAAAGGACCTTCATTGCAATTTGATTTAATGCTTTAGACATTATTAGATCTTTTATGGTTGGTTCTAATTCTATAACGAGTTTTATTCCTCTTTGAACATTAAAAATATGATCACCGTCGCCTATTTCTTGATCTAACTTTTCAATTTCAGAAGAATTATCATTGATGACAACCTGTATTTTCTTTGCTGTTTCGATAAGGAAATCAACACTCATTGTACACTCACTCCTTTGTCATCAAAAAATAGAACTTTACTATTATCAATGGCAAACTTTATTTCATCTCCACGTACTCCTTGAAATAGTCCTTGATATAAAGATAAAATTTCTAATCCCTTATATTCTAACTCCACTACTGTTTCAGCTCCTAAAGACTCAATTGTTTTAATGGAACCGATAAGCTCTCCTTGACCTAATTTAATATGCTCAGGTCTTAATCCTAATTGACTAGCCTGATTTGGTGACGAGGTATTAATTGAAGTTTTATCTAAAATATTAATCTTAGGGGATCCTAGTCTATTTGCTACATAAATAGAATTAGGATTATTATATATTTCTTCAGGTGTTCCTATCTGAGCTATCTTTCCATTTTCCAAAACACCAATTTGATCAGCCATAGTTGTAGCTTCAGCTTGATCGTGAGTTACATAAAGTATAGTTGAGCCTAAGTTTAACTGAATTTTCTTTAATTCTACCCTTAAGCTTTCACGAAGTTTTGCATCTAGAGAAGATAGTGGTTCATCCATTAAATAAATGCTTGGATTTCTAACCAAAGCTCTACCAATAGCAACTCTTTGCATTTCGCCACCCGATAACTCTGTTGCTTTGTTGTTTAATTTTCCAGAAATCTTTAACATTTCCGCTATTTTTGTGACTTTTTCATTAATTTCAGACTCAGGGACTTTTCTCAAAGGAGATCGAAGTGGGAAAGCTAAATTATCATATACTTTGTAGTGTGGGTATAAGGAATACTGTTGAAAGACAAACGCAGTGTCTCTTGCAGCTGGCTGAGCCTCAGAGACATCCTCATCATCAAAAAAAATTTTTCCTTTATCTATTTTTTCAAGACCAGCAATTGATCTAAGCGTTGTTGTCTTCCCCGCACCTGTTGGTCCGAGTAAAATAAAAAACTCGCCATCTTTTACTGTAAAGCTTATGTCATCTAAAGCCTTGATTGTTTTATCGTATATTTTTGTAATATTTTGTAATTCTACTTTAGACATTAACTCATAAACTCACTTTGAAGTGCCATATCATTTGATCCATCAAAAATTATTTGATTATTATTGAGTGTATCAAATTGAATTTGCTCGTTAATTTTAACTTGTGTGTCGCTATCTACTCTTATCTTTATATTTCCTAGTTGAGTTTCAACAGTAAGTATTTTTCTAGAACCTAAATACTCAACACCAAAGATATTTCCTTTTACTCCATTTTCGGATACTAACCTTAAATTTTCTGGTCTTACTCCTAAAAAATTCTCATTTGAATTTGTACCCTCTCTTTGTTCAGGTATTTTTAAAGAAGAATCTAGTAATTTAATACTTGATTGATTTGGAGTAATTTTTTCTTTAATTGGTATAAAATTCATACCCGGTGATCCAATAAAATTTGCTACAAATTTAGTTTTTGGCTTATTATAAATAATTTTTGGAGAGTCAGCTTGTAAAACCTCTCCTTCATTCATTACAGCTATTCTATCTGCCATTGACATAGCTTCTTGTTGATCGTGTGTTACATAAACGGTAGTAGCGTCTATTTCATCATGAAGTTTACGTAATTCTAAACACATTAATTCTCTAAATTCAGCGTCAAGTGTGCCTAAAGGCTCATCCATTAAAAATGCTTTAGGTCTTCGAACAAGCGCTCTTCCTAAAGCAACTCTTTGACGATCTCCTCCAGCTAATGAAGATACTTTTGATTTTAATAAATGATCAATTCTTAGAAGTTTTGCGGCTTCCATAACTTTTGAATCAACTTCAGTTTTTGAAAACTTTTGCATTTTTAGAGGAAAAGCTAAATTATTTCTGACGTTCATGTGTGGATATAAAGCAAAAAGCTGAAAAACAAAGGCTATATCACGTTGAGAGGCTCTCAAATAACCTACATCCTCTCTATCAAGTAATATATTTCCTGAGGTTGGTAGTTCTAATCCTGCTATCATCCTAAGAGTTGTTGTTTTCCCACAACCTGAGGGACCTAATAGCACAAAGAATTCTTTATTTTCTATTACAAGATTAGAGTTTTTTACCGCAACAAAGTCACCGAAAGATTTATGTAAATTTTTAATTTCTATCTCTGCCATGGTTAATCTGGAAAATGACTTGTAATAACAAATCCAATGGTCCCAATAAGAATTACAATAAAGGAATAGGTATACATCCACATTGCAAAAGGTTGCATTAACATAAATACACCCACCAAAATCAAAACAGTTGATGCATTTTCCCAAATAGATCTTCTAAATATTCTTCTTAATAAACTTTTTTTCTCACTCATTATTTTCTTACCGCTCCAAATGTTATACCTCTGAGTAAATGTTTTCTTAGCACCACAGTAAATATCATTACAGGTATTAAAAACAAAGTTGTGCCTGCTCCAATAGCGGGCCAGTCTAAACCTCCTTCTCCTATTATAGTAGGAATGAATGGTGGAGCTGTTTGGGCATTAAATTGTGTAAGTAAAACGGCAAATGCATATTCATTCCAAGAAAAAATCATACAAAAAATAGCAGTGGCGGCAATACCTGTGGTTGCCTGTGGAAGCACTACCTTAAAAAATGCCTGCATTCGAGAATATCCATCAATCATGGCTGCCTCTTCATACTCTCTTGGTATTTCATCCATGAAACCTTTTAATAACCATACAGATAAACTTAAGTTTACGACCGTATATAAAATTATCATTCCTACATGGGTATCTCCTAAACCAAGTTTCCTATACATTATGAAAATTGGAACAGCCACAGCTATGGGAGGAAACATTCTTGTCGACAAAATAAAAAATAATAAGTCATCCTTTAAAGGAACCCTAAATCTTGACAATGCATATGCTGCAAGGGAACCTAAAAATACAGAAAAGAATGTAGCTCCAAATCCGATAATCAAAGAATTAGAATATCTTGGTAAGAATTTAGAAGGACCTGTTATTACCATCTCTCTACTTCTGACTAATTCCTCGTACCAGGTATCAGGCGGCGGAAGAGAGTCTAAATAATCCTTCGGTTGTCTTGAACGGTTTGTAAAAAGATTAACATAGCCCTCTAATGATGGCTCAAAAAAAACCTCAGGAGGATATGAGATTGCACTATCAACACTTTTAAAGCTTGTTGCTACCATCCAGGAGATTGGAATAAGTGTAACAACCATATACACAATAATAATTGTGGCTGCTAATTTTCTTGAAAATCCGCTAGCTTCTGAGGGTGATCTTGAAGTATCCATCATCTATCCTTAATTTTATTCATCACTTTCACATAGACGTTTCCAAAACCAAATATTGTTACAAACAATATAACCGCAAATGCTGAGCTATATCCCGTCTTCCATTTCTCAAATGCTTCTCGTTTTAAATTTATTGATGCCAACTCTGTTGCCGATCCAGGACCACCGGAAGTGAGTTCAGCTACTAAATCGAACATTTTGAAATTTTCAATACCTCTAAAAAGAAGGGCAAGTAATAAAAAAGGGAGAACAGAAGGTAAGGTGATATGAATAAATTGCTGCCATTTGCTAGCCCTATCGACTTCTGCAGCTTCATAAAGGTAGTTAGGAATTGACCTTAAACCGGCAAGACAAATAAGCATCGTAAAAGGTGTCCACATCCATGTATCAACAATGACAATAGACCACGGAGCCAACGTACTTGAGCCAATCATATCAAAAATACCAAAATCGTAGAAAAAGTTCACGACGTAATTAAATAATCCAACTTGTGGGTTATATAAGTACGTCCAAAATACTCCAACAACTGCAGGTGATAACATCATAGGTAAAACTATAAGTGTTGTAAGTAGTTCATTACCTTTAAATTTTTTATTTAGAAGTAATGCTAATCCTAAACCAATCAACGCTTGTAAAACTAATGTCCAACAGACAAAATGGGCAGTTATTTGCATCTTTTCCCAAATCTCTTCTTTTCCTAGAATTTTTTTGTAATTTTTTAATCCAACAAATTTTACTTCTCTTCCAATCTTGTTAGCGTAGAAGTTTGTAAAAGACATTCTTATGGCATAGATGAGTGGATATATGTTAATAGCAAGAAGTAAAATTAATGTCGGTGCTATAAAAATCCAAGCAATAGCCTTATCGGACAATCCCTTAAACTTTTTAACAGCACTTTTCATATTTCTAATTTAGGTATGGGTGAAAGGGTGGGAATTAACCCACCCTAAAAAATATATTTACTGATTAAATTTTACCGTCGTCTTCGAAGACTTCAGTCCAATCATCAATAATTTTGTCAAGTGCTTCTTTTGCAGAGCCTTTTCCATTCACAACGTAGTCATGAATTCTCTCCTGCATAGGTAGCATCAACTCAACAAATGTTGGTTCTTGCCAAAAGTCTTTGACTATGCCCATAGAGTCAAGAAAGCCTTGAGCGTACACTGCTGAGTCAACGAAATCAGGGGATCCTAAAACATCCATATGACATGAATATCCACCTAAATCCCACCATTTTTGTTGAATATCAGGTTTTGCAAACCACTTCATATATTCCAATGCTAAATCTTGTTTGTCAGAGTATTTTACAACTGAAATACCCTGCCCTCCAAGTGTAGCTGCGCATACATTTTGACATGGGTTTGCAAAGAAACCAGAAACTCTTCCATCGCTGTCTTCTTTAGAAACACCAGGCCAGAAAGCATACCAGTTCATTTGGAATGCGACTTGTCCTGATTTATACGCGTCAAGATTTGCTACCATGTAGGCGTCCGAATGTCCTGGAGGCGCACAATCTTCGTACATTTTTCTATAAAATTCAACAGCCTCAACTGATGCATCAGAGTTAAAATAGCCATCCATATCATAAGCTTTGTCTGGATTTTCGTACTGCATACCCCAAGCATACATAGCTGCTGTGACACCCATGGTGATACCTTCAGAGCCACGCTCTGTGTTGATTGCAGCACCATATCTTACCTGACCGTCAATTTCTCTTCCTTGGAAGAAAGTACACATATCATAAAGTTCATCCCAGGTCTTTGGAACACCTAGGTCATAACCGTGTTTACCTTTGAACTCTGCTTGTAGTTCTGGTCTATCAAACCAATCTTTTCTGTAAGCCCAAGCTAGAGCATCACCCATTGCTGGTAAGGCATAATAGTTTGGTGAGCCTTTAGGCCATGTGGAATATGCGTAAACAGTTGCAGGGTTAAAGTCATCCATTGAAATACCATTAGCATCAAAGAATTCATTTAACTTCACATAGTGACCATATTCAGCACCTTGTCCAATCCATTGAGAGTCTCCGATTAACAAATCAAATGTTTTACCTTGGTTATTTAATTCGTTTAACATTCTCTCTGCAAAATTTGGCCATGGCACAAATTCGAAGTTCATTTCTACACCTGTCTCTGCAGTAAACTCTTTACTTAATTCTTGAAGTGCATTAGCTGGATCCCAAGCGGCCCAACCAAGAGTCAATGACTCTGATTTTGCATTTAAAGAAAAAAGTAAGGCAAAAACAGGAACTAGAAATACAGATAGTATTTTCTTCATGTTATTTCCTCCTCAGTTCAATAACTAATATTCTAATTATACTAATTTTTAATTAATGATAAATGCTGAATTTACATGAGTTTTAAGCTATTTAAAAAAACAATATACTGTAATAATATGATCTGGGGGATAGGTGAATGACGGGAATTAAAGGTCCAGCTATATTTTTAGCTCAATTTGTAGGAGACGAAGCACCTTTCAATAGTTTAGAGAATATTTCTAAGTGGGCTAGTGATTTGGGTTATATTGGAGTCCAAATACCTAGTTGGGATAACAGATTATTTGATTTAAAAAAGGCATCCGAAAGTGAAGATTACTGCGATGAGGTTAAAGGCATATTATCAAACTTTAATTTGACATTGACTGAATTGTCAACACACCTTCAAGGCCAGCTTGTAGCTGTTCACCCAACTTACGATACTGCTTTTGATGGGTTTGCTGCTGCTGAAGTAAGAGGAAACCCTCAAGAAAGACAAAAATGGGCAGTAGACCAACTCATGATGGCTGCCAAAGCTTCAAAAAATTTGGGACTGACTGATCATGTTACTTTTTCAGGTGCTTTAGCTTGGCCTTATGTCTATCCATGGCCTCAAAGACCTGCTGGATTAATTGAAACAGCTTTTGATGAGCTTGCAAGCAGATGGACTCCTATACTAAATCAATTTGAGGAATGTGGAATTAATTTATGTTATGAAATTCATCCTTGTGAAGATTTACATGATGGAATTACTTTTGAAATGTTTTTAGAGCGTGTAGGAAATCATAATCGATGCAACATGTTGTATGATCCTAGTCATTACGTGCTTCAACATTTAGACTATTTACAAAATATAGACATTTATCATGAGAAAATAAAAATGTTTCATGTAAAAGATGCAGAGCTTAATCCCACTGGAAGACAAGGTGTATACAGTGGTTTTCAACCGTGGAAAGATAGAGCGGGTCGTTTTAGATCATTAGGGGATGGGCAGGTAGATTTTAAATCTATTTTTTCAAAATTAACTACCTACGGATTTGAAGGATGGGCTGTTTTAGAATGGGAATGTGCTCTCAAACATCCAGAAGATGGTGCCAGAGAGGGCTCTCAATTTATTAAAGATCATATTATTAGAGTAACCGAAAAAGCTTTTGATGATTTTGCTGACTCAGGAACAGATGAGGCAGCTAACAAAAAAATGCTTGGAATTGAATAAAAAATGGCACAAAAAATAAGACTTGGAATGGTGGGTGGTGGTCAAGGAGCCTTCATTGGGGCTGTTCACAGAATTGCTTCAAGAATTGATGATAGATATGAACTTTTAGCTGGAGCATTTTCCTCAAATGCAGAAAAAGCTATCGCTTCTGGTCAAGAAATTGGAATTGATGACGACAGAAATTATAAAAATTTTAATGAAATGATTGAGGCAGAGAGTTCTAGAGAAGATAAAATTGATGCTGTTGCCATCGTTACTCCTAACCATATGCATCACCCTATTGCTTTGGCTTTCATGAACAAAGGATTTAACATTATTTGTGATAAGCCCCTAGCGATGAACCTTAGACAATGTGAGGAGCTTGTTCAAAGCAAACAAGATAATGATGTATTATTCGCTTTGACTCACAATTACACTGGTTACCCAATGATACGCAATGCCAGAGCATTATGTCATAACGGAGATCTAGGAAAAATAAGAGTTATTCAAGCTGAGTATGCTCAAGATTGGTTAACAGAAGATTTAGAAAACAAAACAGATAACGACGGAAACAAACAAGCATCTTGGAGAACTGATCCTAGTCAATCAGGGGCTGGGGGATGCATTGGTGATATAGGCACTCATGCTTACAATTTAATTAGATATGTCACTGGTCTTAATACACAAGAGATTTCAGCTGAATTAACTTCTTTTGTTTCTGGAAGAAATTTAGATGATAATGCGCAAATTTCTCTTCGTTTTAAAGAAGGTGCTAAAGGAACGATATGGTCCTCTCAAATAGCACCAGGTAATGAAAATCATTTGCAAATAAGAATTTATGGTGAAAAAGCAGGACTTGAATGGTGCCAGGAAGATCCTAACTATCTTTATTTTACAAAATATGGAGAACCTAAACAAAAAATTACAAGAGGTGGAGCGGGAGCACTCAATGTATCTAATGAAGTAACTCGTATTCCTCCTGGGCATCCTGAAGGATATTTAGAGGGATTTGCTAACATTTATACTGATGTTGCGAACGCGTTAATAGATAAGAAAAATGGTACTTTTAACGCAGATAATCATCAATTCCCAAGTGTAGAAGATGGTCTTGAGGGTATAAAATTTATTGAGAAATCATTGGCATCAAGTTCAGCAAATTCCAGTTGGATATTCTTTTAGAAACATTAGTATAAATTTATGAAATATATTTTTTTATTCTTTCTTTTCTTTTCAACAAATATGTTTGCAAATGATTTTGAAATCTCTTTTAATTGGGATGGCTTAAAGTTATGTACAACAGGTAATCCAAATATAGTTGATAACCCGAATTTCAATTTAAGCGGTGTTCCAGAAGGAACTAAATGGATAAATTTTAAAATGACTGACTTAGATGTGCCCTCTTATAATCATGGAGGTGGTTGGGTAGAATACAAAGGAAAAAATTTAATTGATTCTGGTGCTTTTAAATACAAGTCACCATGCCCACCTAATGGTAAACATAAATATCAGTGGACTGCTGTAGCTAAAGAAAAAAAAGGTACTTTTGGTAAAACGCTAGGTAAAGCTAGTGAAACTAAAATTTATCCTTAATTCCAATTTAAAGACTTTCTAATATTCCAATATTTCTGGGTATCCAAAGAGAAAGATTCTAAATTGGGTAATTGTATATCTTTTCTGTGAAGACATTTTAAATTATTTTCAAGTTGACTTATTGTTGAAGCACCTGTGAGACAAATTTTTACAAATGGTAATTGATAAACCCACAAGTAAGATAATTCCTCTAAACTTAAATCAACACTTTTTGCTAAAGAGGTTAATTCAATTAATTCATTTTGATGAAATTTTTTATTAGCATTAGTAAGTCTTCCATTTGAAAAAACTTCTTTTGCTATTATATTAATTTTATTTTCTGAAGCATTTTCTAAAATTGCTGTGCAGGATTGATCAAAAATATTAATAGTTGTTTGAAGAAAAGAGAATAATTTAGTCTTTTCATTAATTTTCAAAAATTTTTCAATTGTTTTTTCCTGATCTGGTCCACTAGTAGAAATTCCAATTTCAATTCCTTTTTTTTTCATCTCCTCAAGTTCTTTTAATACTGTAGGGTCATCTAAAACAGGACTATCACTGGTCACAGAATGAATTTGATATAGATCTATGCTTTTTCCCAAATTTAATCTTGTTTCAATCCATTGCTCTTTTAAAAATTTTAAAGAATGATCTTTTCTCTCATGGGTTTTAGCATCAACCTCCCAATTAGCTAGATATTCATAGCCCCATTTGGAACCAACAAATCCATCAAACTGTGATTGTTTTCTAATCCAGTTTGATAAAAATTGTTCGGACTCTCCGTACACTCTTGCTACATCAAAATATTTTATTCTGTTGCTATAAGCATAGTCTAATACATCATGGCATTGTGATTGCATATTTTCTTTCGTTTTATTAGGACCAAGATCACAATCATGACCTATATTTATGTAACCAGGCCTGCCTAAAGAGGCCAAACCAAGACCAATTTTATTGTCTAATTTAAACAAGTAAATATTTACTGATTTCTGATTTTATTAAAGATGGATCTGTTAAATGAATTGTTTGAAAACCTAATTCTTTAGCAGCTTCAATATTTTCTTCACGATCATCTATAAAAAGAGTTTCCGAACTAACTAAATCAAACCTTGAAATTGCTAGTTCGTATATTTTTGGGTCAGGCTTTACTAAAAATTCTCTTCCTGAAATAATTTTACCATCGAATTCTTTTAAAAAAGGATATTGGTCTTCCATCCCCTCATAGGTTTCATCTGACCAATTAGACAATACATAACATGGGTGTCCTAGAGATTTAATCTTTTTAAATACATCAATAGAATCTTGGTAAGAACCATTAACCATATTTCTATGGTTTGGGTAATAAAATTTTATCTCTTTCTCATAGTCTGGAAACTTTTGAACAGCCTCGGAAACAGCAGTATCTATTTTAACACCAGCATCACACCTCGTATCAAGATGAGGAAATGCTATTTCATTTATGAAATAATTAAGTTTATTATTATCAGGTATTATTTTTTTAAAAACATGGTGTGGGCTCCAATCAAAAAACACGTTACCCAAGTCAAATAAAAATTTATTTACTTTCATAGATTTACTCAACAAATGAGTTGATTAAATTTTCAAGATATTCTTGTCTACCAGATTTAGGATCTGGATTAATATTTTCCTTTATGACTTTATTATGAATATCTTCTAATGATAATTTATTCATCAGTTCAGAATTATCATTCCAGGACTCATATCTTTGTTTTAAAAAAGATTCATAGCTTCCATCGTTTATCATTTTTTCAACAGCAATAAGTGTTCTAGCACATGTATCCATGGAGCCAATGTGAGCATAAAAAAGATCTTCTGGGTCAATAGATTGTCTTCTAATCTTAGCGTCCATGTTAAGTCCTCCAGATGAAAAGCCACCATTTTTGAAAATATAATAAAAAGGTAAAACAAGTTCTTCAACATTGTTTGGGAATTGATCTGTATCCCAACCAACTAAATAATCACCTCTATTAATATCAATACTCCCAAGAATGTTATTGGAAAGAGCGTAGGCTATCTCATGTTCAAATGAATGTTTTGCCAAAATAGCGTGATTTTGCTCAATATTTAGTTTGAATTCTTTCTCCAGACCGTATTTTTGAAGGAACGCAAAAACGTTTGCAGAGTCAAAATCATACTGGTGTTTAGTTGGTTCATGAGGTTTAGGTTCAATCAAAAGTAAACCTTTAAAACCAATTTTATGCTTATGTTCAGCTACCATATTCAAAAATCTACCTAGCTGATCATATTCTTGTTTCATATTCGTATTGAGAATTGTTTCATAACCCTCTCTACCTCCCCACAAAACATAGTTTTGACCCCCAAGAAATTGAGTATTTTCTAAACACATCTTCACTTGAGCAGCAGCATATTGAAAAACTTCAGGATCAGGATTGGTAGCAGCTCCTGACATATACCTTCGATGACTAAAAAGATTAGCAGTTCCCCAAAGAAGTTTAACCTTACTAGTTTCTAATTTTTTTGAAATTTCATCAACTATGATCTTTTGTAGCTTCTCTGATTCTGAAAAGTTATCTCCTTCAGGAGCTACGTCGACATCGTGAAAACAAAAAAAAGGAATTCCTAATTTTTCAAAAAAACTAAAAGCATTATTTAGTTTATCTTTTGCTTGCTCTAATTTATCCCCGGACTCCATCCATGGACGAAGAAAAGTCTGTCCTCCAAAAGGATCTCCACCTGGCCAGTTAAATGTATGCCAGTAACATACTGCCATACGTAGATGGTCTTCAAGAGTTTTTCCTAAGATTTTTCTATCTGCTTGATAATATTTAAAGGCAAGAGGGTTTTTTGAGTCTTTGCCTTCGAATTTAATTGGAGGTATATCTTGGAAATAGTCAGACATTAATCATAATAAAACATTGGAGCTTTTTTAAACTCTTGCCATGCATGAGGATCATGCCCAGTGACGACAGTAGCATTTTTATCTTTTGCAACTTTTTTAAGTTTCTTTACTGACTCAACAACGTCTACAGCTGAACAAACAAGACCAGGTAGTGTTAAATTGTTCCAATGATCCATTGTGTATGCAGCATCAATAGTTAGCAACACGTAACCAGAGTTTGGTAAATTTACTAAAAAAGACTGATGGCCCGGTGCATGCCCTGGAGTAAAGATTACTATAATTGATCCATCACCATACAAATCAAAAAAATCATCATTTCTGTCTCTTAAAAATTTCCAATTAATTCCAGGTTTATCAAAATCTTTTCTGATATAAGCAGGTTTAGAGAACCAATCTGGATTAAAAGCATAATCATACTCCTTTTGTTGAACTAAGTGTGTTGCATTAGGAAATCTTCCAACACCGCCTGAGTGATCAAGGTGAAGGTGAGAATGCAAAACATATCTGACTCCTGCTGGATTAACTCCTATGGAATTAAGCTGATCAATGCAATTTTCAGTTTTTCCCATTATTGGATCGTATGCAGCTACAACGGACCCCCAATGAGCATGTTTGTCTTCACTGACTTCTTTTGCATTTCCCCCATCAATTACCACATCCCCTTTTGGATGCCTTATCAAAAACCATGGGACTGGAATTTCAAAATCCTCATTAGATTGGTTCATCTTAATATATTTCATTTTAGTTTTTAGTGTTCCGGTCTGAAACATATAGAGCCTCATATCAGTAGAGACTTGAGAGTTGGTTAAGTGGCTATATTCTTTTTTTGAGTCTTCAATTGCCTCTTTGATGGAATATTCTCTAACTTTTTGATCAGTTTGTTTATTTGTAATAATTTTATCAAATTGATCTAAATCAGATTTTTTGTAAATTTCGCTTAATTTTTTTTTCATCTACTTAAATTCTATCTCAATAAATTTATAAATAAAATCATTGTTATTATAAACATTATGGTTAATTCCCTTTTCTCTAAAGTAAGATCCACCTTTTGCTAGTTTCGAAATCGTTTCCTCTCCATCATGATTTACAATTTTAAGTTCCCCATCTAATAAGGGCACTACTACATAATCGTATTCATGAATGTGCTTACCAGTTGAGTCCCCAACTTCGAAAGACCATTCTGTGACTCTAGTTTTGTTGTTATCTATCATGACATTGGCTTTAGCCATGTCGTTAAATATTTCTACAAGGTACGCTCTCAGCTTTTTCAGCTTTAAGAGCTTCGGCAGCTTTTGTTGCTTTTTCAACTGAGTCAAAAACAAGTTCAGGAAAAAGAACAAAAGGTTTTGCTCTATCAGCGCTGAGCTGCCCAACACACCAGGTCTTACCAGGCTCGACACACATAACCATATATGTTCCAGGAATAGGGCCATAATGTCTGTTGTTTAAAGCAAAGAGGCACTCTGCCATATCATTTAATTTATCTACATCTAAATTTTGGAGTGCTTTTTTTTCTAACTCATTTAACGGAGTGTCCAGAGCACCAAGTGTCTCTTTTCCCCATGGGATCTCCTGCATATTTTGTTTTTTCATAGTTTAAGGTAAAGGACCGTCCTTTAAAAAACCTTTGAGCGTATTTTCCATAATTCTAGAGACATTATTATTATAATTATTATGTGAGAGACTTCCACACCAAGCCAAAGACCCTGGTGCAAACATTGCACCATTATTAGGTGTTTTATAGTAAATCATATCAGCTCTGACCATTGGATTTTCATGACCACCACCATAGTAACCCCGAACAGCAAAGTGTATTTCCTCATTTACTTGCAACATCATATTAGAGTGATCTTGTGAACGAGCCAAATAATATGCATTATGTGGGGTTCCAAACTCTAAGTCGTACCTGTCTAACTCTAAACCGGCAGCTCCTCCACCAACTAAACCAAAATCACCAATCACCTCGTCTGCTCCTATGCCTTCAAAAATCCAAGAACATTCAGGCTTAAAACTATCTTCCTCTCTTTTGTAGTATGAGGAAACATCAAATCCATAAGATGTAAAGGTCAAACCACAGACTTTAGAAGGTATTCTTCCTCGAGCTCTCCACATACCACCATATTTACCATCAAAAGCATTGTTATATTCGCCTGGGTTTGAAGTCCATGCTCTTGTGCCAGCTTCACCTTTTCGAACTTCAGTGATATTAGGGTTGTCAGGATGATATTCACTAATCCAATAAAATCCATCAGAACCTAAATAGAAACATCTACCGCCTTGCATTTGATAGGACTCTAAAGCATCCATATATTTTTCAGATGAATACTCTGGGTGACTTCCTGTCATCACAACTTTATATCGATTTAATAAGTTTATGCCCTCGTGTTCTAAATCCTCATCTGTGAGAACATCGAAATCGAAACCTTTTTCTTCAAGCCAGTCGGTAAGATGTAAGTCAGCATTAAGTTGCCATAAAGAGGGAGAAAGCCAATGTCTGTATTTGGGTCTCATATTAAGGATTGGTCTAAGCCTCGATGATATAGATACACCGTGTCCATCTGAGTGAAGTGAGTAGGTTGATAGTCCGTATTCTCTGTGTTCATTTAAATATAAATCTGCAGGCTCTAGTACAGGAACCTTGCCTGCTAATAATTGTGCAACAACAGAGTTGGTTCCAAGATTATCATTGGAGTAAGCCATGTAACTATTAGTAGGTAACAGAAATAAAGTTTTTGCAGTTGCTGTTCCTTTGGGAGGTTTAACACAAAATGGAATGTAATCTTCATTTTCTGATTCCTCTCTTCCATCAACTCTAAGTCTTGCAGCATAAACTCCACTTTTTAATCCTTCAGGTACTTTTAGAGTAAAATCTACATCCCATCTAGCATCGTCTATATCATCATCGTGAAAATGAATTGCACCATACTCTTCAGGTTTATGATGGAAAACCATTTCATCTGCAGTCCAGTTATGTCCAGTCATACCTCTGTTTGGCATATTAATTATAAATCCATGATGGTTATTTGGCGATGTATCAACGATCTTTGTTGAGGCAATACTTTTACCAATATTTGCGTGAAAATCCCAAGCCCCAACAACTGTTGACCTG
Organism: uncultured Alphaproteobacteria bacterium; assembly: GCA_902526965.1. GTDB lineage: Bacteria > Pseudomonadota > Alphaproteobacteria > HIMB59 > HIMB59 > HIMB59. The sequence goes on from CABZMT010000010.1 coordinate 24,423, forward strand.
ACAGTCGTATTACATTCATCATAACTTGAAGCAAGTGTTTCTATTTCAGCCTTCGATAAGGCAATATTAGACAACCTAGGTCTATCTATCTTGCCGTTAAAAGTCTTTGTTTGCTCAGGTAGTTCAATTGGAGAGGTTACTTCTTTGAAATGTCCGCCAGAAATATGTCGACCTGATCTATTGTTGAGAGTTGTGGCAGCAAGTAGAAGAGGAGCATCATTAGCAGCAGGTAAAACTGAGCTAGTAGTTTCGATAATTGCTGAAGTTTCTTCGATTGGATTCAAAATAGCCATGCCCAAACCCCCATTAGTAGATGTAACTCTTGGTTCTTGGTGAAGAGTTAATCTCCTTGATTGTGCATCAAATGTTGCGATGACTAGATACCAAACCTTTCTCAAAAGCTTTTTTTCTGAAGAAACAGTAACAACCTGAGACCCATCACCAATTTCTACAGACAAACAACCTTCATCATTAACGAAAAGACCATAACCTTTTTTTTCTTCCTCATTAAATTTAGTGAAAATTCCTTGTCTACCTTTGTCTGGGGTAGTTGGGAAAATGTAAGCTTGCATCGTAAAGCTCTCTAAATTTAAATTATCGTGTTGAGGCATGATGATATATGATCCACCATGTATTCTCTGGTTTTTACCTTGATAAGTTCCGTTACAAGTAGCGTCTATTTCAGCTTCTTTATATCCTGGGCCTTCTGGATTTGTATCACCATGTATGAGGCGGACTAATTGAACTTCATAACTATCATTGTATTCAGCATTAATATAAAATTTTACCTCCTCACCAGGGTGAGCTGAGTATTTGTCGCTATATCCTGTAATTTTTAACATTATTCTTCCCCGCTATATTCCTCAAGTAATCTATTAATTCTTTTTAAAAAAATTGCATGTTCACATGCTTCCTCTGATGAGTAAGAGTCTTCAGTAATTTCAACTGGCTCACCTCTTACGCCTGTTGTTATACCAACCCTATAATCTTCATGTCTTCTTAAACAAACTGTTACAAAGCCATTTTCTTTACTACCCCTTCTTAACTTATCTAAAAGTGTCTGAAGATCTTGGCTATGCTGAATGATACCGTGATCTCGAGTTGCAGCCCTTCCTATTGGGGTTGCTCTGTGCTCTTCAATTAAAGATTTTAATTTTTGAGGATCTCTCAACATTTTCAAAATATATTTCTTTGTAATGAAATCGTCAGTGTGCTTATGTCCTTTATTTAATTGGACGTTTGAGGGGTTCTTGTAGCTGTAATCAGACATAACTCTATTTTAGATATTCTTCACCTTCCACACAGTTTTTTGTTCCAAATAATGAAACACAATACGAAAAATTCATATTCCTCCTCAATTTTATACACTTTAGCATCATAATGCATAAACGGAAAGTATTACAGTTGCCACAGCCATACCAATTAAAATAAGTGGCCAACCATATCCACCTCCCATTCTGTCAATATAGTTTCCTTGTTCCTCTACATCGTCAGGTGCCAAAAATTCATCACCATTTAGTATCGGTTTCTTCGGCAAAGTCGATAAGTCCATTTTATTCGCTAAAAACCAAATTAAAAATATACCTGCTACCCACCAAATTATTTGGTAGGCCCACAGTGAAGGGACCCCCATCACCCAATTATCATAACTTTGATCAGCGTTGCCAAATATTAAATTTCCAAAAATCAAACCTGGGCCAATAGAAAAAAATGCCCAAATTAAAAAGAAAACATAAGCGAGAGATTTTATTTTTTTTCGTGATGGGTGAATGCCCATATGCTGATTTAAAAAACTGTGAAATGACTCTCGGTGGTCTTTGTCTGTATCGTTGCTTGAAAATATTGAAGATAAGAAGCATACAATCACATTAAAAAATAAACCCCACAAGCCAGAATAAATCGTCAGTGGCCATCGACCCCACGGAAGAGAATTACCTGTTAGTTTATGACCAAAAGTTTCAGCCAATGTTACAAATCCTAATCCAGTGATGAGTCCAAGTATTGCTCCACCTCTGGTAATCCATTTGAACCAAAGCATTCCGAGCAGAACGGGAAATAATTGAAAACCAAATGCAATTGCTAATCCACCTAATAATACAAGAGAAGTTTCAAAAAAAGTTGCAAGGTACAGTGAGGCTAAACTTAATAATAACATCGCTAACCTAGCAACTAATAATTCCCTTTTCCATGAGGGGTTGTTATCAATGTACGGTCTGTAAAGATCTCTTGCTACCATGCTACCTGAAGTCATTAAAAAAGCAGATAATGTGGATTGAAGAGCAGCGATTATAGCTATTGCTAAAAATCCAACTATGATTGGTGAAAGATTACTAAAGCTATCAATAAACACATAAATCAAAGATGATATATTTTGTAAACTTAGCTCTGGAAATATTTGGTTAATGGCAAAACCATTTGAATTAACAATACTGTTAGCTCCAAGAAGATGAGCCCCTACTCCTAATAAAGGAGCGAATATAAATAAAAATATTCCAACCACAGCACCTGACCCCCAAACTTGATAAAAGTAAAATGACCTAGGAGATTTTACTGAATAACTCCACATCGAAAAGGTGGGAGAAAGCACAATACCCATATAGGAGAGAGTAAAGGACAAAATCATAACTGCCGTCCACGGTCCTCCCAATGGGTTGTTTTTTCCAATACCTGCAACCCACTGAATTACACCAGGAACGTTGAAATACCCTGAAATATTACCTCCTCCGTAGCCTCCAGTAGTTCCCCAAGCTCCAAATGAAATAAAGCTATTCGCCATAGATAGGTCTTCAAAAAAACTCAAACCTCCGAGGTAATTAAATACACCAACACCCAGCGCTAGGAAGAAAATAAAAAATAACCAAGATTGAACAACGCTCACACTTACCATGGGTTTAAACCCACCAGATACTATATAAAATAAGACAACAGCAGTCAGCGCCCACATGGCAGAGTCTCTAGATATTTCTCCTCCGCTAATAAACTCAACAACATTGCCTGTGGATCCAATAATTATTCCCAGAAAAGGAACAGCGAAAAATAATCCGATTATTAAGACTACAATTCTTAGAGTATTGCTTTGATAATATTTGTAATACATTTCTCCAGGGGTGATAAAATTAAATTTTCTGCTTAACATCCACTGCCTTTTAAAGAACAATATACTTCCAAGAGGTATTGTTATTACAATTGCAGCGGTAGCAAGAAAAGAGTAACCATCTGCATAAATTAGTGATGGAAAAGATATGATGGTTATCCCTGCAAATGTAGTCACAGTTGCTGAGAAAAAGAATACCCAAGGGGATACGCTTCTGTCTGCTAAATAATAAGCTTCAGGAGTTTTATTTTTTCTAAGAGTTCTGGCTCCCCAAAAAAGACAAAAACTTATGTAAAGAACGAGAAAGAAAAAAAACCAATAAAGATTAGCGACCATAACTCGTTGTTGAATTAAGAGTTGTAATCAGTCTTTTCCTTGATAATTCTGAGTGCCTCTAATAAATATACTCTAAAGACTTCATGGTTTTCACTCATTGGAAAATGACCAATATCTCTCATTTCAATATAAACTCCTCCCTTAATCTGTCTGGCTGTGTCTTCTGTCGCTTCAGGAGGGGTAAGATAGTCATAGGTTCCAGTCAACATGATTACTGGACACTTGTGACCATCGATATTTTGTAGTTCATCTCTTAAATCATGATCAACTGAGTAAAAATGAAGATCTCCTTTAAAAGCCTCTGATCCTTGAGTGTAATAATGCCAAGTTAACCATCTGTCCATATCTGGTGATTGAGGGGCCATTAAATCCCAAACTCCACTACCACACACTTGAGCTGCATTGGCATGAGGATGCCTCCACCAATCAATATAAAAACCTGGGGAGTAATGAGCAGCCTCGACAGGAATTACAGCTTTAAACTTATTTGGATATTTCAAAGCTAGTTGAAGAGCCACATTTCCTCCAAAAGAAGAGCCCATAAATAT
>CABZMT010000011.1 GCA_902526965.1 uncultured Alphaproteobacteria bacterium
TATAATCTTAAACAAGTTATGAGTATCTATGCTCCAATCCTTCAAGTAACTGATATAAAAAAATCTCAAACAATCGGATATAGTCAAACATACAAAACAAATAAAAAAATAAAGATTGCAACTATTGATTTTGGTTACTCTGATGGATATTTGAGAAGTGGAAGTAATAGAGGTAAAGTATTCATTGATGGAGTACCTTGTAAAATTTTAGGAAGGGTATCAATGGACCTTATAACTATTGATGTCTCCAAAGTGCCCATGAAAAAACTATACTTGGGCAAGCCGGTTGAGATAATAGGAATAAATCAATCATATGAGAATATTGCATATGACACTGAGACTAATGAACACGAAATACTTATTTCTTTAGGAAGAAATCTGAGTAGAGTGTATTTTTAAAAATGTACGAAGCACCTATAAAAGATTTAAATTTTGTAATCAAAAATATAATTGATCTAAAAAAATTATCAGAAGTTGATGATTACAAAGAATTTTCAGATGACTTGGTTGAAGCAGTTTTAGAAGAAGCTGGAAAAATTGCAACTGAAGTTTTAGATCCGTGTAATCTTTCTGGAGATCATGAAGGCTCAAAAAGACAAGATGATGGTAAAGTAGTAACCCCTAAAGGTTATAAAGAGGCTTATGAGAGTTTGAGAGATGGTGGTTGGTTTGGCTTAGAGGCAAAAGAAAAATTTGGTGGACAACAAATACCCGTCACTTTATCTGCTGCAGTTAATGAAATTTGGCATAGCTCAAATATGTCATTTGCGCTTTGTCATTTGTTAACTCAAGGTCTCATTTACGCCCTTCAAAAATCTGCCTCTGAAGATCAACAAAATTTCTACATTCCAAAATTAGCATCTGGGTATTGGACTGGAACAATGAATTTAACTGAACCACAGTCAGGCACAGATCTTTCAACTATTAAAACTAAAGCTATCAAAGAAAATGGTCACTATAAAATTTTTGGTCAAAAAATTTATATTACCTATGGTGAGCATGATTTGTCTGAAAATATAGTTCACTTGGTTCTAGCAAGAACCCCTGACGCTCCAGAGGGAAATAAAGGTATCTCTGTTTTCTTAGTACCAAAATTTGTTCCCAATAATGATGGAACAGTTGGTAATAAAAATGATGTTACTTGTTTATCAATTGAAAAAAAACTTGGCGTAAAAGGCTCACCAACTGCTGTACTACAATTTGGAGAAAAAAATGGGGCAATAGGTTATTTAGTTGGTGAAGAAAACCAAGGTTTAAACATTATGTTTGAAATGATGAACCACGCAAGATTTTCTGTTGGTGTTCAGGGACTTGCTGTTTCTGAGAGAGCTTATCAACAATCTAAGATGTATGCTTTTGATCGAGTGCAAGGTATTCCAATAGATGGAAAAAAAGGAGATCCTATTATTAATCATCCTGATGTTCTTCGATTATCCTCTACTATGAAATCAGAAATTGAAGCTATGAGGGCTCTTGCTATTTATGGTGCATTCTCTATGGATATGTCGAAATCATCAAACAGTGAATATTGGGAAACTAAATCTTCTTTAATGATACCTATTATCAAAGGGTGGCTTACCGAGAGATCAATAGAAATAACTTCTAATGCTTTACAAATTCACGGCGGCATGGGTTTCATAGAAGAAACTGGTATCGCACAACATTACAGAGATGCAAGAATTCTTCCAATTTATGAGGGCACAACTGCTATACAAGCAAACGATTTAGTTTTTCGAAAAACTATAAGAGATAATGGAAAAAGTATTTTAGAATTAATTAATGAGATTAAAGATGAAACAAAAGAGTCATTAAAATCTGAAAACTCAAAGATTAAAGAATTATCAAGAAAAATGAGTTCTTCTCTAAATTCTGCTGAAAAAGTTGTTGAGCATATTGTTTCAGTTTCAAATAACAAAAAAAGACCAGCTGTATCTGGTGTTAACTATTTGATGATGCTCGGATATATTTTTGGTGGATGGATGATGATTAAAACGGCAAATAAATCAATCGAATTAAAAGACAATAATGAAATTGACCAAGAATTTTTAAATGCAAAACTGATAACATCTAGTATTTATATTTCAAGTATTCTTCCAAAAATTGAGAGCTTGAAGACCATTATTATTAATGGGGATGAGGATGTCTTATCTATGAAACAGAATTGGTTATAAGATGGAAAAAATTAAAACAAGATTGAGCAATTTTTTTGCATGGTTATCTAAAGCGGAATTAGTTGAACTCGACTCTGTTGATACTAGTGAAGATCCCATAAGACCTGAAATAGATAATGAATTTAGGACGTCTTATGGAAGAAAAATATATGGTTTAAAATCTAATGAGAATGTTGAGGGATTTATATGCTTGGCTTTTTGTAATGAAGTGCCTCAAACTATGAAAGAGCTTGATTTAATGAGCAAAAATGCTTTCCACGAAAAGAATGGGCATATTGCTGTTGCTTACACTGTTTGGTCAAGAAAAAGAGGCGCGGGTAAGGAGACAATTTTTAATACAAAGAAATTTGTTAAAGATGAGATGAATAATGTTGATCGTTTTATTACTCTATCACCATTGACGCCTATAGCTACACATTTTCATATCAAACATGGTGCTAAGTTAATAAACATCAATGCCACTTCACAAAATTTTGAATACGATTTTGGTTAAGTTCCAGAGTACATAGGTCCACCACCGCCTTCAGGCGTGACCCACTCTATGTTCTGTGATGGTTCTTTAATATCGCAGGTTTTACAATGAATACAATTTTGAGAATTAATTTTTAAAACTTTTTTTTGAAGTTCTTCATCAAACTCTACTTCATAAACACCCGCTGGACAGTACCTTTGAGCAGGTTCATCATACTCCTCTATTGTGTATGTAGTTGATAAATCTTTATCATTGAGAAGTAAATGACATGGTTGGTCATCTGCATGATTAGTTCCAGACAAATAAACCGAACTAGATTTATCAAAAGTTAATACTCCATCATACTTAGGGTATGTTATTTTTTTTGCATCCTTGGCGGGTATTAATGTCTCGTGATCTGCATGTTTGTGTTGAAGAGTAAAAGGAAGCTTCCCTCCAAATAATTTTTGATCAATGCCAGTAAATATCATTGCAGGAATTAAACCCCATTGGAAACTTGGTTTCACATTGCGCGCTTGATGTAATTCTTTATAGACCCAAGAATTTTTAAATTTATCTTCATATGATGATAATTCCTCATTTTTAGAGATGTGATTTTCAATTACTTCTGCAGCTATAATTCCACTCTTCATGGCAGTGTGGGAGCCTTTAATCTTAGGCATATTCAGTGTGCCTGCATCACAGCCTATTAAAAGTGCTCCAGGCATATGCATTTGAGGTAGACTTTGTAAACCACCTTCGATTAGAGCTCTTGCTCCATAAGAAATTCTTTTCCCACCATGAAGTAATTTTTTTACATCAGGATGTGTTTTAAATTGTTGAAACTCATCATATGGAGATAGATAAGGATTTTTATAATCAAGACCTATAACGTAACCTAAATAAATTTGATTTTTTTCAGCATGATAACAAAAACTCCCACCATAAATATCATTACTCAATGGCCAACCAACACTGTGAGAGACCTTACCTAAACTATGGTTTTCTGGACTTATTTCCCAAATCTCTTTAAAACCAATTCCATATTGTTGTGGTGATTTATTATTTTTATCTAAATTAAATTTTTTTAAAGCTTCTTTTCCAAGATGACCTCTACATCCTTCAGATAATACTGTCACTTTTCCTTTAATATTAATTCCAGGCTCAAAATTATCTTTGGGATTATTTTCTTTGTCCAAACCCATGTCACCAGTTTGAACTCCTATGACTTGATTGGACTCATCATAAATTAATTTACTCGCAGCAAATCCTGGAAAAATTTCTACACCTAAATTTTCTGCAAACTCTCCTAACCACTTACAAAGGTTTGATAAACTAATTATGTAGTTACCATGGTTTTGTAATGCTTTTGGGAGTAAAAAATTTGGAATTTTTATACTTTTATTATTTGTATAAAATAAAAAGTCCTCTGATCGAACATCAGTTTTAATTGGAGAGTTTAAATCTTTCCAATTTGGTATTAGTTCATCCAATGCTATTGTTTCAAAAACATTTCCACTAAGAATATGTGCCCCGACCTCAGAGGATTTTTCTAAAATACAAACAGAGAGATCAGTGTTTAATTGTTTTAATTTTATAGCTGTAGATAAACCAGCTGGCCCAGCACCAACTATTACAACATCATAGCTTAATTCTTCTCTTACAATTTCTGACATTTGTATTAAATAATATACTAAATATTACGATTCTATTTGATTAAGTAGATCTAACTCTTTAATAATTTCTGGTATTGCTTGAAAAAGATCGGAAGACAGACCGTAATCAGCGACATTAAAAATAGGTGCCTCTAAATCCTTATTTATAGCAACAATTACTTTACTTTCTTTCATTCCTGCAAGATGTTGAATTGCTCCAGATATACCTATTGCTATGTATAGCTCTGGGGCTACCATTTTGCCTGTTTGTCCAACTTGATATTCATTACCTATGTAACCAGAGTCAACTGCTGCTCTTGAGGCTCCAACAGCTGCATTTAATTTATCAGCTAATTCATATAATAATTTAAAATTGTCTGAATTCTCTAGACCTCTACCACCAGATACAACGATTCTTGCATTGCCAAGTTCTGGTCTATCACTTTTTGAAACTTCTCTATTAATGAAAATGGTTTTTAGGTCAGTATCAACAAAAGGGATTTCCTCAATAGATGCATTGCCACCAGAGTCTTCAGATTTTTCAAAAGAAGTTGGTCTAATAGTTAATAAATTAATTTTTTGATTAGTTTGTACCTGAGAAATAGCATTTCCTGCGTATATGGGTCTAACAAAGGTATCGTTTGAAACAATATCAATTACATCACTAATTTGAGTTACATCTAATAGTGCAGAGACTCTTGGTAAAAGGTTTTTCCCAAATGTACTAGCAGGTGCAAGAATATGCGAATAGTTTTCAGAAATATTAGAAATTAAAGGTGCAGATAATTCTGGTAAGAAATTTTTCAATTTTTCATTATCACACTTAATAACTTTAGAGAGAAGGTGTATGTCTTTGGACTTATTAATTAGTTCGTCAATATTACTGCCCAAGATAATAAGGTGAATATCATCACTTAATTTTTTGGCAGCAGTAATTGTATTTAAAGTTGAAGATTTTAAATTACTATTATCATGCTCAGCTATAACTAATACTGCCATTTAAATAACTTTTGCCTCATACTTTAATTTTTTAACTAATTCTTTAACATCACTTACCATTACTCCTGCTTTTCTTCTAGGAGGTTCTATGACTTTTAACGTTTTAATTCTTGGTGTTGTATCTATTCCCAATGAGTCAATATCAATTATATCTAAAGGTTTTTTTTTAGCTTTCATTATGTTTGGTAAAGAAGCAAAACGTGGTGTATTAAGTCTTAAATCACAAGTGAGAACAGCAGGTAAACTAGTTTCTAAATTTTCAATACCCTCATCTATTTCTCTTGAGATGGAAACTTTATTACCTTCAATTTTTAAATTTGAAATAAAGCAGCCTTGTGGCCAGTTTAGTAAAGCAGATAGAATTTGGCCAGTTTGATTGGAGTCATCGTCGATAGCTTGTTTTCCCATTAGAACTAAATCTGGTTTTTCTTTTTCTATTAGTTTCTTGAGTGTTTTAGCAACAGCTAAGGGTTCTAAAGTATTTTGTGTTTTTACTAAAATTGATTTATCTATACCCATCGCCATGGATGTTCTTAAAACGTCTTGGGATTTTTCATCACCAATTGATACTGCAATAGTTTCTGAAACTAGACCTTGTTCTTTTAGTTTAACAGCTTCTTCGATTGCGTTTTCATCAGGGGGGTTCACTGACATTTTTACATTTTGAGTTTCTACTCCACTATTGTCACTTTTGACCCTGATTTGGACCTTGTAGTCAATAACTCTTTTTACAGCAACTAAAACTTTCATTTGAATTTCAATAAAATAAACTAACTTTATTAAGATACAAGATACAAAAAAATATGGAAAATATTAAAAAAAAGAGAATTTATAAAAATTTTTTTGAACTAAATATCAAATTTGACAAAAAAAATGAATCTATTCGAGTTAAAGAAAATTATATTTTTAATGGGAATAGTGTATCTGCCATATGTTTTAATGAAAAATTAAAATTATTTTATTTTATACAACAATTCAGACCTACATATTATTTTAACAAACTGTCCTCATATCCACTTGAAATTGTAGCAGGGGGAATAAATAAAAATGAAACAAGTCGTGAAGCAATAAAAAGAGAGATTCAGGAAGAACTAGGAGTTAAACCATTAGTTTTAAAAAAATTAGATACATTAATAATAGCTCCAGATATTTTAGAAGAAATAACAGATATCTACTTGGCTAAAGTTCCAGAGATTAAAAATTTTAATATCTCTAACTCTCAAGAGGGAGAATATATAAAAATAATTCCTTTAAAAAAAAATGATATCTATAAGTTGCTGAAATCAAATAAACCTCAAAATATTGTCACTAAATATTTACTCTTTAAGATCAAAGAGCTTAAGATTTAATTTTAATCATTTCTTTATCATAGATAGATTGAAGATGAATTTTGCAAGGTACTTTTTTTGTTGCTATTTCTAATTCATAGTCTCCCTCAAGCAAAAATTCTTTATCAATAACTTCATTACTTCTTACATAACCATAGCCAATTGGTTTTCCAATTGTATATCCAAATCCCCCACTAGAGAGCCAACCTACTTGTTTGCCATTTCTAAATATTGTCTCTCTTCCCAGAATGATTTGCTCGGGATCATCGCATGTAAAACCTGCAAATATTTTTTTTATTCCATGTTTCTTTTGATTTAGTAATGATTGTCTTCCCATAAAATCTATATCGCTATTAATTTTTGTTGCCCAAATTAAACCAGCCTCTAATGGGGTGTGATCAGGACCTATGTCAGAACCCCAAGCACGGTAGCCTTTTTCAAGTCGACAACTCTCTATGCATCTATATCCGGCATTAATTAATCCGTATTGACTTCCGTAATTCATTATTTTTTCATAGACCGCTAATGCCTTATCAATTGGAAAGTGCAATTCCCAACCTAGTTCGCCCATGTATGTTATTCTTATTGCATTTACTTCGATGGTGTCGATTTTAATTTTTTTATACGAAGCAAATGGGAATTTCTTATTTGATAAGTCTGTGTCAGTAAGACCTTGAAGGATTTTTCTAGAATTTGGACCCATTAAAGAAAAAACTGAATTGTCAAAAGTAATATTTTTTACGATCACTTTATAGTCTTTCGGGATATTTGAGGTTATCCAATTAAAGTCATGAGTCATAAACCCAGTTCCTGTAATAATATAGTAAGTGTCTTTAGCAATAACGGTTAATGTGACATCGCACTCTATTCCTCCGTTATGATTTAACATCTGTGTGTAAATTGTTGAACCAATTGGTTTATTAATTTTATTGGCACATAAATACTCCATCGCTTTTTGAGAGTCCTCACCTGATATGATAAATTTTGCAAAAGATGTTTGATCTATTAATACAGCAGCCTCTCTGGTTGCCTTAACTTCATTTCCAACAACATCAAACCAATTTTGCTTATTAAAACTGTAAATATCTTTTGGCTCTGTGCCTAGAGGAGCAAACCAGTTTGGTCTTTCCCATCCCATTTTTTCTCCAAAACACGCATTGGCATTTTTTAAATTTTCGTAAATAGGAGATGTTTTAAACTGTCTAACTGATGAATGTTCTTCATAAGGCCAAGCCATGGTGTAGTGTTTGGCGTATGCTTCATATGTTCTTTTTCTCACCCATTCTAAATCTTGATGAGGTTTTCCAAATCTTCTGATATCTACAGCCCATAAATCATACGGGGGACGACCGTTAGCAACCCACTCTGCAAGAGCCATTCCTGCTCCACCTCCTGCCGCAATACCATATGCATTAAAACCTGCGCCCACATAGAAGTTATTCAGTTCTGGGCTCTCTCCTAAAATAAAATTTCCATCAGGAGTAAAGCTTTCTGGACCATTAATAAGTTCTTTAATACCTGCTGTCTCTAATTTTGGAACTCTACCAAGAGCATTATTCATGATTTGTTCAAAGTGATCATAGTCAGAGTCTAACAAAGAAAAGTGAAAATTATCAGGAACAGATTTTTCTGCCCACGACAAAGGATTAGGTTCGTATCCTCCCATTGCTAAGCCTCCAACTTCCTCTTTAAAATATATTAAACGATCTGGATCCCTTAAGGTAGGTAAGCTAGACTCAACTCCATCTATTTTTTCAGTTACTAAATATTGATGCTGAAATGATACCAAAGGTACATTAACACCTACGGTTTGAGCGAACTGTCTAGTCCATTGACCACAACAACAAACGATTTTTTCGCATTTAATTGTTCCTTTATCTGTCTCAACTGCGATGATTTTTTCATCTTCAATAACAACTTTTGAAGCCATGGTTTCTTCAATTATTTTTGCTCCCTTGTTACGAGCACCTTTAGCTAAAGCTTGAGAGATATCCGTGGGATTAGCTTGTCCATCTGTTGGAAGAAATGCAGCTCCATATACATCATCAATATTCATGATAGGCCATAAATCTTGTGCCTCTTTAGGAGATAAAAGCTCCATCTCAAGACCAAAAGAATGGGCAGTAGTTGTTTGTCTCAATACCTCTTGCCATCTTTCTTTATTACATGCCAACCTCAATCCGCCATTCATTTTCCAACCTGTGCTAAGACCAGTTTCTTTTTCTAATTTGTCATAAAGATCTACAGAGTACCCTAATAACTGTGTAATATTTGCATTTGTTCTTAATTGTCCAACTAAACCTGCGGCGTGCCAAGTGCTCCCTGCTGTAAGTTTACCACTTTCAATTAAACAAACTTCTAAACCTAAGTTTGCCAAATGATAAGCTGTTGAACAACCAACAATACCACCACCAATAATTACAATTTTAGAACTTTTAATCATTAAAGGCTTTCAAACGCACTATTAAATTTTGTTAAGTTTTCTTCAGTGTATTTAGAATAATCAAATTCTAAATTTGAAGTAATCTCTGATACCATACTCCACATCGTTTCTCTAAGGAGACTTGCTGCCTTCATTGCATTATATCTTATGAGAAGTTCTTTTGATGGTTTTTGATCATAATATAATTCTAAACATTGGTTTTCTAATTCAATATCAAAATCATTATTCGAAGCAAGGCCTCCGATGTCAAATAATGGATCATTGAATCCGCCATATTCCCAATCAACTACCCAAATTTTTGAACCATCATCTAAAAAATTTGCAGCCAAGAAATCATTGTGGCCAAATACTATATCCCTAGGAGAAGATAATTTCTCTAGTGTTTCTGATTTTTTAATTAGTTCTTGAATTATTGAAACATGAATTGAGTTATTTTTTTTTAAAAAATTAGAATAATATTTAATTACATAAAAAACCCAAAAAATTATTGACTGACCATTTAATTGATTTGGCATTTCAAAATGAATTTTTTTAATGATGGGCATAATTTTATCAAGTTTTATCTTAACAGTTTCAGGATTAAGAGTTTTACATTGGATATAATCAAAAACCATCACACCCAGCTCAAAGTGTATCAATTTGGGGGACACTCCAATAGCATGAGCCGCTTTACTTACGTTTAATTCATTAGATCTGTAAACTAAATGCTCAGGAATATCCTCTCCCATTCTTACTACATATTTTGATGTACCATCTTTGACTAAATAATTATGATTTGTAATTCCTCCTTCTAGGGGATTTAAAGAGATATTACCTTTCCAGATAGGTAATTTCTTAATTTTATCTACATAATTCATATTTTGAACTTAATTTTTCAATAGAAATCACTTATGAAAGTAATAATAATTATCATAAAAATTTAATTGGGGGAATTGAAATGGACCTTATAGAGAGATTAAACAAAGGGCCTATTTTATGTGCTGAGGGATATCTTTTTGCTATGGAAAGAAGGGGTTATCTTCAAGCAGGTTCTTATGTACCTGAGGTTGTTCTTGAGCATCCAGAGGTAGTCACTCAGCTTCACCGAGAGTTTATTCGTTCTGGTAGTGATGTTGTCCAAGCTTTTACATACTACGGCCATCGTGAAAAACTTCGGCTAATAGGCAAAGAGGAATTACTAGAACCTCTTCAAAAAAATGCTTTGAAAATTGCCAGAGATGCTGCAAATGAATTTCCCGATTTAGACTTAATGATTGCAGGAAATGTTGCTAACACAAATATTTATGACCCAAACAATAAACAATCCGATATTGACTGTCAAAAAATGTTTGCTGAACAAATTGCTTGGGCTAAAGAAGATAATGTTGATTTTATTATCGCGGAGACGATTAGTTGGACTGAGGAGGCTAAAATTGCTCTTAAAGAAATAAAGAATGCTGGTTTAATTGCAGTTGTGAATTTGGCGATACACAAAGGAGATAAAACCAGAGATGGTCATACAGCAGCTGAAGCTTGTAAAATTCTAGAGGATCATGGAGCTGATGTTGTTGGACTTAATTGTTACAGAGGACCAGATATGATGATGAAATTACTTCCTAATATTAGAAAACAAGTATCTTGTCATGTTGCAGCATTGCCTGTTCCCTACAGAACTAATGAAGAGTACCCTACGCATATGTATATCAAAGATCCAAATTGTGGCTGTATTGATGGGAACGTCTCTCATATAGCTTTAGATGGACTTACATGTAATAGATTTGAAATGGCCGAATTTACGAAAAACTGTATGGAGTTAAATATAAACTTTATTGGTATTTGTTGTGGAGCAGACCCTCATCATGTGAGAGAAATGGCAGTAGCTATGGGGAGAAAACCAATTTCTTTTAAGTATTACCCTGACATGAGCAAACATTTTGCACATGGCAATGAAGCCACACTTAAAGACCATAATAAAGTTAATCAGTGGTTAAAATAATTTGAAAGTAATAAGAGTATATTAAATTTCATTAGATGAGTGTTTGGGGGAAATTACTTGCTGGTACATTTGGATTTGCTTTAGGTGGTCCAATTGGGGCATTACTAGGTGTTATTGCAGGACATAGTGTAGATAAAATAAGAAGACAAAATACCAATGAAAGCATAGGTATACAGTCCCCTCAAGAAATTATTACAATTGGAATTATAATATTAGCGGCAAAATTAGCTAAGGCAGATGGCCAAGTTACCTCAGATGAGGTTAAAGCATTTAGAGAA
Source organism: uncultured Alphaproteobacteria bacterium (assembly GCA_902526965.1). GTDB lineage: Bacteria > Pseudomonadota > Alphaproteobacteria > HIMB59 > HIMB59 > HIMB59. Next base: position 11,301 of record CABZMT010000011.1, read on the forward strand.
AAATTTAAAATACCTCCTGACTTTCAAAGCGATGTTGGTAAAATTTTTAATGAAGCAAAAAAAACTTCAGATGATTTTCATCAATACGCGAAACAACTTGGGATGTTATTTAGAGCACAACCACAAGTACTTGAACAAGTCATCAATCTTTTATTTTATATAGCAGAGGCAGATGGGGAGATAAGTGATCCTGAAATAAATTATATAGAGAATTGTGCTAATTACTTTGGCCTAACTAAAACCCAATATGAGAGCATTAAAACATTGTGGCTGGACAAACAAATAAATCCATACAAAGTACTTGGAATTAGTAAAGAGGCAACAGACGGCGAGATTAGAAAGAAATGGATTGAGCTAAGTAAAGAGTTACACCCTGACCAATTGAGTGCACAGGGTGTCCCTCAAGAATTAATCATTAAATCTGAAGACAGACTATCCGAGATAAATCAAGCCTACGATAAAATAAAAAGTGTTCGCAATATCAATTAAACTTTTTTCAACTGATCTGCTTTGGATTTGCCTTTGTCTTCAACAATTTCAAATTCGACTTTGTCGCCTTCATCGAGGCGGTCTAATCCTGCTTGTTGAACAGCTGTGATATGAACAAAGATATCTTTATCCTCTCCATCAGGGGCAATAAACCCATATCCTTTTTTTGGGTTAAACCATTTCACTGTTCCAGTAGTCATTTATAGTCCTTTCTTAAGTAATAAATATTTAGTATACCCAAATGTCGTTTAAAATTTTAATGAGATTTTTTTAAATGATATTCAAATAATAAGCCTAAATATTGATAAATCTTTTAAAGCAATTTGAGTAAATTAAAAGTTAAAAATGATAGACTGGACCACTTCCTTTACCAATTTTATAAAAACTGCCCTTATATATGGCTTTTTTAATATAGTTTCTTGAAATCTTTACAGACTTTAAAATATCATTTCCTAAGGCAATATTAGAAGCGATAGCCGATGATAATGTGCAGCCTGTTCCATGGGTATTTTTGCTATTAATGATATTAGACATAAAAAAATGTATCTCCTTGTTTTTCTGTAAGAATAAACAATCATAGATTTTTTTCTCTTTAATAAGACCTTTAATCAAAATATTTTTTGCACCTATATTTTGAAGTATTTCTATAGCTTTAATCATATCATTTTTTGTTTTAATTTTAGTATTTGTAAGAAGTTCAGCTTCTTTTAAATTAGGTGTAATTATCAATGACTTGGTTATTAAATTTTTTACCAAACTAGAAATAGCACTTTTTTTTATTAATAAAAAACCTGAGGTTGATACCATCACAGGATCTAATATAACATTTGAAATTTTAGAATTTTCTATAAATTTTGATATCTCTTGAATAATTTTTTTATCACTTAGCATTCCAATCTTGATTGAGTCAGGTTTTATATCGTTACAAGTAGTATTGAGTTGTTCTTTGATAAATTTGGGAGTTGTATTAAAAATACTTTTTACTTCTCGAGTATTTTGTGCTGTTAGAGCAGTGATTACTGACATCGCATAACATTTAAAATATGATATAGTTTTTATATCTGCTTGGATTCCAGCACCACCTGACGAGTCAGAACCTGCAATAGTTAATACAGTTTTATATTTTTTCATAACTTTTTATGATCTTACTTACTTTAGAGCAATTATCTTTAATATTTCCTTTTAATAAAGAGGATATCATTGCGACACCATGTATTTTTAGTTTTAGTATATTATTAACATCATTAACTTTAATGCCGCCTATTGCTATTAATGGAATTTTTGTTGCTTTGGCACAATTTTTGAGACCACCTAGACCAAAATAATTTTTCATTTCTTGTTTTGTATTCGATGAGAAAGCAGAAACACCTATGTAATTGACATCCTTTAACTTTTTTACCTTTGCAAATTCAATTTTATTACTTGCTGAAACTCCAATTATTGATTTTTTCCCTAATATTTTCCTGGCTTGATTATAAGGTAAGTCATCCATTCCAACATGTGCTCCATGAGCATTTATCGATTTTGCAATGTCCACACGATCATTGACAATAAGAGTTTTTTTAAATCTTACGCAATCCTTTTTTAAATCCTTTCCTAAATTATATAAATCAATTGTTTTTAAATTCTTAAATCTTAGTTGAATACAATCAACCTTGCTTTCAAATATTATTTTTAAATAATTGTCTAATTTACTTAGGGGAGTAAGTTTATCATCAGTAACAAAACAAAATTTAAACACTGCTAATTTTTAAATTATCTAAAATCTCTTTTTCAGTAATATTATTTAATTTGTTTAAGAAATTTACTTGAAAATCACCTGGGCCCTCAGATTTTGATGCTGCGAGTTCTCCTGCAATTGAAAAAATAGCTGCAGAACTTATGGCTGATTTATATAAACTTTCTCCAACAGCGGCAAATGCTCCAACAATACATGATAATGAACAGCCAATAGCTGTAACTTTTGTCATTATACTTGATCCGTTAGATATTTTTGTAATTTTATCATCGTGAATAATAAAATCATCTCCACCACTTATAAATACTACACAATCATTCTCTTTAGATAAAATTTTACCAGACTCAATAGCAGCGTGGCTTTCAATTGAAGAATCTACGCCCTTTGAAGAAATTTTATTTTGATCAACTAGTGATTGAATTTCAGACGCATTCCCTCTGATGATTAATTTTTTGGAACCATTAATTATGTCAAGGCAAGTTTGGGTTCTTAATTTACTCGCACCTGAGCCAACAGGGTCTAATATGATTGGTTTTTCTTGTTTAACATAGAATTTAGAAGCCTCTAAAAAGCTAGGTCTCCAATCGTCATCAAGCGTTCCAATATTATTAACTAAACATGAAGAAATGGCAGCTATTTCTCCAAGTTCACTTCTAGCATGAGACATCAGCGGAGATGCTCCAATTGATAAGAGTGTGTTCGCATTAATGTTCATTGCAACGTAATTAGTTATACAATGCACGAGCGCTCCTTTTTCCCTTAGTTTTTTTAAATCATTATAAATATGTTCCATCATACTCCTTTCTTTTTCATCAATAGTGTCAATATTGTCGAAAATAAAATTGGCACTAAAAATGATGAAAATAATTTATAGTTATTGATAAATGTTAAATTAATATTTAGAAGATCACTCATTATATTTTTACTGAATGAGGGATCAGGAAATATTAATACTCCCAGTAGTAAACTCAAAAACGATATTATGTAAATTTGTTTGATAGAGACATTAAAACCAAACAAACCCAACAAAAAAGGTAAAACCAAACAACAACAAATTAAATCAGCAATCAGAAATACGTATAAGACATTATAACCTTGTGAAGATAGTATAAAAACTGCCACTAAAAAAACTAAAATAAAGTATATGTTTAAGGAAGATTTAAAAGAATAACTCTTGCTGAGCGAGACAATCTGAGAATTTATTGCATTTATTAAAGTATCAATACTGCTCAATACTAGTGAAGCAGCCAATATTACAAATATATATTTTATAAACGAGGTTTCCAGTAGCCCAAAAAGTTTTACAAAAGTTAAGTCAGGATCGTCCATGGAGTAAAGTGAAATTGATACCAATCCAGAATATCCAATGAAATAGACAACTATAAATATAATTAAAGTAGATATAATTAAGCTTAAACTAAGAGTGTTATCATCTTTAGCAGCATAAATTCTTTGCCAATTACCATGGTGAAAAAGATTAGTAAATGTAACCGCTATTAAAAAAGTTAAACCTGTTATCCATAAAAATTGATTATTAAAGTCGAATAAATGTGCATTTTCGATCATAAAAGAAGTATTGTCCGAAAACTCTTGAAATGGAATTTTAAAAACTAAAAAGAGACAAATTCCTATAATGAAAATAAATTGAATTAGATCTGTGAAAATTGTTGCTGATAGTCCGCCAATTAGAACATATGATAAAGCTATTAATATAATTATCATTGAAGAGATCCAATATGAGGTACCATTTAAAAAATTAAAGAACTTTGAGATTGCTGTAATCTCAGCTATTAAAAACACTGTCATATAAATTAACGAAACTATTATGACAAAGTGTGATAGACTTTTACCAAATCTATTTTCAATACAATCATGAAAGCCTGACGAATTTGTAAATACTTTTCTTACGTATCTTCCAATAAATATAAATAAAATTAAAGGCATTGCAGCTCCTAGAGCGTAACCAATGACATTGCCCATTCCGCCCCAAGTAGCTGCTGCTGCTGGTGAAAAAATTATCCAAAAACCTAATGCTGATGACACAAAAGAAGAAGTTGAGAAAAATATGTTATATTTATTTTTAATAACAAATTTATCATCTGATAATTCATTTTTTTTTAAAAATATGAATGACGCAGTAAAAATAAAACCTAATAATATTAAAAAAAGAATTTCCATTTAATTTGTACTAATTGTTAAAAGTATTTAAGGGAAACTTCCTACGCCAGAATTACCTGGATCAGGTTCGAGGGTTAAGTATTACCTTTCTCAGCCTTTCAGCACCCCTTAAAGACTTAACCATACCAAAAGAGCTAAAATAAATCAATTATCTTTACTAAAAACAAATTTAATAATAAAAACATCACATGAAAATAATTGAAAATTTCTTTGACTCTAAAGGATTATCTAGTGACTCAAAAGAGTTTATAAAATTATATAACCCTAGTACAGGTGAGGAATATGCACATGTTCCAAAAACTACTAGAAATGAGTTTGAAAAAATAATTGGTAAAATGAAATCAGCTCAATCATTATGGGCCAATACACCTATTACAAAAAGAAGTGATATTTTATTTAAGTTTAAAGTTTTAATTGAAAAAAATTTTGATTTGATTGCAAAAATCATTTCTGAAGAACATGGTAAAGTATTTTCTGATGCAAAAGGATCATTACAAAGAGGTCTTGAAGTAGTTGACTTTGCATGCGGTATACCACATTTGTTGAAAGGAAATCATTCAATTAACGTTGGTACAAATGTAGATTTGTTTGATATTAAACAACCTTTAGGAATATGTGCAGGAATAACACCTTTTAATTTTCCAGCTATGGTTCCAATGTGGATGTTTCCATTATCAATTGCATGTGGAAATGCCTTTATGCTTAAACCCTCTGAAAAAGTTCCTCAATGCTCTTTGAAACTTGCTGAATTAATGAGCGAGGCAGGTCTTCCTGATAATATTCTTACAGTAGTAAATGGTGATAAAAATGTCGTAGATCTAATTCTTCAATGCGAAGATATTTCTTCTGTAAGTTTTGTTGGGTCAACACCTGTCGCTAAGTATATTTACACCGAGTGTTCAAAAACAAATAAGAGAGTTCAAGCTCTTGGTGGTGCAAAAAACCATATGGTAATAATGGAAGATGCAAATTTAGAGGATGCAGTAAATGGATTAATTGGAGCTGCTTTTGGATCTGCGGGTGAACGTTGCATGGCAACTTCAGTGGCTATGCCTATTGGTAAAATCCAAAAACCATTTATGGATTTATTAAAAGAGAAAGCTAGCAAAATAAAAGTTGGTGAGTCTTTAGACCCACAAAGTGAAATGGGACCACTCATTACAAAAGAACACAAACAAAAAGTTCTGTCATATATTGAAAAAGGAGTTGAAGAAGGTGCAAAATTAGAACTAGATGGTAGAGGGATTAGTCTACAAGGTTATGAAAATGGTAATTTTGTTGGTCCTACAATATTTAATGACGTTAGTGAAGACATGTCCATTTACAAAGAGGAAATTTTTGGACCTGTTTTATCTGTGTTGAATATGAACAACTTTGAAGGTGCTTTGAACTTAATTAATAAGCATGAATTTGGTAATGGAACTTCCATTTATACATCTAATGGGGCATTCGCAAGAAATTTTATGAAGAATGTCCAAATTGGGATGGTTGGTATCAATATTCCTATACCAGTGCCTATGTCATTTTATACTTTTGGTGGCTGGAAAGGCTCAATATTCGGTGGTCATGGAATGCATGGAGAAGAAGGAATTAACTTTTATACCAAAAGAAAGACTATAACATCAAGATGGCCAGATGATGTCGCAGGGGCTTCACTCAACATGCCAACTATGAAATAATTAACCATGGATAAATTTAAAGATAGACAAAAGGCTTTTGAAGCAGAACAAAGTCAAAAAGAGCAAACTGAATTTGAAAAGAGAAATTCTAGAAATAAAGTTTTTGCTCAATTCATTCTTGATGATATTGGACAATCTGATAATTCAGAATTACTCAGAGAGATAATATTATCTGATCTTGAGGAGCCTGGGGATGAAGATATCATTCGTAAGGCTTTAGAGGTGATATCTCAAAATAATGGTAGTTTAACTAGAGAAGATATAGAAAAAAAACTCTCTGAGATATAATTTACCAAGAACCATTATTTTCCATACTTGACCAAGGCTCTTTGATTTCAAGACTCTCACCCTTTTGAAGTAACTCAATGGAAATACCGTCTGGTGATTTAATAAACGCCATATAACCATCCCTTGGAGGTCTATTTATTACTACATTATTTTTAATAAGATTTTCACAAACTTGATAAATATTATCTACTCTAAAAGCAAGATGTCCAAAATTTCGACCACCTTGGTACTCTTCCTTGTCCCAATTATATGTTAATTCCAAAAGAGGTTTTTTTTCACTTTCAGCTGTATTTTTATCGCCAGGAGCACAAAGAAAAATTAAAGTAAAACGTCCCTTCTCACTTTCTTTTCTAGAAAATTCTACCAAGCCTAATTTATTACAATAAAAATCAATTGACTGATCAATGTCACTGACACGAACCATTGTATGTAGATAATCCATATATTTTTAGTATCAAAAAAAAAATGCTCTGTCTAAACTTTAATTAGAATTGTTTGTTACTGCCTAAAACAATTTTTTTACGAAGAACTGTCTCACGATAAAAAATATATCCCACAGATAATAATATTAATGGGCCCCCTAACAATACTTCTCTTGAAAGAAATTCTCCAAAGATAATATATCCAATTAAAAAAGCCCATATTACAGATGTAAAATCTAGAGGTGCTAATACAGAAGCATCTGCTAGTTGAAAAGATTTTGAGAGACAAAGCTGTGCCGCAAAACCTAAAATTCCGGATGCAATTAAAAGGACCAAATCAAAATTATTAGGCCAAATCCAATCATCATTAAAAAAGAATAAACTGAATAAAGTGGCAAAAAGTGTAAAAGTCCAAACACTCAATATATTATTATTGGTTAATAGAATTTTTTTTAAAGTTATGACAGCCATTGATAGAAAAATGCTAGCTAAAAGAGGTAAAACAGAATAATTGCTAAATAAATTAACATCTGGTTTTAAAATAATAACTACACCTATAAAACCCACAATAATTGCAATTACTCTTCTATAACCAATTTTTTCTCCTAAGAAAAAAATTGATAATATTGATATAAAAAAAACTGAGGAGTAGCTAATAGTTTGCATTTCAATTAATGGTACATACCTTAAGGATATAAAGAATAATGACATGGCAGCGATGCCTACTAAGCCTCTAAAAAAGTGAAGTTTGTAGTTATTTATAGAAGTGATTTTTAAATTAAAATAAAAAATAACTAAAAACAGTGGAATAAGAGCAAAAAAACTTCTAAAAAAAACTACTTCAAAAAGTGGTAAATTATCTCCAGTAGCTTTGATACACACACTCATTAGAACAAAAAACAGAACAGAAATTGATTTGTATATAAATGCTGACATCTAGATAATCTAAATATATTAAATATGAATGAATTTACTAATAGTTAATGGATACGATAAAAACGGATGGGGTAAGCTAGCAAAATATAAATTACAACCAATCTGTGAATTTTATAGAGATCAATTAAAAAGCATAAATCCAAATATAAAAACTACATTTATTTATCCATCAATGGACTTAAATAAGATATACGAAGAAAACTTCATAAAGTCATTTAGAGGAGTAGTATGGACTGGTTCTAGCCTTAATATTTATGACAATACTCGAGAAATTAAAAATCAAATTTCTTTAATGAAAAAAATGTCAGAATTAAAAATAAATATGTTTGGAAGTTGTTGGGGAATGCAACTTTATACAGTTACAAATAGTGGAGCAGTTAAAAAAAATCCCAAAGGAAGGGAGATTGGAATAGCCTATAATATTAGCATTAACAAGTTTGGTAAGATACACCCAATGTATACTAATAAACCAGCAGTGTTTGATGCTTTTGCCTCTCATGTAGACCATATTTCTCAAAAACCAAACAATTCAAAAATTCTCTCTGATAATCATTTTTCGATTCAGTCTCTTGTAACTAAAAATTTTTGGGGTACCCAATATCATCCTGAATTTAATTTTAAATATACTGGCAAAATTCTTAATGCTAGAAAGAGTATTTTACTCAAAGAAAAAATATTCACTAAAAATCAAATTACTAATCTAATCGAGGATTACAAAAAACCGAATGTTAATAGCTATAGTCAATCTTTATTAAATGATAATATCCGGAATAGAGAGTTGAGAAATTGGTTAAATTATTTGAAACATAATTAAAAGATCTCTTTAAATTCACTAAGGTTATTACACACTAAAAATAAATCTTTAAAATTTTTGTATGCAAACTTAGCATTCACAACTTTTTTATATTGATTGATTATGTCATTCCAATAATTTTCATAATTAAATATTAAACATTTTTTGTTCTTGATTACTCCTAATTGAAGAGCACTTACAACTAAGCTTATTTCCTCAATTGTACCTCCTCCTCCAGGTAAGGCTATAAAGCTGTCTGATATTTGTAGAAACTTTTTTTTTCTTTGTTCCATTGTTTTAGTCACATAAATTTTATTAATTTTAGAGTGGATTTTTTCACGTTTATCAAGGAAAGAAGGGATAATACCAGTTACATCAGAATTATATTTTAAAGCTGTGTTAGCTACAACGCCCATCAATCCATTATCCCCGCCTCCATAAACAATATCATAATTATTTTGGGCCAAGTATTTAGTTACTGTAACAGCTAATTCTTTAAATTTTTTATTTGATCCATACATTGAACCACAGAATACAGCAACTTTATGTTTAGTATTTTTAAAATTCATATAAATTTAATTTACAGTAATAATCAAAAATGACTAAAAAAAATAATATAGATGATCTTAAAAAAGTAAGGAAAGATATTGATAATATTGATAATAAAATTATTGAATTAATTGGAGATAGATTTAAAGAAATTCATAAAGTTACTAAATTAAAAAAGAGTAAAGATGAAATAATTGACCACGAACGAATTACTCATATTTTGAAATCTGTTCAATCAAAGGCAAAAAGAAATAAAATTGATCCTGAAATTATAGTGAGGATATGGCAAATCTTTATCCAAGAGGCTATCAAGCTTGAGTCCTCAAAAATAAAAAAATAATTATAACAATACAATTAGCAGCATTATAAATAATATTGATATGAGAATTGTTGCTGCAAAACTAGGTGTTGTAACTTTTATATACGATGAATTACTAAATTTATGAGATTTATTTAATATCAATCTGAAAAAAAACCTTAAATTTTCATAAATAAATTCTGTTAACAGACCTATTTTTTTAAATAGTGGTTTTCCTATACCGGGGAGCATTTTTCTATAAAACCAATCAGAGTTTAATACGGTAGATTTAATCTCTGAGGGATAAAGTTTAAATTTAACGAGGAATAGAAACGCAATAATAGCAAAAACTAAAAGTTGAAGCTGACTTATAACATGGTCTATCGTATATGGTTGGTACTCAACTGTGTATGGAAGTATCTGATATAAGTATTTAGGAAAGACTCCAATTCCAATGCATAAAAAAGCTGCAATGCCCATCGCTATAAGCATATTAATGGGTGCTTCTTTCACTTTTGATTTTCTCTCATGCGCAAAAAATGCAAAATAAGGTATCTTTATTCCCGAGTGCTCTAACACACCTGCAGATGCAAAAAATAATACAAAATAAATTAAAACCATACCCATACCTCCTAAAGAGGACATGATTAAAGACTTCGCTACAAAACCACTAAACAATGGAAAGGCGGAAATAGACATGGCACCTATGATGCAAAAGATTGTAGTAAAGGGCATGTATTTATATAGACCACCTAATTCTGAAGCTTTTGTGGTTCCTGCTCTGTATAAAACAGCTCCCATGCTCATAAAAAGTAAGGCCTTATATATAATATGAACAAATGCATGAGCAACTGTTCCATTAAGTGATAGCTCCGTTCCGATACCAATACCAACAACCATAAAACCTAATTGATTATTTAGACTAAAAGATAAAACCCTTCTTAAATCATTTTCAATTACAGCAAAAAAGACAGGGAACGCAGTCATAATAGCTCCAATCCAAATCAATGAGTCTGTGCCTGGGAACGTTCTGGCTAATGCATAAATAGCTAGTTTTGTTGTAAATGCTGATAACGCCACTGTACCCGTAACAGAAGACTCAGGATATGAGTCTTGTAACCAGCCATTTAAAAAGGGAAAGGCAGCTTTAATTCCAAAAGCAATAAATATAAAAATTCCAAAATCTGTAGTCAGATCTAAAACAGTTAAATTGTGATTTCCAGTTTGATACAACAACAAACATGCTCCAATTAAAAGCAATACACCTGAGGAGACTTGAATGATCAAATATCTCATGGCTGCGTCTCTTGCTGCTTTAGTATTTCCTGCAAATACTATAAAAACTGAAGTTAGAGCCGTGGCTTCCCACCATATAAATAAACTAAAGAAGTCACCAGCATGAAGTGCACCTATCGCTGAACCAGCATAAGCGATTGTCGCCATATGCTCCATTAAGTTTTTACTATGCCAGCTAAAGATAATGACTAGAACAGCTGCAATATGAAAAATAATAGAAAATGGAAAAGTTAAGCTATCTGATTGATATAATATTAAATTTAATCCAAGTACGTCCCACTCTAAAAAAGTTCCATAACCATTGAATAATGATAAAGCTGACAAACCAACCGAAAGTAACATTGCAGGTTGTCTAAAATATTGTGGTATTGTTGGTAGTAAGAATGAAGTGAGTATCATTAATAAGCCTGGGATAATGTTACTGATCATAATAGTCCTCCTTTCTCATTAAGAATTTTCTTAACCACTTTCCTAACAGAACGATAAAAACAAAGCTTACAAATCCAAAAAAAGCTGGAAAACCATAAATCTCGGCAAATGAAAAATATTCATGTCTATGGAATGTAAAATCTAAAAGAATTAAGAGTGCCCCAATAATAAGTATGTACTTTGTAAAACTTTTACCCATACTTGTTAAATTATTCTTTTTCATTTAAATCACTATTACTCCACTTACATTATTTAAGAAATAGTTTGCATAAAAAAAGAATATTAAACAACTCAATCCGGTAATTACTGGTGGCCAAACAGTTAAAGGAGCTTTAGCTAATTTTACTTCTCTTCTAGAAGTTTGAGTAAATCCTATTACAACTGGTTGTAATAAATAATAAATATTCAAAAGTGAGGATATGCCTAAAATTATAGCAACAACAATAAATTCTCTCTCAATAGAACCCATTATTAAATAAAATTTGCTCCATGAACCTATAAATGGAGGAACCCCGATAATTGATAGAGCTCCTAAAGTGTAAGCAAAAAATATCAATGGTAATTTAAAACCCATACCTTTTAGTTCACTTACTTTTTTAATGTGGGCTGTTACATAAATAGCACCAGCACAAAAAAACAAAGTTATCTTACCCAAAGCATGAGTAATTATATGAAAGGAAGCTCCTTTTAACGCTAGTGATGAAGCCAAAGCAGCTCCAAGAATTATATAAGAAAGTTGACTAATAGTAGAATATGCCAATCTAGCTTTTAAATCATCTTTTGTAATTGCAATGATACTGGATGCCATAATTGTAAAACATGCCAACCAAACTAACCAATCTGAGCTTTTTGTTTGAAGCAAGAATTCAGGACCTACTATATAAACAATAACTACAAGAAAGCTAAAAACACCAGCTTTTACAACAGCTACAGCATGAAGTAGAGCTGAAACTGGAGTTGGTGCAACCATTGCTGCCGGTAACCATCGATGAATTGGCATAATCGCTGCTTTACCAATTCCAAATACAAGCATGGCTATTAGAAGTGAAAGGTACTCTGCTGGAAACCGATTTATTAATATTCCTCCATCTTGAAAGTCCAGAGTCCCTGTTTCAAGCCAAATCCAAAATATAGCTGGTAAGAAAAATATTAAAGAAGTGCCGACTAAAATTGATAAATAAAGTCGTCCTGCAGATTGTGACTCAGCATTTTGTTTATGTCCAACTAAAGGGAAAGTTGAAAATGTTAGTATTTCATAAAAAATAAATAAGACTAGAAGATTTCCAGACCAGGCTATAGCCAGTGCAGCATGGATTGCAATTGAATAAAAAATTACAAATCTTGTTTGATTTTTTTCACCAGCTCCTCTCATATAACCTATAGTATAAATAGAAGCCAGTATCCAAAGAGATGAGGCTACTAAACTAAAAATAGATCCAAGAGCAGTAACTTTAAAAGTAAAATCAACTCCATCAAAAAGTGTAAAAAAAGTTATTTGAAATATTTCATTATTTTGTATTCCATGAAAAATTTTTAAACTAACTAAAAAGGTAAATAGACCACCTATTATACCAAAAGAGTCTCTTAAATTATTATTATATCTACAGACATAAGAAAATAATGCTGCGAATAATGGGGTAATAATACCCAGTATGATTAAAAAAGAATTACTCAATTTTGATAACCTGATATTAGATAGTCTGCAGACAAGTTAGAAAATTCTATTATTGGTGATGAATATATTCCAAAAACAATTATAGAGACTGTAATTATCAATATTGGTAAATAAATATAAGCATCCTCTTTTTCTGATTTAAATTTAATTTCAGAAAACCACATCTGTTCCACTATTTTCCAAAAATATGCAACAGCTAATGCTGAACTTACCGCTACCAAAGCGATTGAAAAATACATCTGGTTTGTGTAAAGAGCTTGAAATAAATACAATTTTGAAATAAAGCCATTAGTTAAAGGCAATCCAATTAAAGATAGTCCACAAATTAATAAAGCAAATGAAGTTATTGGGTATTTGTAACCAAAACCTTTTAAACTAGAAAGGGTCACCCTATCCTTTTGAAGAATAGCAAAGTAACCAACAGTCATAAACAAACCACCTTTAATTAAAGCATGGTTAAATATATGAATAAAACCTGAAGTAATACCACTATGGTCTTTAAGACTTAAAGCCAGAGTTATATAACCTATCTGAGCAATTGATGAAAATGCCAAAAGTTTTTTTATATCATCTTGATATATAGCTATCAAAGTTCCGATAAATATAGCGAGTAAAGATAAAGGATATAAAACAAAATCTAAAAATAAGCTTAAGTAACTTGGATATATTATGAATACCTCGTACAAAAGTCTCACAAAAAAATAGAGAATTGTTTTTGTAGCTAATGCAGCCAAAAGAGTTGAAACAGCTGAGGGAGCGTAACTATATGCAGGTGGTAACCAAATATGGACAGGAAAAATTGCAGCTTTTACCATAAGTCCAATAAGCATAAATGACATTCCGGCAAAGATAGCTAACTGGCCATTAGAATATTGAGCCAGCTGAATGACTAGATCATTCATATTTAATGTTCCTGTCATTGCATAAGCAAAACCTACTCCAATTACATAAAATGTAGCACCGATAGCTCCGATAATTAGATAATTAAATGCCGCTAATAACGCTTTTCTATTTTGACCTGCACCCAATGCAATTAAGGAGATAGAAGCTAAAGCAGATATTTCTAAAAAAACAAATAAATTAAAAATATCATTTGTTAAAATAATCCCGTTTAAACTTCCAATTGCCAACAACCACAAAGAGTAAGCTTTTCCGGAGTCCCTAGAGTCAATTTCGCTTAAAAATATTTTTCTAGAATAAAATGTTGATATCAAAGCAAAAATTGAAAACAACAATTGAAGCCCAATGTTGACTCCATCTATTTTGAAAGAAATCCCCCATGGTGGTTCCCAATTTCCAAACTCGTATATTATTAAACCTGAAATAGAAATTTCTTTTAGAAGGTTTAAAGATAGAACCAAATGTAAAACTAAAGTGACAAGTGAGATAATCCAGGGCCATATTTTTGATGGCATGAAAGCAATAATTGCTGAAATTAGTAGAGGTAAAACTACTACCAATGCAGCAGCATCATCTAAAAATAAATTAAACATTTATTTATCTGACTTTAACTCCAAAGACTGTATTTCTTTTTCTTCAATTGTTTCGTAGTTCCTGTAGATTTGTAGTACTAAGGCTAATCCTAGTGCTGAAGTTGCAACACCGACCACAATAGCAGTCAGTATTAAGACATGTGGTAATGGATTTGAATAAGCATTAGCTATTTTTGTTAAAATAGGAGCTGTTCCATCTAAAACTTTTGCAAGTGATACAAAAAATACAAAGACTGCAGTTTGAAAAATTGCTAAGCCAACTACCTTTTTTAGATAGTTTTGGCTCGTGATAATTATAAATAAACCGCCAACCATCAGTAATATAAAGGCGAAATGGTTCCAAAAATAAATAAAGTTAGTCATTAATCTCCTCAAAAGAAGCAAAGGAGTGATACAATGCAATCATTACTGTTGCAACAGTTATACCTACTCCCAGTTCAACTAATATAATGCCTATGTGTTGACCAGTTGAAGGGTCTGATGATAGGACATTATAATCTAAGTACATTCCATCAAGAAGAATTGAAACTATTCCAACGCCTGCATATAACAAAACACCAACACACATTAAATATCGATTAATCATTATCGGAACTAAAGTTTCACCTTTTGAAAGCCCAAATATCATCGAATATAAAATAAAAGCAGCTGCCACTATTACTCCTGCCTGAAATCCTCCTCCTGGTCCATAGTCACCATGAAATTGTACGTAAAGTCCAAATATAATAATTGGAGCAAAAAGAATTTTACTCACGACACTTAATACTGGACTAGATGAAATTTTATCTCTCATTTTTTTTATTATTTTTTTTGAAATTTGTTTTTCGATTAAGAGTATTGCTAGTTAACAAGGCTATAACACCTATGCCTGCAGTAAATATAACAATGGTTTCTCCAAGAGTATCAAAACCCCTATAGCTAGCTAAAATATTTGTTACAACATTTGGTATGTGAAAAAAGTCTTTGCTTTCCTTAAGGTACTCTGGAACTACATGAAGATGTATTGGAGCATTTGGATCTCCTAGTAATGGGAGATTAGCAATTATGATAATCAATATTAGTGATATCGATACTGCGAGGATAATACTTGGAAATAAATTAATTAATTTATTTTTTTTCCCCTCAGGTAATTTTGCAGCAGCCATTACCATTAAAATAGTTGATATACCAGATCCCACAGCAGCTTCTGTAAATGCGACATCAACAGCATCTAAGTTTACGTAAATAGCGGAACAAAGCAAAGTAAATGCTCCGGTTAGAGCTACCACGCTTATTAATGATGTAGTTTTAAAAATAAAAAAAGTTGTTACCAGTAACAGGGAAATTAAGAAAAAATTAATTAATAAAAAGTTCATTTTTTATTTTTTCCTTTTGGCTTATACCCTGACTCATGAGCGAATAAAGCTATGGCATGTCCTGTTACAGGGCTGGTAAATATTAAAAATATAGGAATCAATAATAGTTTTAGGCTTAATAAACTAAAACCTGAATAAATAATTAAAGCTAAGACTATAAAACCTGATCCTAGTGTATCAATTAGACCAGCTGCATGAATTCGACTAAATACATCGGGTAACTTAATTAAGCCTAAACTTCCAGATAAAATGAAGAAGCAACCTATTACTAATAAGATAAGGGTGATCAATTCAATATAATTATACGACATTACTTTTTTTTCTTTTTATTTTGTAATACCTAAGTATTGCTATGGTGCCTAAAAAATTCAAAAGTATGTACATCAAAGAAATATCTACAAAGTCAGGCCTTTCAAATGCAAAACCATGAACACTTATGCCTATCGCTATAATAGTCCCGATGCTTGATATAGATAATATTCTGTCAAAAGGAGTTGGTCCTTTGATTGCTCGAACTAAGCATAACGCTACAGAGACCCCCAAAATAGTTAATGTTGCAAAAAAAATCATTTATCTAAATCTGTAATTACTTTGTTCATATCATCTGTCTGCAATTCTTCAGATAGTTTCTTACTTAATGCATGAACAAGAAATATTTTTTTATTTA
>CABZMT010000012.1 GCA_902526965.1 uncultured Alphaproteobacteria bacterium
TATTGAATTAGATAATAGAGAGGGATTAGGAGTAAAAATAGATACGAATTTACTAATGGAAAATACATCTTCTTATAAATTATCAATCTTAGATAAGAATTAATTTTTTAAATTTGATAGTGCTTTGATATGGTTAGGACTAATTCCACAACAGCCCCCTACTATTTGGGCACCATTATCAACCCACTGTTGTGCTTCTTCTAAATAATCTTTTGGGGAAATACTTTCTATAACATTCCAATTAGGTTTTTTAAAAAAACCATTATTAGGGTATACACCAACAATTCCACCGTAGTTTTTTTTAGCAATCATAACTGCTTGATTAGCAACCTTAATATCAGAGTGAGCTATTAAAATAGGTCCATTATGAATATCTTTAAATTTAATTATCGTGCTTTCAAAATCATCATAAAAAAAAGCTTCAGAGTTATTTAAACTTTCTTGATAGCCAAGCATAAGCTTATTACTTTTTCTATCTAAAGCACATGATATTGAAAGCCAAACTGGTAGATCAAATTGATCAGAGCTATCTAATAAAGACTCAATAGTTCTCGTTGATGAAGTCATTGCTTCAAGAATAATTAAATCTACACCAGCATTAGATAAAATGTTTATCTGTTGGATAAAACCTGGTTTTAAATATTTAGGTTCAATTTTATCCCAACTACCATATGTTGATACTGAACCAGCTACAGCTATTTCACGATCAGAATTATTTGCAACTGATTTAGCTATATTTACACTGGCATTGTTCCATTCTTCAATGTGATGTTCATAACCATACTCTCTCATAGAAATAGGAGTGCTAGCATATGTGTTTGTAGTTATGATATCAGCACCTGAATTTATAAAGTTTTGATGTGCTTTGTATACAATATCAGGTTCATCAATTGAGCATCTCCCCGACCAAAGATCTTTATCCATAGAAGCTCCAAGGTTTTCTAATTCTGCACCCATTCCACCATCTAATAGTACAATGTCACCAGAATTTAATTTATTTTCAATATTAGAGTAAGACATTGAAATTAATTATATTTCTACTTAGTGAAATACGTGTAACCACAAATCTTGTTACCATCTAAATCTCTAAGGTATGAATAATACTCGCCCTCATATCTTTCACCAGGTGCGCCTTCATCTTTAGCGCCTAAGCTTATTGCAGTTGAATGAAACAAGTCAACAGTCTCTTTTTTGTCAATGTAAAAAGAAATTTGAGTTCCATTACCCACAGTGGCATTTTCTTTATTGTGAGGAACAGTAACGTAGAATTCTATTGCGTCGGAATTTGATTTTGGGGCATAAGACCCGTATGTTTCTGTTTTTTCAACTCTTTTTAAATCGATTATTTCAAGAATAGTGTCATAGAAATCAATAGCTCTGTCTAAATCGTTTGTTCCAACCATGACAAATCCTATCATCTACTTCCACCCACTTATCGCTTTAACTTCCAAATATTCATATAGGCCCCATGTTCCGCCCTCTCGACCATTTCCAGATTGATTGTATCCACCAAAAGGTGTTCCTGAGTCTGGAGCATTTCCATTAATTTGAACTACACCAGCTCTGAGTTGTTTCGATACTCTTCTAGCTCTTTCTTTATCTTCTGTTTGTAAAAAATTACCAAGACCATAAGGGGTATCATTAGTGATAGAGATTGCTTCTTCTTCAGAGTCAAATGGAATAATAGACAGAACTGGACCAAAAATTTCTTCTTTAGCTATTCTCATTTCATTTTTAACATTCGTAAATACTGTTGGTTTAACATAGTAGCCTTTTTCAAAATTAGATGGTCTACCAGCTCCACCAGCTACGAGTGTTGCCCCCTCATCAATACCACTTAGAATTAATGACTGTATTTTATCAAATTGTGATTTATTAATCACAGGTCCAATGTGGTCACCTGGTTTAGAAGGTAAATCTACACCTATCTTATTAGCTTCGTCTGCAGCTTCTTGAACAGCTTTTTCATAAATAGATTTTTCAACTAACATACGGGTCGGGGCATCACACGATTGACCAGCATTGCTCATAATATTTCTTACACCATCTCTAACAGCATTTGGGTATGCATCTGCAAAAATTATATTTCCGCCCTTTCCACCAAGTTCTAAACAAACTCTTTTAATTGTATCAGCAGCATTCTTAGAAATCAGTTTTCCAGCACGAGTTGAACCAGTAAAAGAAACCATGTCTATATCTGGATGACCTGAAATTTGTGATCCAACACCAGCACCGTCTCCATTTACTAAATTGAAAACACCAGCAGGAAAACCGGCTTCATGTATCATTTCAGCAAATAATAAACCTGATAAAGGTGCCATCTCAGATGGTTTTAAGATCATCGTACACCCAGTAGCAAAGGCAGGTATAACTTTTAAAGCAATTTGATTAATTGGCCAATTCCAAGGAGTTATTAAACCGCAAACTCCTATTGGTTCATAGACAATATAATTGTCAGAGTTCTCATCAAAATTTGACTCAAATTCAAACTCTTTTAATCTTTTAATAAAGTCCTCTATATGAGACTCACCAGAACCCATCTGTGCGGACGATGCCCAGTCTAAAGGTGCCCCAAGTTCTTTTGATATTGCATTTGTCATTTCTTCAGAGCGATTTCTATAAATTTTCAAAAGTTTTTCTAAAAGTTCAATACGCTCTTCTTTCGAGGTATTTTTCCATGTTAAAAAAGATTTTTTTGCAGCTTCAACAGCTTTATTGGTATCGTCTTTACTTCCCAGTGAAATAGTAACGTATGGTTCTTCTGTAGATGGATCAATTACATTACAATCATTTTTATTTACAGGATCTACCCAATCACCATTTATATAAAATTTCCTTTTATCAATCATAGGAAGATTATTAACATAATATATTCAATGTTAAAATTATTAATAAAATCTAAACTTAACTATAATAAAATTTCTCTCTTATCATTAAGAACAGTTATTCTGTTCATAACTCTACGATGTGGTAGGTAATCGCCAATAGCATAATGCATGGTACATCTATTATCCCATAAAGCTAAAGTATTTGGAGTCCACTTAAACCTAACTTGATACTGTGGCTTTGTCATAAAGTTAAATAGGTAAGAGAGTAAATTATTAGAGTCAGTCATGTCTAGACCGATTATATGACGTGTAAAGCTCGGATTAATATATAAAAACTTTTTTTTAGATATTGGATGAACCTTAATGATTGGATGAACAGCATTTCCAAATTTTTCAAAACCTGCATTTAATTTTTTTGAGTATTCTTCATTATCATCGCTGCTAAAGTTATTTCTAAATGCGCCCATATCATGTACTGCTCTTTTTGTCTCTAAGTCAGATTTAATATTTTCTGGAAGATCGTCATAAATCGCTGTTAGTGAACACCATAATGTATCTCCACCCGATGGTGGTATTTCTTTACTATAAAGTATGGAAGTGAAAGGTGGTTTTGTTTTGAAAGTTACATCAGTATGCCATTCATCTGTGTCAGGGGGGTTAGAAGGATCGTTCTCCAATAAAGTAATTTCAGGGAAATTTTCCACATGTGGATAGATAGGATGTGGGGGTTCAATATCACCAAAGCTCTTAGCAAATGCGATGTGGTCCTCTGGTTTTAAGTTCTGATTACGAAAAAAAATTACTTTGTGTTGTATTAAATTTTTGTAAATGTTGTCTAAGTTTTGTGAATTGAGATCTTTGGATAAATCTATACCTGAAATTTCTGCACCTATTGTTGGAGTTAAATTGTTAATTTGGTAATCAGTCATTTAAATAATCATTATAATAAAAATAATAAAATTAAAATTAAATATTAACCTTTTACAGCGCCAGCAGTTAAACCGCTAATCAGTTGACGTTGAAAAAACCATATAATCATGAATAGTGGTGCCGTCGCTGAAACAACACTAGAGACAGCCCACATATAATTACCACCGTATTCAACTGTTCCTAAGTAAGCATTGATTTTTGGAACCATTGTGTAGTTCTCTTGATTTAACAATAAAGCAGTAACAGTAAAATCGTTATAGGCTAACATCATGCTAAATAAACCCGCTGTAACAACACCTGGCCACATAACAGGCATAATTATATATCGAAAAGCTTGGAAGTAAGAGCAACCATCAATTAATGCACTTTCATCTAATTCTTTTGGCACAGTTTTAAAAAATGAATAAAGAAGCCATAATGTAAATGGTTGATTAATTGCAACAAGCACAATGATTGTAGTTGGTAAAATTCCCCAAATATTTAATTGAAAAAATGGAAATAGATAACCTGAGACTAAAGTTATATGAGGCATTGCTCTAAATATAAGAGCAGCAATTAAAATATAAAAAGTATACTTATAGGTTGATCTTGATAGAGCATAGGCACCTAAAGTTCCAAGAAACAATGAAATGGATACAACAGATACTGTTACGATTATTGTATTCATAGAGGCTCTCCAAAATTCACCTTCTGTCCATGACTCGATATAAGCTTTAACTGTAGTAGTTGCTCCTGTTTCTATTAAAGTATTGAAGCCACTTAGTGCATAAGTCCATTCAGCTCTAGAAAAGAAATCTGCTTTTACTTTGAATGATCCCCATAAAGTCCAAATAAATGGAAAAATTGAAATTGTCAGCCAAAATAAAATAAAAATACTGTTTATGATTATCAGCTGTTTTGAATATTTATGTATTCTAGTATCCATTTATCTCTCAGTTCTAAATTCTTTCCATGTTCTTATAAGCACAGGGGTTAGTAAAATTGCTATACCAATTATAGTTAACATAGAAGTGGCACCTGCAGATCCAAAAAGCATTTTGTTTTCATTTCTTAAATCTTGATAAATCATCCATGAAAGAGACTGCGCTACTCCTTCTGCAGAGAACCCAATTATGGGTTCAAAAACTCTAAAATTATCCATCAAACAAATTAACATTATAAATGTTGCAACAGGGTATAAATGTGGAATTACAATGTAACGAACTCTTTGAAATCTCGAAGCGCCATCTATATAAGCTGCTTCAATTGGATCTTGAGGTACAGTTTGTAAGGCTGCGTAAAATACAACAAATGCAAAAGGAGTATTATGCCATATTCCATAAATAATAAGTGTAATCCAAGTTAGATTACTTGAGGCTTTTAAAGAAAGATTAGGGTCATCAAAAAGAATTTGAATACTTGCACCAATTATACCTTGTGAGTCAATCATCCAAAACAAAACAAGAGAACCAATTAGAGGTGTAACAATCATTGGTAAAATTGTTCCAAAGACTATGAGACCTTTAATGATTTTTGCTAAAGTATTTATACTTAAAGCTACTATGAAACCTAAAAAGATTACTGGTGGTGTGACAGCAAAACAAAAGGTTAAAGTAAATAATAAAGCTTTATAAAATGGAAGATTTAATACTATATCTTTAAATTCACCCATTGATGAAGAACTATTCCATGCTTCTCCTATTTCATCAAAAGCTAAATGATTTCTATCTAAATAAGTACCAAATCCATTAAATCTCCCTAAAGGGTTTTCTTCTCTTAATTTATCAGTTGCCTCTACATCAACACGAACATTAGTTTGGCATCCGAAGGGATCACAGTTCTCAACTTCCATTAAAACTTGCTGGGTCTCAATATGAAGAGATTGAAAAAAACTTGATACTATAGGAAGTCCTATGAAGAGTATCATTGCTAATCCCGTAGGAAAAATAAACCAAAAGAAAGTTTTATGAGGCATTAAGTTTATTCAGAAAAAAAGAGTGGATCATTAAGATCCACTCTATCAAATTTTATTTGTGTTAGTTTATAAAAAACCTTGCTCAGTAGCTTTAGCTACATAAGCAGCTTCAACGTCTGCTAAAGCTTTTTCTGCAGACTCATTACCCTGAAGAAATTCCACTAGTTCAGAACTTAATGCACCGTGCATTAAACTCATGTGAGGAAAACTTGGATAAGGAGTTGCACCTCTATTAGCTGCATCAACAACCGGTCCAGCTGTATCACCTGGTGTGTAGCCTTTAATTAACCAAACTGTGGCGTTTGGGTTGTCATTAGCTAGTTCAGATGATGAAGCAGCTCCAACAAGAGCCCTAAAAGATGCTTCAGCATTTTCATCAGATGTGTTAGTTGAAATACCTATACCGTCCCACCAAAGAGTTGTAGCTGGCTTACTACCACCACCCACACTTGGAGAAGGAGCTAATCTTGTATCTGCTTTGATAGCTTGATCTCCTTCATCGTCAAGTAATGAAGCTGCTCCTGAATTCCAAACATGCATCAATGCTACATTGCCTGATTCCCATTCCTCTTTAACAGCGTTTGTATCTTGTGTTAAAAAGTCAGGATTGCTTAATTCTGTTAATTTTTTGATTACGTTAAGAGCTGCCACTCCTTTTTCATTATTAACATTTGGTTGGGCAGAGCCAGATTTAAAGAATTCTCCACCATGACCTAGGTACATGTTTACGAATTCTTGTCCAAGATTCCATCCAGATTTAAATGCACCTGCGTATGGGTTAGGCATTACTCCAGCAGCTTTAATTTTTTCTGCAGCAGCAATTACTTCTTCATATGTAGATGGGACATCAATACCTAGATCGTTAAGAATACTCTCTCTGTACCAAAGATGTTGAGCGTTTGCCATAAAAGCAACTGCGTAAATTTTACCATCAATAGTAATTTTTTGGTTTTCATTCAAGTTGGCACCATATTTTGCGACTAGATCATCTAATGGACGAATTAAACCATCATTCATCAAAGGTGTTATTGATCCGTTAGTAACTAATTTTGCAGAAAATTCTGCAGGGTTAGCTGATAATGCTGCTACTTGTAATTTGTTATGATCGACAGAGTGCGTAACATTAAAGTCTGCATCTGGTCCAGCACAACTTTTTACTTCATCCATAAAAATTCTGTATGTAGTAAATTCGTTAGCTAGAATATTTATTGAACCGTTGGTAACACCACATGGTGAGTGACTACCAGCAAAAGCACTAGCAGATACAAACGAGAACAATAAAGCTATTAGTAGTTTTTTCATTTATTTCCTCTTCTATTTAAATATATTTATTTAATATAAGCTATTTATACAAAATTAAATAAATTAAGAATGTTAGAGAAATCGTCGCGGAAAATTAAATGTGGTTCTTCGCTATTTTTTTTAATTACTTAAAATTTAGACCCATCTGTTCAAAAACACCATGGTTATCAACCATCACATAATTGTCCATAAATTTACCATTTTTTATTGTCCAAAAGTCTGAAAACTGCATTTTAATGGACTTACCAGTTGGCTCTACTCCAAGATATATTCCACTATGAGTTCCAGTTAAAAAACCTGTTGCACTTATCCAGTCACCTTCTGCGACAACAATATCATTTTTTACATGATAGTCTGGAAAAGCTTCATAAAAAGGCTTGAGAACTTTATACTTAAAATTTTCTATACCGTGTATGTCACCAAAACCAGGAGGTCCATGCCAAATCATATCATCATTCCAATATTGATGTTGTGCTTCTAAATCCTGAGCATTCAAAGCGTCATACATTTTTTCCAATAAAATTTTACTCTCATCTAAATTCATTTTTTTTCTCCTAAAATTTGTATTAAAATCGCTAATTCGTTAAAACCAGTCCATTCTTTTATGATTTTATTATTTTTTATCTCCCATTGAGTAATACCCCACAAATAACATTCTTTGTTTGATGGATCTCCGTATATACCATTTCCTTTGTGAGTTCCTATCGCTCCCCAACGTATAGATACTAAATAACCTTCTTTATCATTCCCCATCCAATAAAGATCTTCGATGCTAAGTGCGAGGTCAGGAAAAGAAGCTATTAGTGAAATTATAAAATTTTTAAGTTTAGGTAATCCTTTAAACTTACGACTTGTTGATCCTTCAAATTCTATATTAACTGAATAAACTTTTTTTATTGCGGAAAAATTTCTTCTATTCCAAATCGTATCGAAAACAGCATGTACAAATTTTCTTAAATTTGTAATTTTATCTGGAATTTCATAACTAATTGGCTTTAATTTTTTTATATTCCTTCTTGGTTTTGAATTTTTAAAATTAGGAGCAAAAGGACCAATATTTCCCTCTTTTGCAATTTGTTTTGCAATTTCATTTAGATCTAAGCCTAATTGTTTAATTAAACCTGCAGTATCATAAACAACATTTTCATAATATATTTCATTATTCTTTGCGACACAGTTAGCTATACAAAACAATCGCACTGATTTACCAGTTGGTTTTGAAAACTTACTATAACCTGTATTAGTTCCGGTAATAATAGTTCTGTGTGAAGTATGAAAACTAGTTTTATCGTCTCCAGCCCATATAACCTCATCTGCAAATAATCTAATATCAGGAAAAGCATTAATCGTATGAATTGTGTCAGATACTATTTTTTCAGATCCAAATTGTAGTCCAAGTTCGTCCCAAACACGGCATTCTGGACTGTAGGTATCATAAATATAACCTATGTTTTTTTCTTCCCAAATTGTGTAGGTAATTCTAACAATATAATCAATAATATTTTTATATTGTCTCTCAAAACCTTTTGTTGATTGAGGAGATAGAGATTTAGGTTTCGGGTTTAAGGATTTAGTATTACCTCCTCCGCCATAGGCTTTAAGAGATACATTAAAGTTCTTAGGCATATGATGATCTTTTAATGGAGTTGGTTTTATATCTTTTATTAACTTATTTCTCATTAAATTTTTTAAATTGTACAATTCAAGAAATACTACTAAATAAAATTTAAAGCAATAATATTTTTATAAAATGAATATTGTTATTTTATTTTTTATATTATAAATAAATTTATGCCAGATTTTCAAACAGAAAAATTATTAGTATTAAAATTTTTAAATGCAATTGATAATGCAGATGAAAATAATTTAGTTGAAATAATATCTAAATATACATCTGAAAATTTTAATATGAAATGTACACATCCTTTTAATGAACTTGAAGGAGCTGATAAAATTGCCAAATATCTTTGGTCTCCAATTAAAAAATCTTTTAAACCAATACAAAGAAGGATGGATATTTTTTATGCTGGAACAAACTTAGTTGATAACCATTCATCAAAATGGGTTGTAAATATGGGACATCTACTTGGTAGTTTTAATAATCCATTTTTTGGAATCGAGCCAACAAAAAAAACAGTAATGCTTTGGTACTGCGAGTTTTACAAAGTAGAAAATAACAAAATTACTGAAGGTGCATTTTTTTTAGATATTTTGAAATTTATGCAACACTTAAAATTATCTGTAGTGCCAGACTCAACTGGAATGATTGGTTTCAATCCCGGACCAAAAACTCATGATGGTTTATACTTTGAAAAACAAAGTGATGAAGAAGGAAATAAAACACTGGATCTTATGATGAGAATGGCAAACAGATTAATTGGCGAAGGAATGAGAACAACAGTTTCAGATTTAGAAAAAGACTGGCATGACGATATGATATGGTGGGGTCCCGGAGGTATTGGTGCATCATATACATATGATGGATATTTAAAGGGGCATACTGGACCATTTGAAGAAAATTTGGAATTTATTGAGTTTTCTGGCCATGTTCTTGAAAATTCTGAGGGAAACTTTGGTGGATGGTTTGGTTGGCCGAATTTAAAAATGAGACCCAAGGGAAATTACATGGGATTAACTCAAAACACAGATCTGATTGGGGAAATGAGAGTTGTTGATCTTTATAGAAGAGATAAGGATAAAATTGCAGAAAATTGGATATTAATTGATCATTTACATTTTTTAAAATGTGTTGGTATTGATTTACTTGAGAGAAACAAAAAATTAAATAATTAGATAACTTTTGATGCTAGTTTTGTACCTTCTACAAGTGCATGAAGTTTTTCATAACAAATATTTTCATCAATTTTTCCAAAGCCAGCAAAAGTACTAAAACCACAATCAGTACCAGCCATTAATTGATCTTTTGGAACAACAGTTGAATATTTTATTAATCTTTCTGCAACTACTTCGGGATGTTCAATGAAATTTGAAGTGGAGTCTATTACACCGGGAACCAAAACTTTATCTTTTGGTAATTTTATTTTTTCAAAAACTTTCCACTCATGTGCATGACGAGGATTTGATGACTCAATTAAAAAATATTTTATTTTAGATTTTAAAATGATAGGTAATATTTTTTCAAGAGCTATATCATGAGTGTGAGGACCTTCATAATTGCCCCAACAAATATGCATTCTAGTCATTTCACTATCAACATTTGATAAAGCATTATTTAGGCATTCAATTTGCATTTCTGCTCGTTTTAAAAATTCTTCCTCTGTTAAATCCTTAAAATTCATATGTCTTGCTAGTGCTAAATCTGGACAGTCCAATTGAACATGAATATTAGAATTTGTAATTTGTTCATATTCTTTTGACATTATAATAGATAATTTATCGAGGTATTCATCTTCATTTTTATAATATTTATTTGGCATAAATACATTTATTACACCAGGAGAAGCTGAGTTCATAAATGCTTTTTTGTGGTTCGATTTCTTTAATGATTTGTTAAAATTATTAATATCGTTCAATAATAAATTTTCATCTTTAATTTTAAGTTCTTTTGTGCAACAAGGTCTGGAATAAGTTGGAGTTCCTCCACTATTAGCTAATTTTTCTTTGTACTCTGGAAAATCATCTAAATCTGCAGGTGCTCTCCTTTCGCTCTCGCCTGAAAAACCATCAATCCTGTCTTTGATATAAGTAGCATAACTTATTTTACTCATCTCACCATCACTTATAAAATCTATTCCAACTTCTAATTGTCTTTTTACTATTTGATCAACATTTGAAATTAAAATATTTTCAAATTTTTCATTATCAATTTTTTCACCTTTATCTTTTGCAAATAAATACTCCGATAATTGTTTAGATCTTGGCAAACTTCCAACGTGTGTAGTAAGAATTTTAGATACCATACTATTTTGAATTTAAAAATTCTTTATATTTTTCAACAAATTGTTTTTTTGAAAAATTTTTATTCTTTTTTAAAAAATTAAAAATAATTTTTTCTTTGTTTATCATTCTTTTAATTAAATTTGGTAATTTTTTTAAATATTCTCTTTTTATTATCACAGCACCATGAAAGTCTGCATGTATAAGATCATTGGGCTTTACTTTCATATTAAAAATATTTACTTCACAATTTATATTATGAATTTGATTGTATCCATGACCTACCCTTATTTCACCACTAAGTATTTGAAATTTTTTATCTATCTCTTGTAGGTCTCTCATAGCTCCATTAGTTATAGCTCCCTTAAAACCAAAATTTAAATGTATTGAAGCATTCAATTCTCCCCACCATGCTCCAATTGTATTACTCTTATCCTTATCTTCTATAACACAAATTTTTGGAAACTTTCCATCAAACATATATTCATAATATTTATCTCTGTTTTTTATAATGTTTGTATTTTTCTTTTTTGTCGATGTGATAATAGCAGTCTTAGCAAAACCGATAATTGGTTTTAATCGTGGATTTAAGCAATGCATAGTTTTTTGAGTATGTCCTTTAGATCTTAGTGAAGAGTCTAACAGTTCTAGAGAATTAGAAATAGTTGGAGTGTCATAATTTCTTATGTATTCGATAATTTTATTTTCTGTTTTAGTTAAGGGTTTCAATTCTTATCCTGTTTGAAGTAATATTTGTTTCCAAATTATAGTTTCGTCAAATAATACCCACTCATTTTTTATACCTTTAGGACCAAATTCAGCTTGAGATATTCCCATTATGTGCACATTTGCATTACTGGGATTAGAGAAGAGACCAGTGCCTGAGTGTTTTCCCTCTAGTGACCATCTAACAGACGCCTTTTTATACTCATTTTTTTCTTCCAGATAGCTTATATGCTCAATTTTAAAAATAGAGTCAGGAAAAGTAGATCTTAGTGAGATCCAAAAGTTTTTTACTTCATCTACACCTAAGGCTTTAAATCCTCCTGGCTGCTCTTGATTTACAGATCTATCATAAGACTTATCTATGATATTGAAATTGTTATAAAAAATTTCTTTTAATATATTTGCATAGTTAATTCCAGTATTATTTGACGATATAGGTATTTGTAGGTATTTAATTTCATGTGAAGTACTGTTGTTAAAAGGTATTGAGCATTTATCTTTGCCACCTTGAAATTCAATTAAGTTTGCAGCTTGTTTTTTAGGATCAATATTTAACTGACGTACAATAGCACCCTGATCTCTTACAAGCCATTCATCATAAACTTGATTGTTTTTACAAGCGCAGTCTGCGATAACTCTATACTTTAAAGTTTTTCCAGTTGCCTTTCCGTAGATACCATCATTTAAATGTGTAGCTTTTGACAAAATTCGGTGAGAAGATAAATATCCATGTTCTTCATCGCCAATCCAGATGACATCTTCTCCTAATAACTGTCTATCTGGAAATTCATTTAAGGTAGCATAAGTGGCTTTTACAACTACATCAGGTCCATATATTACACCATCAGGAGATCTAACTGGAATTCCCTCAGCATAATAATCTCTAATTGACTCAACATCTTTCTTTTCCCAGATTTGGTAAGTGATTTTTATAATATAATCTGGAAGATCTAAAAAATTTTTATCAAACCCCTTCATATTTAGAGATTTTTTTGTCGAATAATAAAAATGCTTCCTTCTTGATTACTAATATTTTTTAAACTTCTAGTTGACCCTCGTGGAGATGAGAAGGAGTCGTTTGGACCAATTACAGTTTTCTGATCATTACATGTTACCTCCCACTCACCATCTAAACATAAATAAACTTCAGACTCTTTTAAAGTGTATGGATGAATGTGAGCATTTACTCCTTTTAACATGGTAAGGCCAAAACCAGTATTGTGATCTATATTTGGATCAAAATCTTTATTGTGGATATTAAAATGATCAAGATAGTTTAAGATTGAATTAGAGTCATAATGCTCGTCATCTTTTAGATATTTATCTCTATCTTTATAACGTATAACGTAATTTTCAATTTCTTCAGATGTGTAATGATCATAAGTTTCTAAATCTTTTTCTTTTATAGGTTCTAAAGCTTCTTTGCCTTCGGGGATTTTAGTTTTATCAAGATCTATTAATGTATTATCATCAAGTAAAACCATTCCTGACTCCTTAGCTTTTTCTAAAACTTTTGGAGTCCAAGTAATAACACCTGGATCATTCTCTCCTAAGACAACAAATATTAAAGCATTTTCATCACTAACATTTTGAAATCCTCGAAACATATTTGTAGGAAAGGAAGCAACATCACCTTTGTTTAAAATAACTTCACCTTCTTTTCCCTCTGCTCCCCAATAAAATCGCCAAGAGCCAGAAAATATTAAAAATACTTCTGCTGTCGTGTGACTGTGAAGCCCTGATCCATTCATTGGTGCAGCACTTACAGCACCAATATTAAATCCGTGCTCCTCAGCTATCTTAACATTTTGTTTTGTATCTTCACTAACACCGGGACCAACAATAGAATAATTTAATCTATCTTGGTGTCCTTTTAGTTTGCCTTCAACAAAAGGTATTTTACTTGGAACTAGCTCAGTAAACTTAACCAAACGATTATTAATATCCTGCGTCATTAATTAGAATTTGAATATTTTCATATTCCTCAATATTATTCGAATTGTAAAGTTAATCAAAGTAATATTTATTAATGATAATAGGTGAGGCAATATAACTTGAGTGAAATTAAAAATTTTTATACTGGGATCCCGATAGAAAGTGGAATTAAAATTATAAACTTAGATCCTAAAGAAAATATTTTAAATAAAAAAAAAATAAGAAATATATTAAATAAAATTTCTGAGTCTAGTCTTCATGATTTAAGCCATAATATTAAAAATGCATATCATGAAAATGCTGAGATCTATGCTTTTCATCCATTAAATGAATTAAAAGGGATTGATGATATAATCAATACCCTTTGGAAACCTATAATTTATTCTTTTCCCGACTTAGAAAGAAGAGATAATTTAATTATCGGAGGAAGTTTTCAAAATAGAGTTTATGTTTCTACAGTTGGTCATTTAACGGGGACCTTTGCCAATCCTTGGTTAGGAGTTCCATCGAATGGGAAAACTATACATTTACGAATATGTGAAGTTCATCAAATAGAAAATGAAAAAATTATAAATTCTCATATCTTGATCGATATTATGGACTTTATAAGACAGGCAGGTTTTTGGCCTATAAATCCATCTTTAGGAATCGAAGAAATGTGGCCAGGACCTATCACTGGAGATGGAGTAACTTTTGAAAATCTTGACTCAGATTTATCATCAAAAAATTTAAATCAAAATCTTACAATGCAAAGAAGTTTAAACATAAAACCGGAAACCGAGTTTGGATCAACTAGAGATACAGTTAGAGAAAAATTAATAAACCATCCTCAAAAAGATTATTGGCATCCAAAAATGATGTGGTATGGACCTTGCGGTATTGGTACAGCAAGGGGATTAAAAGGATTTGTTGAACACCATCAATTACCATTTAGATTAACCTTTAAAGAGAGAGACTATTGGAAAATTGGTCATTACATAGAAATTGGTGATGGCAATTATTCGATGACAGGTGGTTGGCACAGTATTCAGGCAACACATGGTTCAAGTGATTGGCTTGGTTATGAGGCTACACAAAAAATAATAACAATGAGAGTCATGGATTTTTATTTACACAACGAAGGATTGATTAGAGAAAATTGGGTGCCTATTGATATAGCTCATATTTTGTTTCAGTTGGATGTTGATGTTTTAAAACTGATACATAAAAAATAACTATGGCAATAGAATATATTAAGAAAAGCACAAATGAAAAACAAAGGCTTGATGATAATGAAAAAGTTAAAGAGATTGTTGAAAATACATTAAAAGAAATTGAGTCAAGAGGTGATGAATATATCAGAGAACTCTCAGAAAAATTTGATAATTACTCCCCTACTCACTTTAAACTATCAGAAGAAGAAATTAATGAATTAATTAATGAAGTATCTGAAGAAGATATTGATGATATTAAATTTGCTCAAGAACAAGTTAGATCATTTGCCGTAGCACAATTAAAGACATTAAATGAGATAGAAATAGAAACTCAACCAGGTGTTATTCTTGGTCACAAAAATATTCCTGTTCAAGCTGTAGGATGTTACGTACCTGCTGGAAAATTTCCAATGGTAGCATCTGCTCATATGTCAGTTGTTACAGCATCAGTTGCTGGTGTACCAAGAATTATAGCCACAACGCCACCTTTTCAAGGAAAACCAAATCCTGCGGTAGTAACAGCTATGAAAATGGGAGGTGCACATGAGATATATGTTTTAGGTGGCATGCAAGGAGTTGGTGCCATGGCTATTGGAACAGAAACAATTAAAGCTGTAGATATGCTCGTTGGACCAGGGAATGCATATGTTGCTGAAGCTAAGAGACAATTATTCGGCAGAGTTGGTATTGATCTATTTGCAGGACCTACAGAAACTATGGTTATTTGTGATGATACTGTTGATGCAGAGATATGCGCTACAGATTTACTCGGTCAAGCAGAACATGGTTACAATTCCCCTGCTATAATGATAACAAACTCGAAAAAATTGGCAAAAGAAACTCTCAAAGAAATAGATAGGCTCCTAGAAATTTTACCTACAAAAGATACAGCTAGTATAAGCTGGAGCGAATATGGTGAGGTAATTTATTGTGAAACTTATGAGGAGATGTTGTTAAAAGCTAATGAAATTGCTTCTGAACATGTTCAGGTAATGACTAACAGAGATGAATGGTTTTTAGAAAATATGACCTCATATGGAGCTTTATTTTTAGGTGCAAGAACTAATGTAGCTAACGGCGATAAAGTTATAGGAACAAATCATACTTTGCCAACTAAGAAAGCAGGAAGATACACAGGAGGGCTATGGGTTGGAAAATTTATAAAAACTCATACTTATCAAAAGATAACAACAGATGAAGCAGCAACAAAAATAGCAGAATATGGCTCGAGATTATCACACTTAGAGGGTTTTATAGGTCATGCAGAACAATGTAATGTTCGAGCAAGAAGGTATGGTGGTATTAATGTTGGATACGGAAAACCTGTATCTAAAATTAAAAATACCTAGAAATATTAAGAATGTATTTAAAAAGTTTTGATTTAAAAAATAAAATAGCTCTTGTCACTGGTGCCGGAAAGGGCATCGGGAGAGCTTCAGCAATAGCCCTTGCTGAAGCTGGCGCAAATTTAATTATTTTAAGTAGGACTGAGTCAGATCTTGTAAAAGTAGAAAAAGAAATAA
This sequence comes from uncultured Alphaproteobacteria bacterium, assembly GCA_902526965.1. Lineage (GTDB taxonomy): Bacteria > Pseudomonadota > Alphaproteobacteria > HIMB59 > HIMB59 > HIMB59. The sequence goes on from CABZMT010000012.1 coordinate 16,289, forward strand.
TAAAATTAAAAAGAAAATGTAAATATTTTGTATGTGATTTATTAAATAATAACCAAGTAGTTAATATTTTCAGTAAAATTAAGAAACTTGATATTCTGGTCAATAATGCTGGTACTAATATTCCCTCACATTTTTCAAAAATAAAAAAAAAAGATATGGAATATATGGTTGATTTAAACATTAAAGCAGCGTTTCACATAGCTCAATTAGCATCTAATAAAATGTTACTATCCAAAAATAGAAAGTCTATTGGAGGGAGTATTATTAATATGTCGTCTCAATTAGGCAAAGTTGGTGCCCCCAATAGAAGTACTTATAACATGACAAAATTTGGAATTGAGGGATTAACTAAAGGTATGGCCATAGACTTAGCATCGAATAATATTAGAGTGAATTCAATATGTCCTACATTTGTTGAAACACCTATGGTAAAAAAATTTTTCCTAGATAAAAGGTTTAAAAAGAAAACCTTAAATAATATTCCTCTTGGAAGGTTTGCTACTGAAAGTGATATAGCCACAGCTGTCGTATATTTAGCCTCTCATGCATCATCAATGATGACAGGATCGTCATTAGTCATAGATGGTGGATGGACAGCAAAATAAATTTATAAAGAGCCTTTTAATACATATTTTAAGATGCGCACAACTTGCTTTATATTACTAGCTACTACTGTAGCAGCGGCATCAATTTCTTTTAAAGCATGTTGTTGATCTTCGTTATGTATGACTATTATTGACTTCTTTAGAGCTGAAGCATATCCTGCATCAAAGGCAGCATTCCATTGCCTATATTTTTCTCCAAACTTAACAATTACTAAGTCACAATCTTGGATACACTTTTTAGTTCTAATTGAATTTATATTAGCTCCTTTTTGGTCTTTCCAAAAATTTTTCTCTTCATCACCTAATATCTCTACACCAACATTATCGGAGTTTTCATGATTTGTTACAGGTGAGGTAAACATAATATCTAATTTATCTAATTCGCAAAGATTGATAACTTCTTCACGCCAATTACTATGAATTTCGCCTGCTAAGTATACTGTGATCATTTTATCTTCTCAAAACTTCTTGTAAAAGAAGTGGTGAGCCCAGCAGGATTCGAACCTGCGACACCCTGATTAAAAGTCAGGTGCTCTACCGGCTGAGCTATGGGCCCAAGTAGAAAATGTGAACATTTCAAATTTTTGATAAGAAATCAAGAACTGGTTTAGGAACACTTTTAGAAATATCCCCACCTAATTTATGAATTTCTTTTATAAATCTTGATGAAATAAAATGATATTTTTCTGAAGACATTAAGAATATTGTTTCTATCTCTTTGTCTATAGTTCTATTCATTCCTGTCATTAAAAATTCATACTCGAAATCTGATACAGCTCTTAAACCTCTTATAATTAAAGAAGCATTTTTTGATTTTACATAATGAACAAGTAAATTATCGAATTTTTCAACTTTAATTTTATCTAAATCCTCTTTTGACAATGATTGAATAGATTGATCTATCAATTCTAATCTGTCATCAACTGATATTAAATGATCTTTAGATTTATTGTTTGATACTCCAATTATCAACTCATCAACAACATTTAGACTCCTTTGAATTATATCAAGGTGACCATAAGTAATTGGATCAAAAGATCCTGGGTAGATACCTATTTTTGACATTTATAATTTAATCTTCTAATCGAGCTACAGATACTATTTTTTCTTTAGCGTCTATCTTAAAGACAGATACACCCTGTGATACACGACCTACAACTCGAATATTATCTCCAACATTACACCTTAATAATTTACCAGAGTCTGATATTAAAGCTATATTATCATCTAAATTTACTTTAAGAGATTGAATTACTCTTCCATTTTTTGGTGTTATTGTAATATTAGTCACTCCGGATCCTCCTCTATTTGTAATTCTATATTCATATGCAGAGCTTAATTTTCCATATCCATTTTCAGTAATAGATAGAAGATACTCCTCTGTTTCAGCAAGTTCTTGAAATTTTTTATTTATTTTAGATAATTCTTTTTTAGCTTCGTTCTTTGCTTTTAAATAAGACTCTCTTACGTCGATGGATATTTTATTATGAACAAGGCTACAAATTGAGACTACTTTATCATCCTTAGCAAGTTTAATACCTCTAACACCCGCTGAACCTAAGCCGGAAAATTCTCTTAAATCTTTTGTAGCAAATCTAATAGATTTTCCATTAGTGGTAGCTAATTGAACATCATCATTTTCAATTACTGAAATAACGCCTATTAGTCTATCACCTGTTTTTAGTTTTATAGCCGTTTTACCAGAACGAGAAAGTTTTCTAGTTCCACTCATAGCCACATCTTTCAATTTATTTTTTCTTATATTTCCAAGGTTTGTTGCAAAAACCAAATTATAATTATCAAAGTCGTTAATTTCTTTTGGAAGAGAGAGAATAGATGAGATTTTTTCATTTTTTGAAATTGGTATTAAGTTGACTATAGCTTTACCTCGTGAAGTTGGAGTACCTGCAGGAAGTTCATATGCTTTCATAGAATAAACCTTACCAACCGAGGTAAAGAATAAAATAGTATCTCTTGTTGTTGCAGCAAAAACTTGCTCTAAAAAGTCTTCATCTCTGGTGGTCATTGCGTTCTTTCCTTTACCACCTCTTTTTTGAAGCTTGTATGAGGATTTTAATACTCTTTTTATATAACCTTGATGTGAAACTGTAACGACAACATCTTCTTCAATTATTAAGTCTTCAGTATCTATATCTTCTATATCATACTTTTGTATCTCAGTTTTTCTTGGTGTGGCAAAACCATCTTTAATTTCTGTCAACTCACTTTTTAATACCTTTAATAACTGCTTATCTGAGTTTAATATTTTTAGGTATGAATTAATATCTTCAACTAATGATTTAAGATTATTAAATATATCGTCTCTTTCTAAAGCAGTTAATTTTTGTAATCTAAGTTCTAGTATTGCTTTAGCTTGTTCATCGTCTAAAAGGACTTTGGACGATGAGGTTTTATTAGAGGAATTTATGAGTTTAATATATTGAGCTATATTAGATTTACTAGTCCATTTGGTTGATAATAATTTTTCTTTAGCTTCTGCTGGTGTTTTAGACTTTTTGATTAAATTTATAACAGCATCGATATTGTTAACTGCTATTGATAATCCAATTAAAATATTAGCTTTTTCTCGAGCTTTATTAAGCTTATAAACAGTTCTTTTTGTAATAACGTCTTTTCTAAAATTAATAAAGTATGAAAGACCATCTCGTAGATTTAACGTTAGAGGTTTAGTCTCTTTTAAAGCTAACATATTACTACTAAATGAAGTTTTTAAAGGAGTATATTGAAATAACTGGTTTTTTATAATTTCAGGAACTGCAGAAGATTTTAACTCTACGACAATTCTAACACCCTCTTTATTAGACTCATCTCGAATATCATTTATGCCTTCAATAGTTTTGTTATTTACCACATCAGCAATACGCTCTAATAATTTTGATTTATTTTGTAAATAAGGTATTTCAGAAATTACAATTGCATTTCTATTTTTTATTTTTTCTTCATGTAATTTCGAAAGTAGCGTAACACTGCCTCTACCAGTCTCATACATTGAGCTTAGACCGGCTGTTCCAGATATAATTCCTCCTGTTGGAAAATCTGGACCTTTTACAATCTTGTGAAGTTGTTTAGATGTTGTATCCGGCTCATCAATAAGTATTAAAGTAGCGTCTATAATTTCTCCTAAATTGTGAGGAGGAATATTAGTTGCCATTCCTACTGCAATACCACTGGCACCATTTACAAATATATTTGGAAATCTAGATGGTAAAACTTTAGGCTCAGTTAATGTTTCATCATAATTAGCTCTCAGTTGAACTGTTTCATACTCTAACTCTTCTAACATAAAAGATGATATTTTATCTAATCTTGCCTCGGTATAACGCATAGCTGCTGCAGGATCTCCATCCATTGAACCATAATTTCCCTGACCATCAATTAAAGGTAAACGCATTGTAAAATCTTGTGCCATTCTTACCATAGACTCATAAATAGCTGAGTCACCATGAGGATGATATTTACCCATAACATCTCCAACTATTCTTGCTGATTTTTTATAAGGTTTGTTATGATGATAAGAGGATTCATACATAGAATATAATATTCTTCTGTGCACTGGTTTAAGTCCATCACGAACATCGGGTAAAGCTCTAGAGACTATTACACTCATGGCATAGTCTAAGTAACTTTTTTCTAATTCATCAGTTATATCAATATTTGGATAAATCTTTGTGTCCAATACATCTAGTTGTTTTGCTTTAGTTTTTTTCTTTTTTGCCAATGATTTATCTAAAAAGGAATATCATCATCGAGTTGCTCAGCTGTTGAAGTCTCTGAACCACCCATTGCTTCATCTGCAGCTGAGTCTAATTGATCATTATTGCTTTCATCACTAACAGAAGATTGGGAGCGAGTATCTAACATAGTTAATACTCCAGAATAGTTTGGAATTACAACTTCAGTTGTGTATTTATCTACACCATTATTATCTGTCCATTTTCTTGTTTGAAGCTGACCTTCAATATATATTTTTGAACCTTTTCTCAAATATTTTTCACATATATCTGCAAGCTTATCGTTAAATACAACGACTCGATGCCATTCAGTCTTATCCTCTAGTTGTTGTGTGTCTTTGTTACGATATTTGGTTGAAGTGGCGATAGAAAAACTAGCCAATCTGGAGCCAGCTTGAGTTGCTCTAATGTCGGGATCTTTACCTAAGTTGCCAAGAAGAATTACTTTATTTACTGATCCAGCCATGAATATTTTTATTAAAAGATATTGTTAATATATATTAAATCATCTTTAATTGATATCTAATTTAATGGATAAACAATCACCACTCACTCACATTATAGTTCATAACGCTCATGAGCATAATTTGAAAAATATAAACTTAAATTTACCAAAGAATAAACTTGTTGTCATAACCGGTGTT
>CABZMT010000013.1 GCA_902526965.1 uncultured Alphaproteobacteria bacterium
CAAATGCATGAACACCGTCTTGAAGAAAATGCTCACTAACACTTGATCCCGAGGATTTTATTTTACTAAAATTTTTATCACAAATTTTTTTATTATATTGTAAGTCTTTTGTTCCAATTATGAAGTGAAAATCTGCACCAGTAGTTTTTTCCAAATCCGCGTAGTTTAGAAAGCAGTCTCCATAAACTGAAATATTAAAAATAAATTCGTTTTTATTGTTCAGATTATTTTTGAAGTTAGAATCAAGAGCTAATGCAGTAGCATTTGCTCCATATGAGAAGCCAATTAAACCCACTTTTTCCACGTCTATATTTGGATGACTGCTTAATCTGTTTAGTGCTTGATATGCATCAGTTGCGAAATCAACAGTTGTAATTCTAGATATACAATTTTTCCAAGGCCCACTATTACCAGACGGGTTGCATTTTCGAGTTCCATATGTGTCTACAATATAAGCAGCGTAACCTAACTTATTAAAAAATTTAGCATACTTTGTTTCCCTATGAGATTTAACACCACCAGACGTATGTAATAAAACAATTAATGGTATTTTTTTATCACCAATATTTTTTGGTAAAAACAAATAACCTTTTCCTTTTAACGGATTTTCTAAATATTTTTTAGTATAAAAGGAACTTAAGTCAAAAGTGTAAAATGTATCAAATTCGATTTTGCCTTTTTGACCTGTTTTTAAATCTGCAAAAGAGTAATTAGTCCAAAAAAAAATATAAAATATAATGGCTAATAAAACTCTCATAAAAATTAGGTCTTTATATTATTTATAAATTATAATTATAAAAAAGAGAAAGTTATTCCTCAAAAATTTTTACAAATTTTTGGCATAATTATGGCACACTCAGGAATAGTTTTGTGGTATACTTTGTTATATTACTTTAATTATTCAGAGTAAGTTGGAAAGCTAGTCAACAGAATGCCCCTTTATATTATAAATAATAATAAAGATCGAAATGTTTGATTACAAAATTACTTTATAAGTTTTCTGGTCTTTTGAGTCTTCAATATTATTAATTTTAAATTTATTAGTCTTATTTAATTTTTCACCTTTTTCGGTAACGAAAGATTTCATCTTTTTAACTTCACCTTCAGACATTTTTCTTTGATATTTGAGTGTGTATATTTTAGAACCTATCTTAAAAATTGTTTTCATATATCTTTTACGTATAAAAAAATAATACTAGATGAAATTAAAATATGAAATATTTGCATAAAGGTTTAATGAAAAATTAATATTTATTAACCAATAATAAGTTATAATTAATTAATAAATGGAGGTGTAACTTATGGAAAAAATGATGTTAGCGATTGCTAAGTTTAAAGAGGGAGAAGGAATGCTTGAAAAATTTATGACTTTCTTCCAGTCTGAGGAGGGGATGGAGATGCGAAGAGGCGTTGCACATGTTGAAAAAACTGTACCTGGTATATTTCCAGATAAAAGTGGAATAATGTTCAAAGTGCATGTTCATAATGAAGAGGGTATGATGGCGTTAGTTAATGGAACCAACCCTGTGATGAAGCCAATTTATGATGAATGTATGCAGAGTATAGAATTATTTGAATTAACCTCAGTTGATATTAAATAAAAAAGGAGGATTTGGTGGGAATTGAAATAAAAGATTTTAATAATCCAGATGATCAAAATAATAACTTTAATAATGCAACCGTAGATGTTGTTAAAGTTGGTGATCAAAGAATGATGAGAATCACTGCTGAGCCTGGCTGGAAGTGGTCTAATGATGTAAAGCCACATGTTGGTACTGATAGTTGCCAAACAAAACATTTAGGTTATATTGCATCCGGTTCTGTATGTGTACGAATGGATGACGGCACAGAAGCAACATACTCTTCAGGTCAAGCTTACTCAATTGATCCAGGTCATGATGGATGGGTCGTCGGTAATGAAACTGCTGTTATGATAGAATTTCATGGCGCTTGGGGAGAGTAATTAAAATTAACAATTTAGGGGGAAATAAATGTCTTTATTAGAAAAATATAACGAAGTTTTTATGAACAAAGATGAAGCTGGAATGAATGAAGTGCTTCATGATGACTATAAGTTTACAATGCACGCATCTGGAAATGTTTTAAGTAAACAAGATGTAATAAAGTGGGCAATGAGTGATGATATTAACAGAGAAAAAGTTCGAATTATTTATGAGAATGATGAAATTGGAATTGAACATTCATTTGTGACTTTTTCAGATGGCAATACTCAAGCTGTAATGGCGGTATTCACTTTTAAAGATGGTAAAATTTTCTCTTTAGAAACTGGTGCCACAAATATGCCAAAGGCTTAATTTATAAATTTTGTAAGGTCCGGTTTAAAATAATTCGGGCCTTTCATTACTTTCCCAGATTCATTATAAATAGGTTTTCCATCTTCACCTAACTTGCTCATGTTAGAGTTTTGAACTTCATTAAAGCATTTATCTAAATCAATACCAAAAGCATGACCAGCTCCGTAAGTAACGTAAAGTATGTCCGTCAATGCATCAGCTACCTCAAGTAAGTTTTTTTCATTCATTGCTTGGGTTAATTCCTCTAATTCTTCTTTTATAAGGTCAATTCTTAATTTGTTTGTCTTTGCATCACTAAATTCGGCTTTGTCCTTTACTTCTTGACCATAAGTGTTCATGAATAACTTCACTTTTTCAAAATTTGTCATTTAGTACTCCTCTTTCCCATAATAACTAATTTTTACTAGTAAAAAGAAATTATTTATAATAAGAATATTTCGCTATGGCCAGATAGCTCAGTCGGTAGAGCAGAGGACTGAAAATCCTCGTGTCGGCGGTTCGATTCCGTCTCTGGCCACCACTTCTTAAATTTACTGAAGATTTAACTCATCAATTGAACGATCGTTTCTGGACCTACTCAATTCTAACAGTCCACCCCTAGTGTAGCCATAAACATTAGTTATGCTCAAATCATCTCTAAATTCGTTTTTTAACATGCCCACAAGTTTTCTAAGTGTATTTTGGTCACTTGCAACTGGGTCAATTACAACTTTTCCAGATATATTTTTTAATTTGATGAGCTTAGAAATTAATTGAATAGCCTCTCTGTTAGTATCAAATCTTTTTGCGGAACCAGTATTTACATCAATTGCAGTAAGTGCATCTGTTTTACCTATCATAATATTGCCTCCACTCGGTAAATCGTAGTTGTGACCAATCAAATAATCAATTTTTTCTCCTAAATTAAACACTTCTTCAATTTGTTCATTTGACATTTCTTCACATAAATTTGCAAAAGTTGAATCAAGCTTTTCATCCCAGTTTTTTACTCTTTCATATCGATCATTATCGCTAAAAATTATTTGATCGGTATTTTTGTCTGAGTAATCGCAAACAAAGTTTTGATCAAAATAGGTATTTTGAAAAACAAGGCCCTCTTCACTTAATTCTTTCGAATTTAACTCAATCTCTTTCCATTGATTATTTAAATCATTAAACTCTGATTGAGCAATTTCGATATTTTCTGGAATAAGATTGTGTCGAGCTATTAGTCCCACTTCAGACTCGCTTAAGGCATCCATAATCTTATCTTGTTGATTTGTATCTAAGTTTTTTCTAGTTCTTCTACTTAAAATAATCTCATCACCATAAGGTAATAAATTAATAAATTTACCAGTTAGTATCACGTTATTTGTGAAAAGATGGACTTTATCTTTGGAGCCGATGCTTCTAACTTGAAGAAGCAATGATTGTCCTTCATGGGCTTTATCTCCATTGGGAAAGTTTATTCTTTTAAAAAAACCTCTTTGGTCTCCGCTGCCATAGGAGACAAAAGCTCCACTATCGTTGGGTAAAATTTCTGTGATTTTTACTTTATAGATATCCCCGATTTGAACATCTTCGTTGGGTTGAAAGCGAATGTTAACCAATTCCCCTTCATTTAGTTTAACTCCACACTTGAAATTTTTGTAGTTTGTAACAATAAGTTTTGTAGACATGGCATTACTCCTTTTAAAAAATTATTCATTAGTTCTTTGACCTAAATGTTATTCTGCCCTTAGTTAAATCATATGGTGTCATTTCAACTGTTACTCGGTCTCCTGCGAGCACTCTAATCCTATTTTTTCTCATTTTTCCAGACGTATGAGCTATGACTTCATGTTCATTATCAAGCTTTACTTTAAACATAGCATTTGGAAGTAGCTCTGAAACTACACCTTGAAATTCTATTGCATCTTCTTTGGACATGTTTGTGTATTTTATGTTTTGATCTTTCTAATTTCAACCGATAAAGCGTGTGCCTCTAAACCTTCTTGTCTAGCAAGATTGATTGTAGGCTTTGCAATTTTCTTAAAAGTTTTATTACCGGGCTTTATAAAAACCGTTTTTTTTGTGAAATCTTCAACTCCTAAACCAGATGCAAATTTTGCAGTTTGATCTGTTGGCAATACATGGTTAGTACCCATAGTGTAATCTCCTAAAGCAACAGGAGATTTTTCTCCTAAAAATACAGATCCTGCATTTATAATATTTTTAAATATATTTTTATTAAATTTTTCATGGATGTGGAGATGTTCTGGGGCAATAAAATTTGTAATTTCAAATATTTCCTTTTGACTCTTTGCTAAAATTAAGTAGCTATTATTTTTAATAGATCGATCAACATTTTTTAGTTTTGTCTCTTGCATTATTCTTTGAAGTTCATTTTTTACTTTCAGTAAAATATTTTTATTTTTGGAGATTACATAGGTTTTTGCATTAGGATCATGCTCGCCTTGTGCGAGAACATCATAAGCTATCCATAAAGGATTTGATTTATTATTTGCTATTACTAAAACTTCTGATGGTCCTGCTGGTAAATCTATTCCAATAAATCCAAATAATTGTTTTTTTGCTTCAGCCACATATTGATTTCCTGGACCAAACACTTTATCAGCTTTTTTTATTAATTTAGTGCCAAAAGCAAACGCTGCAATCGCCTGAGCTCCACCAACATTGTAAACTTTATTTACTCCGCATAGATAAGCAGCTGCTAAAGTTAATTTTGATGTTTCGCCATTTTGAGAGGGAACACAAATCATTATGTTTGGAACCTTGGCTATTTTTGCAGGTATAGCTGTCATTAAAACAGTTGAGGGATAAGATGCTTGTCCACCAGGAATATATAAGCCAACGTTTTCAATTGGATTCCATTGAATATAAAATTTTGAGTCGATTTGATCTTTAAAAGAGTATGATAATTTTTTTTGTTTTGAATGATAATAATGAATTCTTTTATAAGCTAATTTGAGTGCTTTTTTGCTATCGTTTGATATAGAGTTATAAGCTTCCTTCAGTGTTTTTTGGCTTATTTCTATGTTATTTATAGATGCCTTTTTATTTTCAAACTTTTTGACATACTTTAATAAAGCTTCATCTTTATTTTTTTTAATATCCTTTATGATATTTTTGACAGTATCACTGACTGTTGTATTTACATATGAGGATGTGTTGAGATTATTAAAAATCCATTTTTTGCGAACAATTCTCATTATGGACCTTTTGTTAGTAGTTTTTTTATAAATTTTTTCTTTAAATCATAGGCATAGTAACTGCTTATAATGACAGTTGAGATATCATTATTAATGATTACATTTTCATAAAGTTGGTTATCTTTCAGTGTCTTTCCAGATTGTACAAGATCCAATATAAAATCAGCAATTCCGTATTTTACTGCAAGCTCTATGGAACCGTTTAATTTTATTGTTTCAGTTTGTATATTTAAATCTCTAAAGTAGTTTTCAGAGATATTTTGAAATTTTGTTGCAACTTTGAATATTTTCTTCTCTGAAAAATTAATTTCTTTTTTATCTGATGCTATGGATATTCTGCACTTTCCTATATTAGTTTTTTTTAATAGAACAATATTTTGAGAACTATTTTCTAAAATATCATCGTATCCAACAAATCCAATATCTGCTGCCCCTAACATAATATAAGATCGAATATCTGAGGGTTTTAACTTGATAACTTTTATCTTTTTAAAATTTGTATCGAAAGTTAATTTCCTGACACTCTCGTTAAAAAAAGGTTGTTCTATAATTACACCTCTTTCGAAGAGATATTTTACAACTTTTCCCTCCAGCCTTCCTTTGGGACAAGCAATAGTTAAATTTTGGTTATTCATTTTTTTCTAGATATGTTTACGCCACATTTTTTTAATTTTAAATCAAAATCTTCATATCCTCTGTCTAAGTGGTAAATTCTGTTTATTACAGTTGTGCCTTTGGACATCATTGCAGCGATTATAAGAGAAAAACTAGCTCTTATATCAGTTGCCATCACCTCAGCGCCAAATAAATTAAAGGTTTTATGTATCGTCACTGTTTTTCCAATAATTGATAGATTAGCTCCAAATCTTCTAAGTTCAGGGATATGAATGAATCTATTTTCAAATATATTTTCAACTACTTTTGACTTTAGGGCAGATTTAAGTTGTGTAGCTATAAGTTGAGCTTGTAAGTCTGTAGGATATCCAGGATATTCTTTAGTGGAAATCTTTTTTATTGATTTAAGTCTTTTGCAGTTAAATTCATAAGAGGTTTTAGATATCTTTTTTATTTTTAACCCCATATCTTTATAAATTTTTAAAGGAAAAGTTAAGTCATTTGGATTAAAGTTATTTAATCTTAGCCTCCCTTTCGTTGCCATGGAAGCTAAAATATAAGATCCTGCTTCAATCCTGTCAGGAATGACTTTATAATCTTCAAGGTTTAACTCTTCAACACCTTCAATGGTAATAGTTCTGTCTTTTACTTTTATAATAGCTCCACATTTGTTCAGAAAATTAATTAGATCTATAACTTCAGGCTCGATGGCACAATTTTTTAATTTACTAATACCATCTGCTAAAGTAGCTGCCATTAGGATATTTTGAGTAGCTCCAACACTAATTTTCGGAAATTTGTGATTGATTGAGTTTAGTTTATCTTTTTTTCTTTCTGCTATTACATAGCCATTTTTAATTGAGATTTTAATGCCCATTTTCTTTAAAGCATCTAAGTGTAAATCAATTCCTCTAGTGCCAATTGAGCAACCACCTGGTAGTGCTATTTTAAATTTTTTATATCTTGAAATAGCAGGTCCTAAAATAACAATAGAGGCTCTCATTTGACGAACATATTCATAATCAGCAGATTTTTTTTTAATTGCAGAACTTTTTACAACAAATGTATTTTTTTGAAAATCAACACAACATCCTAAATCTTTTAGAATTGAGACTAAGAATCTTGTATCTCTGAGATTAGGTATGTTGTTAATTAAGCAATTACCCTTTGACAACAAAGTAGATATCATAATTGGTAACGAGGCATTCTTGGAGCCTGAGATATTTATCTGTCCTTTTAAGGTTGAAGGACCTTGTATGACTACAGTTTGCATATTCTTATTTTTTTAATTTTTTTCTTTTTTTTAAATTTTCTCTTAATTTTTGGGCTAATTTATCTTTTTTTAGTTGTTCAATTTTTTTTCTTTTAAGGTCTTGTTTCTTCATAAATTATAACCAAATAAATTATATGATGAATTTTGAAAAATACACTAATAGTTCAAAAAAAATTATTAATTCTGCACAAAATTTGGCATTAGGTAAAAAACATCAAAAGATTGCACCTATTCATGTTATAAGTGAGTTATTAAATTCTAATCATGAAATAATAATTAAAATTTTTGAGAAAATTAATATTGATAATATTAAAAAAAATATTTCTGAATTACTTTTAAAAGAACCAGTAAACGGCTCAATCTCCAGCCAAATTTATGCCGATCCTAAATTACTAGTATTATTTGAAAGTGCTGAAAAAATAGCAAAAACAAATCAAGATAGTTTTGTATCAATTGATACTTTATTTTTGAGTTGTATTAAATCAGATTATCAAATTGAAAATATATTAAAAAAAAATGGTCTGAGTCACTCATCTGTCAAATCTAAAATAGAAGAATTCAGAAAAGATGGAAAATCTGACAGTGAGAACTCTGATGATAATTTTAATGCATTAGAGAAGTATACTATTAACGTTACTCAAAAAGCACAAAATAGAGAATTAGACCCTGTAATTGGAAGAGATGAAGAAATTCGAAGAACCATTCAGGTTTTATCGAGAAGAACTAAAAATAATCCAATACTAATAGGTGACCCCGGTGTGGGTAAAACTGCCTTGATAGAGGGTTTAGCTCAAAGAATAGTGAACAAAGATGTTCCACGCTCATTAGAAAATAAAGTTATTCGTATACTTGACCTTGGCTTATTACTTGCTGGAGCAAAATATCGTGGAGAATTTGAAGAGAGACTTCAAAATGTTTTAAAAGAAATTCATAAACAAAATGGCTCTATTGTTTTATTTATTGATGAAATTCATACACTTGTTGGTGCTGGAAAGACAGATGGCGCGATGGATGCATCTAATATGTTAAAACCAGCATTAGCACGAGGTGAGTTACATTGCGTTGGAGCCACAACACTTGATGAATATAAGAAATACTTTGAGAAAGATGCAGCTTTGACAAGGCGTTTTCAACCAATTTTTGTTAACGAGCCTTCCTCTACCGACGCGGTAGCTATTTTGAGGGGTTTAAAAGAAAAGTATGAAATTCATCACGGGATTAGAATTAGTGATGAGGCTATTTTATCTTCAGTTCAATTGTCTGATCGTTACATCACCGACCGCTTTCTTCCTGATAAAGCCATCGATTTAATGGATGAAGCAGCAAGTAAAGTTAAAATGGAAATTGATAGTAAACCTGAAGAAATTGATCAATTAGACCGGGATCTTATCAAGCTTCAAATGGAAAAAAACGTACTCTCTAAAGAAAATGATAAAGATGATAAAAAAAATGAGCAAATTGATACTCAAATATCAAATATACAAGAAAAACTAAATGTACTTAATAGCACTTGGGAGTCAGAAAAAAAGATTTTAGATACGAAAAGAAATCTTAATGAAAGAATTGATCAAGCAAAAGAAGATCTTCAGAGTGCTCAAAGAACCGGGGATTTGACAAAAGCAAGCGAGCTTATGTATGGCCTACTCCCAAGTCTTGAAAAAGAATATGAGGAATTAAATCAAAAAGAGCAGGCTACTATTATAAATGAAGTGATAAATGCTGAAGATATTGCAAGTGTAGTTTCCAAATGGACAGGTATTCCCTTAGAGAAACTTATTGGTGGAGAAAAAGATAAATTAATAAATATTGAAAAACTTTTAGAAAAAAGGGTCATTGGACAACAAGATGCAATTGAGAAAGTCTCTAAAGCTATTAAGATTTCAAAAGCGGGTCTTCAAGATCCAGATAAACCACTTGGCTCTTTTCTTTTTTTAGGTCCAACAGGTGTTGGAAAGACGGAATTATCGAAAGCTTTAGCAGAGTATGTTTTTGATAATGAAAAGCAAATGCTAAGGCTTGATATGTCTGAATTCATGGAAAAACACTCAGTTAGTAAGTTGATAGGTTCTCCGCCAGGCTATGTTGGTTACGATGATGGTGGAAAACTTACAGACTCTGTCAGAAGGCGTCCTTATCAAGTAATCTTATTTGATGAAATTGAAAAAGCACACCCTGATGTGTTTAATATATTATTACAAATTCTTGATGATGGTAGGTTAACTGACTCAAAAGGTAAAATAGTGAATTTTAAAAATACACTTATTGTTATGACATCCAATATTGGTTCACAAATACCTATTGATGATAATTTTGACTATACGACTAAGAAAAATTTAGCTCTCGAAGAGCTTAAAAATCATTTTCGATTAGAATTTTTAAATAGAATCGATGATATAATTTTATTTAACAAATTAACAAAAGAAAATATTAGTTCGATTTTAAATAATCAAATTCAATTAATTGAAAAAAGAATTTCCTCTAAAGGAATATCTATCGGTTTTACCGATGAAGCCATAGACTATCTTAAAGAAAGGGGTTTTGATCCGTTGTTCGGTGCAAGACCTTTAAAAAGATTATTACAAGATGAGGTTTTAAATCCCCTATCAGAGATAATATTAGATATAGGTGAGAATATTCCAGATAAATTAATTTTTACTAAAGATAAATACGGGCTAGCTGTTGCTAATAAAAACCTCAAAGTTTTGAGATCATAACTTCCAACTTAATATAAAATTAGTATAATTAATAAATGAAGTGGATTTTTTTAATTGGAGCTTTCGCTTTAATTTTCTTTGTTTTGTATCTTTCCGTAATGACCATAAGAAAAATCAGAAAAAAATAATTTTTTGGACATTTTTTTTTCAGACTCTCTTTATAACACAAAGATTTTTTTAGTATCTTCTATTTTAACAATCATTTTTTTTTTACTGCTTTTAACCAGAAAAATTTATAAAAAGAAATTAACTATTTCAAATTTGTCAATATATTCTTCACTTTTTTTATTATTAATTACTTTATCAAGTTTATTAGTTGTAAATTTTTTTGGAAAATTTACATATGTCTTATTTATAGCTGCAACAATTACAGTTATTTACTCAGAAATTAGCTTTCTTTTAGGGAAATATTTTTTTCCAAACTTTGTGGGTGAGAATATATCAAAAGAAATTATTTACATGTTTAGCTTTATTGTTTTTATAAATGCTGGATATTTTACATTTATGTTGATTCTAGATATTTTAAAAGCAAAAACAGTCCTCTAAAATGGATGTAATTACATTAGAAGTTGGAAACACTTCGTGGTGGAAAAATAGAAAATACAGAAGAGAAGCAGCTAGTGAATTAAAAGAATTAAGGCTAAAGTACAAAAAAATTAAACTTTTAAAAAAATATAGAGTTAAAGAAGCAAATACAATTATTTATGCTGATTATAAAATTATAAAATAAATATTACTTAGATAATTTTATGAAAATATCACCCATACCAGAAATTAATTCATCTTCGTTTGTATTATTTCTAACATTACATTGTTCACCAACAACAGGATGGCTTTTTATAGCTATAAGATCACTACTACTACAACTAGTGGGGCTGTGCAAAAAACCAATCACCATTTTCCCATCAACTGCAAACACTTGATCCATATTCATTTCTTCGCCATTGCAAAAATAATCTCGATTGACTTCTAGAGGAAATTCCTCTTTACCACATGGATTATCAATTGTCATAACAGTAAATTGCTCTTCAACACCTTTAAATTTATGTGAAATATTCATGGCCTTTGCGTACTTCATTGAGTCACAAGTACAGGGCCAACAACACCGATAAATATACCCACAAGTTTTATTGTTAGTTGACTCTTCAAGCATACTGATAAAATCTGGTACAGACCCTGGTCGAATGAGTGAGCCAGATACTGGGCAATATCGCTTATTGAATTCCACAAAATCATGAAAATCGAGGTCTTGGTCAATTAGATACTTAAAAAACTTTGGTCCCGCAGCATTTCTGTTGCCGTCTGGAAACATATCTCCCCAATTGACTCTTAGTGTTTCATAGTAATATTCCTCATTTTTAATTGTATTTTCATTAGCCTGTACTGAGCTAAAAAAAATTGACACAAATAATGGAACGATAATCAGAGCAAGATATTTGTTAAATTTAAAAGAAAACTGAACAGGTTGCATATTTGATAATTACATATGTGATTGAAATCTAGATCATAGAATTTTGAGTAACAAGTGTATGAAACTTGCTAAATTTTTATATTTCGTTTTTTTAGTTTTTTATTCTATGTCATCATTTGCAGAAAAAAGTTTTTTTAAAGATATAAGTAAACTCCTTCCTGACCAAAAACCAAGACTGAGCTACGGTGTTGCAGTTACTGATTTTGATAATGATGGGGCAGATGAGTTTATAGTTACAGGTTTTGGTTATGAAAATCTTGCTTTAGGCTATGATGGAAACAGTCTCCAAAATAAAATTAAAGAAAATATTTTTAGTGACTTCAACAGATCCACTATAGGAGTTGCTGCATGTGATATCGATAAAGATGGTCACGAAGAATTATATTTTTTGAATACTGATACATACAGTGGCCAAAAAATGTACTCTGATAGATTATTAAAACTTGTAGATAAAAATATTGAGGACTTGTTTGAAAAAGACATTAATCAAGATGAGTTAAACTTAACTGCTGGTCGATCAGTTGTTTGTGTTGATAGAGAGGGCAAAGGTAATTATGGAATTTATGTTGCTAACTATGGGGGCCCTACTAGATTTTATGAGTATATTGACAACAGAGTTGTAGACTTAGCTGAAAGTCTTAAGTTAGATGAAATAACAGGTGGAAGAGCTGTAGTTGCTGGCCATATAATATCTGATCAAATGGATATTTTTGCAGCCAATGAAAGAGGTCCAAATTTTTTATATTTTAATAAAGAAGGAAAATTTTTGGATGTTGCGGGTCAAATGAATGTGAGAGATATCTATCAAAATGGTCGGGGCACAGCATTATCCGATATCTTGTACAGAGGAAGGTTGGATATACTAAATGGTAACTGGGGTGGTTATCACAGAGCTTATGTTTATGATGAATACAAATTTAAAGACATAGCTGTTCCCTCTTTTGATGAACCCTCAAGAATAAGAACTGTGATTTCTGCAGATTTCGATAATGATGGTTACGATGAAGTTTTTTTAAATAATATTGGCGAACCCAATAAATTATTCAAAATAGTTGAAAATGGTGTGTTTCAGGAAATTAAACTAAACAATGCTTTAGAACCAAAAGGGCTTGGAACTGGCGCTGCGATTGCAGATATAGATAATGACGGTTTACTTGAGCTACTTATTTCACATGGTGAGTCAGGATTACAACCTCTCTCATTATTTAAATTTAATTCAGAAGTAAAAACGTCTTATTTGAGGATAAGACCTTTAAATATGCATGGGGCACCTGCAAGAGGTGCAACAGTTACTCTAATAACGAATAAAAGAGAGCACTCTAAAACAATTGATGCTGGATCTGGTTATCTTTGTCAAATGGAGCCAGTAGCTCACTATGGGATAAGAGAAAATGAAACTGAATTTAAATTTAAAGTTAAATGGACTAACGGTGATGAGGATTTGTTTGATGTGAAAAATCTAAATGAAACAATCATCGTAAAACAATCATTATGAACAAAATTTTTTCAATATCTTTATTGTTTATATTCTCATTTTTACATGCAAGCGAAAGAAATATTATTGACTCAATATCTGAGAATGAAAGATTACAAAAATTAAATGAACTTGTAATTGCTTCTCAACTTTCAAATAATTTATTAGATTATGAAAATATAACATTATTTGCTCCTTTAGATGATGCCTTTGCTGCTTTAAGTGCAAAAACTTACTATGGATATCTAAAAGAAAAAAATAAAGATCAACTACAAAGTTTAATTAATTTTCATTTTGTTGAAGGCGAATTCACTACTGAAAATGTTGATGAGTCAATCAGCACAAAATCAATTAATGGTCTAGATTTAGAAATTAAAAAAACTAATGGGATTTTATATGTAAATGGTGCTGAAGTTGTTGAGTCAGATATTAAGTTTTCTAATGGTATTATTCATTTAACTAATAGAGTATTAATACCTAAGTAAAACTTCGAACCACTAGTCCTCAACAACCATTGTATCTTTTGAGCCACCGCCCTGTGAGCTATTTACAATAGTACTACCTTTTTTCAAAGCGACCCGAGTTAAACCTCCCATAGTCACGTAAGTTTCCTTGCCAGATAATATAAACGGCCTTAAGTCTTGATGCCTAGGCTCCATACTACTTCCTTGAAGTGTAGGAGTGGTTGATAAAATTTCCAAAGGTTGAGCTATATAGTTTCTTGGGCTGTGCTTAATCTTTCTGGCATATGTATCCCTTTCTGATTTTGTAGCTTTAGGCCCAACTAATATTCCATAGCCACCAGAGCCATCAGCAGGCTTTACAATCATTTTTGACAAATTAGCTATGACATGATCTCTTTGCTTTTTATTATTACATAAAAAAGTTTCTACTTGATTAAGTTTAGGCTCTTCATCTAAATAATATTTAATCATTTTTGGAACATAAGAATAAATGACTTTATCATCAGCAACACCACTACCAGGGGCATTGATTAGACCTACATTTCCTTTTCTATAGGATTTGTACAAGCCAGCAACCCCCAAGAGTGACTCTTTGTAGAAAGTTTTAGGGTCTAAAAATGTATCATCAATTCTTCTATATATGCAATCTACTCTTAGTCCACCTTTAACTG
Source organism: uncultured Alphaproteobacteria bacterium (assembly GCA_902526965.1). Lineage (GTDB taxonomy): Bacteria > Pseudomonadota > Alphaproteobacteria > HIMB59 > HIMB59 > HIMB59. Next base: position 14,189 of record CABZMT010000013.1, read on the forward strand.
TCTTCACATAAACTTTATCATCTTCTACATACAAATCCTTTCCTTCGACCAACGCAATTCCCATTTGTTGAGCTAAAAAAGAGTGTTCAAAATACGCAGAATTATAAACTCCGGGAGTTAATACAACCATTGTTGGAGTATTTTTTTTATAAGGAATGGCATCTACCATGCAATGATATAACCTATTACAATATTGATTGATGGAGGAAACTCTATAGCGAGTAAACAACTCAGGGAAGACTTCTCCCATTACCATTCTGTTCTCTAACATATATGATACGCCTGAGGGGACCCTCAAATTATCCTCTAAAACTAAAAACTCTCCTCCTATATTTCTTATTAAATCTATTCCAGAGATATGAGACCAAATTTTTCTTTTAGGTTTGAAACCTTCGCATTGTTTTAAGTAATTTTTTGAGTCAAAAACTAATTCGTAAGGTAATACCTTATCTTTAAAGATTTTTTTATCATTATAAACATCGTTGATAAAAAGATTCAAGGCCTTACATCTTTGAATTAACCCTTTTCTAACTTTCAACCATTGTGACCTTAATATTATTCTAGGTATAATATCTAATGGCCATTTTTTTTCTTCTGCAGCATTTTTATCAGCAGAGTAAACTTTGAAATTAATGCCTCTGGAACTGATAGTACTTTGACAATTTTTTTCAATTTTAATTAAATCTTTACTTGTATAATTATTTAATATTTTTGAAATTACTTTAGCTTCTTTTCTGAGTTTTCTATCGGGTGTAAGATACTCATCATAACTATTTTTAGAGTTGTAATTATCCCAACTTATAGACACATTTATAAAATATAGTAATTGACAGTTACTGGTTATGCATTGTTTAGATTGCTAATATGTAAATATTCGTTTGTATTTATTTGAAATAAGCTATTTAATTGATTTATGACTTATTGTGTTGGCATTAAGGTTAATGAAGGAATGGTTTTCGCATCTGACAGAAGAACTAATGCAGGACTTGATAATTACAATTCATACTCAAAAATGTATGTGCACAATGGTGTTGATAGAAACATTATTATTTTAACATCAGGAAATTTAGCCACATCTCAAGCTGTTTTTAATTCAATAAACAAAGATTTAGAAGACCCCATCAATGGAAATAGCCTAAATAATCTTTATAACCTCAATGAAATTGCTAAATACATTGGAAGATTGACTGTCCAACACTCTTCCCCAGATGGTATAAACCAAGTAACTTTAGAGCTTGGATCAACGTTTATTGTAGGAGGACATATTAAAGATCAAGACTCTGATCTTTATTTAGTTTATCCACAAGGAAATTTTATTAAATCAAGTGATTTTAAACCTTATCTTGTGATTGGTGAAATAAAATATGGTAAGCCAATATTAGATAGAGTTGTTAAGTCTGATACTTTTCTAGGAGATGCCGCGAGATGTGCATTGATAAGTATGGACAGCACTATGAAGGCAGACTTGTCTGTTGGACCTCCTATTGATTTAGTGGTCTACAAAAACAATATGTCAAAGATTGTTTATCAACAGTCTTTAGAAGTCAGTGATGATGATTATCAATATATATCTAAGCAATGGGAAAAAGGAATATTTGAAATTTTTAAATCTTTCGATCGTTTTAAATGGGAAGACTAACTTTTGACTATATACAATAATGATAAAACTTTTTTTTATAAATTAAAAAGTAGTTGTAAAAAGCAGTGGTCCCAATACACGGAACACAGATTTTTGGGGGAATTAGTTAATAACAAACTTTCAACAAGAAAATTTAAGAATTACTTAATCCAAGACTATATTTTTCTACAACAACTTCTTAAAATCCTATCATTGTGTGCTTTTAAATCTAAAAACTATCAAGAGATGCAAAGATATATAAATTTTATATTTGGTATCAAAAATGAAATCAATCTCCACATTGGGTATTGTAAAAAATGGAAAATATCACAAAAATTATTAAATAGTATGAGAGTAGAAAAATCAAATTCAGATTATACTAATTATGTATTAAAAATTGGAAAAAAAGGAGATAATTTTGATATTCTAACTTGTCTTTCTCCATGCATCATAGGCTATGGAGAGATTGGATACAAGTTGTCTAAAATGAAAAATTGGAAAAAAAGTAAGTATAGATCTTGGGTGGAAATGTATGCTTCAAAAGAATACCAAGAGGTAGCCAAAGATAATATTAATTATCTTGATAAACTTAAAAGTGAAAATCCTTCAAAAAAAATTAGCGATTTAAAAAAATTATTCAAAAAATCAACTATCTTGGAGAGAGATTTTTGGGAAACATTTGTATAATAATGGAACCGTCTCCCTTCATAGCTAACTTATCAAGTTTAATTGTAATTACGCTCGCATTATTCTCTTTTTATCTAATGGCAACCAATAAAGGTAACTACGTGGATATAGTATTCGCTTTTATTTTAGGAATAATACTTTTTTTGAAGATTATTTATTGACAGCATCCATCACCGCAGGTGCAACAACATGAGCAAGAGCATCCACAATCTGGTTTAGGTTTATTGTTTTCCATTATAATAATTAATTATCATTTTTATTAAAATTTACAATAAAAGTAATATGTTTGAAATTAAGTTATTTTTTAGCTAGTTTTTGCAATAAGATGAATACTCTTCTTAAAGGCATTGGTAACTCAAAAGATATTGAGATATTTTATGATAAATGGTCAAATTCTTATGATCAGACTTTGTATAATTGGAATTATAAGGCTCCAAAACAATCAGTAAATATCTTAAAAAAATTTATTAAAAAGGAACCAAGATACCTCCTAGATCTAGCATGTGGTACTGGACTTTTTGTTAAAGAGTATTTAAAAACTTACCCTAGTTGCATATGTGATGGCTTAGATATTTCAAAAAAAATATTAAACTTATCAAAAGAAAATGGAAAATACAGAAGACTTTATAAAAAGAGTTTTGAAAAAAAAATTAACATATCTAATAAATACAACATAGTTAGTTTAATTGGTGCAATGACATATTGTAAAAATCATCAAATACTTTTTGATTTAGTTTCTTATTATCTTTATAGAAATGGTTTTTTTATCTTTACTCAAAGGGTAGATTTATGGAGAGATCTCAATTTTGGCAATGTATTGAAATCTAGATCTGATTTTAATTTGGTATATAAATCAAGACCCTTAAACTATCTTCCAAAAAATATAGATTTTGGTTCAAATATAAAAATTAGGATAGTCTTATTATCTAAGAAATGATTTGGGAGATTGTATTTTGGTTATTTTTAATTCCTTTAGTAATTTGGGGACTTCATAAGTTATTTAGATATAGCGCTATTGGTATACCATTCATAAGAAAAAACAAAAAATTATATTGGGTATTTATGATTGGACTAGTCTTGTTAATCAACTTTCTAGTAGATAAATTTTATCTTGTTAATTGATAATGTCAGTTATCATTGAGTTAACTAGAAACCCTAATTTTATGTGGTTTGTATCATTTGGTTGTTTGGCAATTACATTTGCAACATGGTTTATAAGTCAAAAAAATAATAAATGGAAAAATATCTATGAGATTTTTAAATACGTCACAGCAGGATGTTTATTGTTAATGTTTTTTAATATGTATTAATAGTTTATGATGATGTAAACATGCCGCCGTAGCTCAGTGGTAGAGCACACCCTTGGTAAGGGTGGGGTCGGAAGTTCAATTCTTCTCGGCGGCACCATCTTCATAAAATCTCTCATCTTTTTTTGGTTTATAGACATAAACATTGTCATAATACACCGTCTGAGTGTGAAGATCATCGAAATTACCATCTATCCAATATCTCTCATGACCGTTTCTATAAATACCAAATTTAAAAAAACCTTTAGAACAACCCTTAGTTAATGTTGTTACATCATCATATTTTTTTACAAGTTCATTATTTTTATAAAGTCTAATTTTGCCCTTTTTATTTTCTGCATATTTAATGTGAAGTTTCAAAAAATGCCACTGATTTAATTCATCTACCAAATCAATTATTGGGTATGCGGGTGAGGGATCAGATTTATTAGAAAAATGTAAAGCACTTTTATTCTCACTGACTATTTTTCGATCATGAAACCACCATGAAACAGCATTTGAACATCCTTTTTCTTCGTCATCATAATGCATTTGACCATAAATTACATTTCCATAAATTAATGACTCATAATCTGAAGGAAAAAAAATAGCCCATTCATAAATATATTCTGCATTTTGTAACTTTTTATATCTATCAAAATATTCTTGTCTACTTCTTCCATATCTCTCATCACAATAGTTACCACTTTTATTACATCCAGCATCAAATCTCGTAACTTTAAACTGTATACTTGTTTTGCCAGCAAAGACTGGAAAACCCTCTTTTTCTATCACAACATTTATGCCATTTACTTTTCTTCCTATTTCTTCTCCATTTTTATAAAAGATTTGATCAGGTTTTACATTAGGAACACTAATTGTGAGATTTAAACCTTTGATATTAGGTTGTGAGGATTTACTTGAATTATTTTCATCCTTTAATATTTCACTTGCAGATTGTAATTCATTACCATCTCTATCCACAATTGAACCATCACTTTTAAATGTTAATCCCCAAATCAAACTAGGTGTTAATAAAAATAGGGCTAAAAGGGTTTTAGGCATATTTTAATAAGGAATTTTTTTTTGAGGCCATCCTGAGTTTATACATCTGGTGTATTTATTTGGAGCAGTCTTACATATGATTATAGCATGAGCAAAATGTGCTTGAGAATTAGTAGACAATTGATCTATAAGTTCATTGCATCTGGACCAAAATTCATCACATTTATTAGATTTTCCAATATTTGCATATTTAATATTTAGATCTGGTATCTTAATATTTTTAGATGTGTCGTCATCCATATAGTTACGATACGGACCAAATTTAAAACGAATTTTTTCTGTTCCTGCTAGGGTGTTACCAAAGTAGCTCGAAACTAATTTTTCATCAATCCAGAGATGTAAAAATCCCTCATCAGCCCATTTAGCATTTATTATAATATTAACCCATTTACCTTTTAATTGAATTTCACTTTCATTAAGGTCAAGTCCAAATGTATCAAAATAATATTGAGTCCCAACTTCATTTTTATCTTTGTAAAAATTTTCAGAGTTAAATATCCAAGCAAATCTACTGTTTGAATAATTATATGATGGCCCAACACCAACTTCTGTTTTGCCATTTATTATTTTAAAATCGAAAATACTTAAATTATGTTGTTTAGAAAAATATTTTTCATCTAAGAAATATTCAATGCGATACCATCTTGTTTGATTTTTTTTTGTAACCTTATTAATTTTCTCCATAATTTGAAATCGCTGAGCATGTCCTGGATTTCCCCATCTTATCCAATCATTATCATGACCTTTATCTGAGTATTTAATATTAAATTCTACACCTTTTTCTTTAACACCAAGTTTATCTTCAAATTCTTCAAAAAAATTCACTAGACCTTCTTTTTCTTTGATATTTCTTGTTGTAAATATCATATTGCTGTCTAATTCACCTCTTAGTAAGAAATCATTATAATTTTTCATTTCTATTTTTGACATTTTACCCATGTATTCATTAGCAAATGATAAATACGAAGGAGGTACAAATAGTAATAACAATAGAACTATGAGGGTTTTCATAATAACTGATTGGTTATTTTACACTCCATTGAATACATGGTTTTAAGTGAAGTGTCTTTAAACGTTCTACCATTTATTTCTAAAGTAAATCTATTAAACTCAAGAATTTCAGAGTGTATTACATTCATTGAAGTATTCTCATATCTATAATGGTAAATAGCTTCATCTGATTTCTCGTTATCTAAATAATATTCCTTGTTACCATAGTCGTAATATCTTATTAAAGATTTATCACTGCTATTAAATATCAATATATGTGGATTTTTTAAATTGTAATTAAATGAATTTTCCCCAT
>CABZMT010000014.1 GCA_902526965.1 uncultured Alphaproteobacteria bacterium
AATTTCTATAAGAATGTAGTCTGTGATATTTTTAATCCACATTCAGATTTTTTATTTAAAAAAAAATATACTAATATTAAAAAAAAAATATCAAAAGAGACGCCAATTAAATTTATTAAAAAAATTAATAAAAATAAAAAATATGATTTACTATTATTTGGTTCAGTTTTGCAATATGTAAGCAATTTCGAAATATTAAAATATTTATTTATGAATAAACCAAAATTTATTTTAATTACACAAACTCCAATAAGTGTAGATAAACGAAATTATGAGCATTTTCAAATTAATCAAAAAGTGCCGCAGCTAATATATATACATAGCATAAATAAAATTCTTGTTGATTTATTAGAGAGTAAGTATGAAATAGTATACATATCTTCGATTGATCAGAAATTATGTGGCCTTAAAAAAAAAGACTATGTTAATAAAGTTGAATATATAAACATTTTATTAAAATATAAAAATTGAATAAAAAATCTTATATTATCTTTTCTGGTTCAAATGGTTTCGTAGCAAAAAACTTCTTAAATAACTATCCTTTTAATAAAAAATATAAGTATGTTTTTATTTATAGAAAAAAAAAACCTGTAATAAATATCAAAAATATTGACTATCAACTATTAAAGATAGATCTTAAAGAAAATAAAAATTTAAAAAAACTACCAAAAAAGAATGTAAAAATTTTCTATCATTTTGCTGCTAATCCAGACACATTTTTATCTAAAAGTAAATTTGATTATCAGTTCCACGATAATACAAAAATGGTAATGAATATTTGTAAATATTGTGACACAGCTAGTGTAAAAAATTTATTTTTTTCATCAAGTGTTTATGTTTATTCAGGATCTAGAAACAAAGAATTTAACGAAAATCAAGAAACATATCCTCAAGAAATACTTGGATCAAGTAAACTATCAAGTGAACTAATTCTTAACTCATGGAGTGCACACATCAAAACAAAAATTTTAATAATGCGGTTTTTTACAATTTACGGTCCCGGAGCAAATCCTAATCAATTTATTCCAAAGAGTATTAAGAAAATATATAAAGCAAAAAAAAATGTTAATTTTACTAATAATGAAATTTGTAGAGATTTTATACATATTGATGACGTAATAAATGTTTTAATTTTGTTGACTAAAAATTTACCAAAAATAAAAGATAAACTCTCAATTTTTAATGTTGGAAATGGCAAAAAAATTAAAATTACTTTCATAATAAAATCTTTAGTGAAGCTTATTAATCCAAAATTAAATTTAAAACTTATAAGCTCTAGAGAACAAATACAGGGTGACCATAGTCATTGCGCAAATATTGATAAGATCAAAAAACTTGGATACAAGCAATCTATTTCAATTAGCTCTGGTCTAAAATCGTTAATAAATGAAAATTCGCATCCATAAAACTTATCTAATTTTTTTCATATTTTTTGTAACAATATTATTAATTTATATTATTTACAAAAATAATGACAGGTTCTCTAACCTTTTTAAAAGTATGGAAAATATAAGAAATAATACTATTTACTCAAATAATAATAATATTTCTTTTATAAATTTTGAAGAATATCAAAAACAAAATATAAATAAGCTTGATTACTATCTAAACATTGGTGACTTTGAAATTGAATTCCTTGGTTCAAAAGAAATTAACATTATTAATTCGTCTTTCAATGAATATGAATGGTCTGTACCGTTCATGAACTATTATGAGGGTAATCAGAAACCATCTGCATTTATTGACCAATGGCTAGATAAATTGTTAATCATTTCTGGTAGAGGAGATACAAACTTCATCAATTTATCAAATTTAGAGGAGGCTATTCAAAATTCAGATAATCTCATAATGAATAAAATATCAAATAATTTATCTGAATTAATAAGTGATAAAAATTTCTTTGGCAGAGGATGGATAAGTGTTAAAGACATTATGGTTGATGATAATCAAATTTATCTTTCTTACACAAATCTTTTAAAAATTAATGATAAATCAAATACTTTAGAAATAAATAATCCTGAGAGTGACAAAATAATTGACTCTGATGATCTGTGTTATGGACTTTCTATACTAAGAGCTGATTTAAATATTAAATTTTTGGAATTTAAGGAATTCATGACATTAGAAGAATGTGTTAATACAAGCACACCTGAATTTACTGCACATCTGGTTGGTGGTAGGATGATTAATTATAATGATCATATCCTTATATCAACTGGTGATTTTAGAACAAGATATCTCTCTCAAGATGACAACTCATACTTGGGTAAAATTTTAATTTTACAAAAGGATAATAAAAAAATTGAAATTTTTTCAAAAGGTCACCGCAATCCCCAAGGTTTATTCTTTGATAAAGAGAATAACATTATTTTATCAACTGAACATGGCCCTTGGGGAGGAGATGAAATAAATTTAATATATAAAAATAACAATTATGGCTGGCCTATATCTTCCTATGGAAAACATTATTGTGAAAAAAAACAACCAATGACTGAGGGTTGTAAAGCTAAATACGATTTGTACCCTCTTCACAAAAGTCATACAAAGCATAATTTTATCGAACCTATAAAATATTTTAATAAATCTCTTGGGATTTCAGAAATTGCAAAGTTATCTAAAAAATTTTCAAGTGAAGACACAAACAACTATATCGTTAGTTCTCTTGGTGGTGAGATTGGGAGGCAATTTTATATCTTTAAAATATCCGACAAAAAAAATCCAATTATTACAGATGAATACTTTATTTCTTCTGGAGAAAGGGTAAGAGATTTAAAAATAAGCACTAATGGTAAATATATTTTTAGTTTTAAAGAAGATACCTCAGTTCTATCAATTATTTTTTAAGAAAAGCTATAACATAAAAAATAAAGATTAATATTATTGTCAATGGTAAACAAAATATATATGTAAAAATTTTAAATATTTTTTTTATAGTTTTTCTGATACCAATCTTTTCTTTTGTAATGAGTTTTTTTGGATAAACATAATATTTTATTTCTTTACAACTAAAATATTTATTTGTGAAATTATAAACATTATCGTATGTTTCGATATTACCATTAGTAGGAATTACAGCTAATTCATAATATTGCTTTGAATATTCATTAATTTCTTTTTCAAGGTTTGAATAATATTCAAAATTATTTCCAGAAAATGTAATTACATTATTTACCCCAGATAAATTCTTCATTGCGTGTAAATTTTGACTGTTAGATATTATTGTAATTTCTAAATTTTTTTTATAAATCTCAATAATATCTGATATCACAAAACCCATTTCCTCTGGTCGTATAGATCTAAATATAATTATTTTCAATTATTTATGATCTCCAAACCAAGTAGTTTTTTTGGGTATACTAAAGAACCACCCGAGTGGAATAATAACCTTATGGAATACGCTATTATTAATTTTTGGCTTATGTTTTATATATTTTGGAGATAATTTTAATGAATTAAAAAAACCTATTAGATAGTTAAGATTTAAATTTACAACAGAATAATAAATACATTGAGATAAAAACTTAAAATAAAAATATATCATTTTATCAAAAGGGTAGTGTTTAAGAATTATCCAAAACATTCCATTTACTCTATTTTTACTAAATTTATCTGCATTTCTATTTTTAATAGACACTTTATGAAAAGCGATTAACTCGTCAATTTTTACAGAATTAAAGTCATTTGCAATAATACTATAGTTGAGGTCTAAGTCTTCTGTGTTGGTTCCCCAGTGCCAATTTAAATCCATGTATCCTACCTTTTGCAAGGTTGATTTTCTATAAGCTTGGGCTGATGCATAGTTTTTAATTTCAAAGGAATTATTAATATTGTATTTTTTGTCATCAATTATGTTTTCGACATTATTAATACTTTTATTAAATTTATTATTTGGATTGATTAACCCATATCCAATAGTCCCTAAATTTTTATATTTTTCAAAAATTCTAATTGTTTCAGATATTACATTTTCTGCTAAATAACAATCGTCATCTATACATATAATATATTCTCCAAGTGCAATTTTCATTCCATAAGTGTGCATATAAGCACTTCCTCTATCTTCATTTAATAGGTGAACATCAATATCTTTATCATTTAGGTTCGATAGATATTCTTTAGTTCCATCTGTAGAGCAGCTATCAACGACAATTATTTCAATATCTTTATTTTTCAATTTTTTTGTAAAAGTTATTGTTTCAATAAGATCCTCCTTTCTGTTGAAACTTGAGATTAAAATTGAAACTTTTGGAGTATTATTCATCTTAGCCAAATATGAATATATAATTGAATACTATAAATCAACACTGTAAGTTATAAATCTCTTAATCTATGAAAAAAAAAGTAGCATTAATCACTGGAATAACTGGTCAAGATGGCTCATACCTTGCGGAATTGTTACTTAAAAAAGGCTACTTTGTGCACGGGTTAATTAGAAAGTCTTCATCATTTAATACGCAAAGAATAGAACATTTATTTGAGGATCCTCATTATAGAAAAAGACCTTTTAAACTTCACTATGGTGATCTGACAGACGCATTATCAATTTCTTCAATCTTAAACAAAACACAACCTAATGAAATTTATAATTTGGGTGCGCAGTCTCATGTTAAGGTTTCATTTGAGACACCTGAGTACACGTTAATGACTGATGCTCTTGGAACATTAAGACTATTAGATACAATGCTGATTTTGAAACTTTATAAAACAAAGTTTTATCAAGCTAGTACCTCAGAATTATTTGGAAAAGTAGATCGTACTCCTCAAAATGAAGATACAAAATTTAATCCTCAAAGCCCATATGCATTAGCAAAGATGTATTCATATTTCCTAGTAAAAAATTATAGAAATAGTCATGGTTTATTTTGCTCAAATGGTATTTTATTTAATCATGAGTCACCAAGAAGAGGTGAAACTTTTGTTACTCGTAAAATAACGAGAGGTGTAGTTGATTTTCTTTTTGGATCTGGAAAAAAAATTTTTTTAGGAAACCTAAATTCAAAAAGAGATTGGGGGCATGCAAAAGAATTTTGTGAAGCAATGTATAAGATTATGCAGTTTAAAAAACCTGACGATTTTGTAATAGCCACAGGTAAACAATATTCAGTAAGAGAATTTTTAATAAAATGTTTTAAGTATTATGGAGTCGAGCTAAAGTTCTATGGTAAAGGCATAAAAGAAAAAGCAAAAATCTATAAGATTAAAAACGAAATTTCTAATAAAAAAGTTGGTGATACTGTATTTGAGATTGATAAAAACTATTTTAGACCACTAGAAGTAGATAATTTAAGGGGTGATTATTCAAAAGCAAAGAAGTTATTAAATTGGAAACCTAAAATTTCAATTGATGATCTTATAAAAGACATGTTGGATAACGATTATAGATTATTAAATAAATGAAAATATTAATCTTCGGATCCTCGGGATTTTTAGGAAAAAACTTTTTAGATCATCCATTTGCAGAAAATTTTCAAATTTTAAAACCAGATAGAGCAGAAGTAGATTTATTTGATATTAATACTACTAAAGAATACTTACAAAAAAACTCACCAGATATAGTTATTAATTGTGCGGGTAAAGTTGGTGGAATAGTTGCCAATATGAATAATAAAATCGATTTTATGATTGAGAATTTTGAAATAAATAGAAATCTTATAATTTCAAGCTTAGAAAATAAAATTAAAAAATTCATTAATTTTGGTTCATCATGTATGTATCCTGCAGAAGTAATAAATCCATTAGATGAGACTCAAATTATGAATGGCAAATTTGAAAAAACAAATGAAGCATTTGCCTTATCAAAAATAATGTCATTAAAACTATGTGAGTACATTTCAAATTCTAATGATGAATATTTTTATAAAACTATTATACCTTGTAACATGTTTGGTAAATTTGATCATTTCAATGATACAAAACGTAGTCACATGGTAGCTGCAGTTATAAGCAAAGTTCACCATGCAAAAGAAAATAATTTAAGTGAAATAATAGTTTGGGGTTCAGGTAATGTCAGAAGAGAATACACTGATGCTTTCAACGTCGCAGATTTTGTTCTAAGAAATTTAAATAGAATTAAAGAATTTCCAAATTATTTTAATTTAGGAGTTAATAAAGATTATACAGTTAAAGAATACTATGAAATGATTATGGAAATATACAAATACCAAGTAAATTTAGTTTTTGATAAATCTAAACCTGACGGAATCAAACAAAAACTAATGTCAACTAGTTTTCCTATAAATATTAATTGGAGTCAACCTAGAGATCTAAAATATAGTCTCAATAAAACTATAGAGCACTACATTAATTATGTTAAATAAATTAAAACACGTTTTATCAAGCCAGTATTGGGATCAAAAAGAAATTAATTCCATAAAGAAAGTTATTAAATCAGGTCAATTTACAATGTCCAAAAAAGTAAATTTATTTGAAAAAAAATTTGCAAAATATTTTAATTCTAAATACGCAGTTATGTTTAATTCGGGATCTTCAGCTAACTTCGCAACTTTTTTTTCATTTATGTTTCATAGCAAAATAAATTTAAAAGCAAACGATGAAGTAATTATCCCTGCTTTAGCTTGGTCTACAACATATTCACCTTTCTACTATATAAAAGCAAAATTAGTGTTGGTAGACGTAGATAAAAAAACATTAAATATAGATATAAAACAAGTAATTAAATCAATTTCAAAAAAAACAAAGTTAATTGTTGCTGTAAATTTATTAGGAAACCCCTCTGACTTAATTGAGCTAAAAAAAATTTGTAATAAAAAAAAAATTACTCTTTTTGAGGATAATTGTGAGTCATTAGGAGCAAAACTAAATAACAAATATACAGGAACTTTTGGTTTAGCATCCTCAACAAGTTTCTTTTACTCTCATCATATGTCAACCATTGAAGGTGGAATGGTTCTTACAAACAATTTAGAGTTATGTAATTTATTAAAACAAATTAGAGCTCATGGATGGACAAGAGATACTACTAAAATAGTTAATAAAAAGAAGGAGTATAACTTTGTTATACCAGGTATGAATTTAAGACCTACTGAAATAAATGCAGCAATTGGAATTGAACAATTAAAAAAATTAAAAAAGATAGTAGGTTTAAAAAGAAAAAATTATCTAGCTTATTATAAAATTTTCTCTACATCTAAATATTTTGATATAATTCATGAAAATGGAATAAATTCTTCTTTTGTTTTACCCTTTATTTTAAAAACTAAATATAAATCTTATCTACAAGAGTTAAGAAAATTACTTAGGAAGAATAATATTGAATATAGAATTATTGCAGGTGGATCTATTACAAAACACCCTTTTTATAAATATTTTGATATTAAAAAAATTAATAAACTTGATAATTCAAATTACATACATAATTATGGATTTGTTATTGGAAATCACCCTGAATTAATGATCAATAAAATAAAAATAATTTCTAAACTTATGGACTCTATTTTTATAAAATAAATCATGTCTAAAAAAACTCTAATAACTGGTGGATGTGGTTTTATTGGTTCACATATAGTTGAATTTTTTCATAGTCAAAATCACGACATTAAAGTTTTAGATAAATACAATCATTCAAATAGCCTTGGATGGTTAGATAATTATAAGTTTAGAAATGATATTGAATTTTGTATGGGAGATATAAGAGATTATGATTTTGTAAAATCTTCAGCTAATAACTCTAGAAATATTATCCATCTAGCAGCTTTAATTGGTATTCCATATTCTTATATTTCTCCTTTAGCTTATTTAAAGACAAATATAGAAGGTACTTATAATATATTACAAGCCTCTAAAAATTTAACTTATATTAACGACATAATAGTGACTTCCACAAGTGAGGTTTATGGTAGTGGAAAAATATTTCCAATGACTGAAGATCATTCTTTAAATGCTCAATCTCCATATTCAGCAACTAAAATTTCTGCTGATTCAATTTCTCTAAGTTTTTATAGATCTTATGATTTGCCTATTACTATATTAAGACCTTTTAATAATTATGGTCCGAGACAATCAAATAGAGCTATAATTCCTACAATAATCTCACAATTTTTTAATGAAAATAAATATATTGAGGTAGGTAATATAAATACCACAAGAGACTTCACTTATGTTAGTGATACTGTGAGTGCTTTTTTTAAAATACTTGGTAAAAAAAAATATGGTGAAATATTCAATGTTTCATCTGGTTTTGATATATCGATCGAAGAGGTTATTAAAAAAGTTTCTAAAATCGTAAGAATTGAAAAAAAAATTAAAAAAATAAAAAATAGGATTAGACCAAGTAAAAGTGAAGTAACTAGATTACTAGGTGACTCAAAAAAATTTATAAAATTAACTAAATGGAGTCCTAAAATTAATTTTGACGATGGTCTTACTAAAACTATTGATTGGATAAAAAGCTCAAAAATTAATTTGAAAAATAGTAGCAGATATATTGTCTAAAGTTTTTAAAGTTTCAATAATTGGCTCAGGAAAAATGGCTTCAGAACATGCCAATGTATGTAAAAATATTAAAAACATACAACTAGTTGAGGTTTATTCGAAGAATATATTGAACGCAAAAAAATTATCAAAAAAATTTAATATTTCTAGATACACAAATAAACTGAATGAAATTTTTCAAAGACATGTCGACGGAGTTATTGTTTGCGTGAGTGCTGATAAAATATATGAAATCACAAAAAAAATTTTAAAATATCAAGTACCCTTACTTATTGAAAAACCAGTAGGATTAAGTCTAAGACAAATAGAGAGCCTAGATAAATTAAATAGAAAATTTAAAACACCTAATCTAATTGGTCTTAATAGAAGATACTATTCCAATTTTCTTGAAATTTACCCATATATTAATTCAAAAAGTTTTAGAGGGTTTTTAATAGAGGGGCACGAACATCTTTATAAATTAAAAAAAATTATTAAAAATAATCTTTTGAGGGATTGGCTTTATGCTAATAGTATACATACAATAAATTTAATTGATTTTTTTACTTTAGGTAAAAAATATAAATATAAACATATAACAAATAATATAAAAACAGAAAAAAATATAAGTATTATTATAAAAACAAATGATAATATAATCGGCACTTATATTTCTAACTGGTCCTCTAAGCAATCATGGTCTGTAAAACTTTTTTTTGATGGATTTAGTATTATCTATAAACCACTTGAAAAATCATATTTATTAAATGAAAAAGAAAAAAAAATATTTCCAAAAATATCAAAATTTGACAAAACGTTTAAGCCAGGACTTTACAACCAAACAATGAGTTTTATTAATCTTATGACAAATTTCAAAAATAAATGGCCAGATGAGAATTTAAAAACATTAGTTAAAACATACAGAATTATTTCTAAGATAATTTGAATATCTTAATTTTAGGTTTAGGAAATATAGGTTTAAGACATCTACAAAGCATATTAAAAATAAAAGCAGATAAATTAAATATTTATTTACACGATAAAAAACGTCTATTAATTAATCATAATCAAAATAATCATAAAATACATAAAGTATACAATATACCAAAGAATTTAAACTTTGAAATTGCCATCATATCTACTACATCAGAAGTTAGACACTCACTTTTAAAAAAGATTATAGTTAATAATAGAATAAAGAGAATTTTGATTGAAAAAATTGCTTTTACTTCAAAAAATCAATATTTATCTGCTCTAAAAATAAAAAATATTTCAATCAATTATCCAAGACCACTAATGAAATCATATATAAACTTGAAAAGTTATTTAAGAAAAAAAACAATTAAATCTATATATATATATGGCTCAAAATGGAATATGTTATCAAATAGTCTTCATTTTATGAATTTGTTTTATTTTCTAACTAATGAAATTTTGACAGATATCAATTTTACAAAAATACATAACAAAAAATATAAGTCAAAAAGATTTGGTTTCTCTGAAATCAAAGGTTTGATAGTTTTTAAAAACAAGAAAAACCAATTTTTAAAATTAGTAGACACATCGATTTACAAAGAAAATATTATAGAAATTTTTTTTAATAAAAAAATTCTTAGAATTAATGAAAATTTATCAAAAATATCTTTTTATGATGATCAAAATAATCTTTTAAAACAAAAAAAATTCAAACTTGAACTTCAAAGTAATTTGACTAGTAAGATAATATTAAATTCATATCCAAATAAAATCTTTAAATATTTATTATTAAAAAATAATATATCTAATGAACTTTTGTATTTAAAATTAATTAATAAATTAAAAAAAATAAATATAATTTTCAAAAAAATAAAATTTACATAATGAATTATTATTTTTTATCTGATATTCATGGAAATCTTCCTGCTCTTGAAATTGCACTAAAGAAAATTGAGAAAGAGTCAACTATAATTTTCTTAGGTGATATCGTGAATTATGGCCCGTGGTCTGAAGAGTGTGTTCAGCTAATTAATACTATTGATAATAAAATAACTATAAAAGGAAATCATGAGGATTATTATTTAAATCCATCTTTGATAAAAAACAATGTTGTTAAAAAATTTTATGATCATACTATCCAAAATTTTTTCTCAACTAAAATCATATCTAATTATGTTGATTTTCATAATTTTAATAACCACATGTGTTCACACTCTATTAATGACAAGAAAATATATAAAGATACCAAAATTACTATAGATCAAAAATATATTATCGGTCATTCACACCATCAATTTATTAATAAATTGAATAATTTTTATATTGTCAATCCTGGTAGTGTTGGGCAAAACAGAGTTAATCTTAATTTAATATCATTCTGCAAATACAAATCTTCCAGTGATTCATTTGAATTCTTTAATATAGAATATGATGTTAACGTTCTAATTAACGAAATGAAAAATTTGAATTATCCAAAAGTATGCTTAGATTACTATATTAAAAAAATATGAATATTTTAGTAACAGGTGCTGGTTCTCGTATTGGTCAAGCTGTGATTAAACTTATCAGAAGTTCACAAAAAAATTTTTCTATTATTTCCACAGACTATTTTCCTGACTCAGTTGGATTTTATTGGTCTAATAATTTTAAAATTTTACCAGAGCTAAATATAAATAATGATTCTAAGTGGCTTAAAGCAATAGAAAGATTAATCGTTAAAAATAATATTAAGTTAGTAATTCCAGGTATAGATTTTGAATTACCTATTTTTTCGAAATATAAACCTTATTTAGAAAAAAAATACAATCTTATATGTCTAGTCAGCAATCTCGAAGAAATAGATAAATATAACAATAAGTTTAATACGTACAAATTTTTAAAAAGCAAAGGCGTTTCAGTTCCAAAAACATCCTTATTAGAAAAAAAAGAATTTTTTATTAAAGAAAACGGTTATCCAATAGTAATAAAGCCTATTATAGGTTCTACTTCAAAAGGATTACTTACGTTTAATAATTCAAAGGAATTAAAAAATTATAAACTAAATACTAAAAAATATATTATTCAAGAAAAGCTTTCTGGATTTGAAGTCACA
This sequence comes from uncultured Alphaproteobacteria bacterium, assembly GCA_902526965.1. GTDB lineage: Bacteria > Pseudomonadota > Alphaproteobacteria > HIMB59 > HIMB59 > HIMB59. The sequence goes on from CABZMT010000014.1 coordinate 11,498, forward strand.
AGTGGAGCTATAATTTTTAATAAAAAAATATACTCTTTGATAAATCTTAAAAGAAATTTAATAAAAGGAAATACACACTCTGCAATTTTGTATAAAAATAAAAAAATTGATATTTACATAAATAAGATTGTAAAAGTCTCAAATTTTTATGGTCCTATTAACTTTCAACTATTTTATAATAAAGGTAATATTAAATTAATTGAAATAAATCCAAGGTTTTCGGGTACATCATTTAGCAGGTCTCTTTTTGGATTAAATGAATTTGATATAATATATTCCGTGTTATTTGATAGTAACTTTCAAAAATCTTATAAATTGAAAAAAGGAACAATAATAAAATATATTGAAGATCAATTTATTGATAATACTAAAATTATTAAATGAATATTTTAATTATAGGATCTAACAATCCAATGGCTATTGAATTATCTATTTACTTGAGCAACTTATCTCATAATGTATTTTTTATTTCCAGCTCTAAAAAGAATTCTAAAAATACTTTTATGTTAGATTTATCAAAAACGTTAAATGAAAAAAATATGTTAAAAAAAATTTTACCATTAAAAAAAAAGGTATTTGGATGTGTTATTGTTTTTTCAACAAAGGGTGTGAGCTATAATAACTCCATAGAATTGTTATCAACTAATCTTAAGATTTATAAAAATTTAATAAGTGTCATTAAAAATATTAAAACAAATAAAATAATTAATGTATCTAGTATCTATGTTAATAACATAGTTAAAAAAAATTATATTAAAAACAATGAGTATTATTACTCTTTATCAAAATACTTATGTGAAAATATCTTAATAAAAGAATTTAAAGACAAAATTATTTTAAATTTAAGGCTACCACAGGTCACATCTCCAAGATATAAAAATAAAGGAGTTTTAAATTCATTATTAACTGATCTAAAAAAAACAAATAAGATTAATGTATATAATAAGAAAAGAATTATAGATTTCATTGACATGGACTTTTTTATAAAATCTATTTTAAAATTATTAGACTCAAAAAAATCTACTACTAAAGTAATTAAAGGAAAATCAATTTCATTAAATAATTATGCTATATCTCTGAAGAAAAAGTATGGTGATATTAATACAGAAATTATCTATAAAAATTAGTTATGGTTATGAAAATTATTGCAGAAGTTGGTGTAAATCACAACGGTTCTTTATTGAAAGCGAAAAAATACATAGATATTTGTAAATCTATTGGTGTTGATTATGTAAAGTTTCAATTAGCTATCCCAAGTCTAGTTGTTACAAATAGTGCTTCAAAGGCAAATTATCAAAAAATGATTTCAAACAAAAATGAGACACAGTTAGATATGCTTAAGAAAGTACATCTTTCTCTTTCTGAATATAAAAAACTTTTTCTTTATTCAAAAAATAAAAAAATAGATTTGATATTTAGTGCTTTTGATCAAAAAAGTTTAAAATTTCTTATAAAATTAAATCCAAAGATTTTAAAAATTCCTTCGGGAGAAATAGATAATTTTTTAGATCTTAGATACTTAAAAAACTACAAAGGAAAAATATTAATTTCATCTGGTATGTGTGAAATAAAAGATATAGAAGAGTTAATTTTTTTTTTGAAGAGTATTAAAATTAAAAAATCACAAATTGTATTAATGCATTGTAATTCAGATTATCCTACTAATTATCAAGATGTTAATTTAAATGTATTAGATAATTTTAAAAAAAAATACAATTTTGAGTTAGGTTATTCTGACCACACTACTGATGATATTGTAGGTATAGCATGTGCAGTAAAAAAAATTAATTTTTTTGAAAAGCATATAACATTTAGTCAAAAATTATCTGGACCAGATCATAAGGCTAGTATGGAGATAAATGAATTTAAAAAGATGATTTTAAGAATCAGATCAATTGAGAAATGCCTAGGTAAATCAACTAAAAAAGTTACAAAAAGTGAAATTTTAAATAAGAAGCATGTAAGGAAATCTCTGAGATTAAATAAAAATATTAAAAAAGGTCAAAAAATTACTTTTGAAGACATTATCTCCATGAGACCTGCAGATGGTGTATCTCCTAAGTTATTTAATAACTATATAAATAAGGTTGCAAAAAAAAATTATTCAAAATTTGATAAAATATAGACCTAAAAATAAAATATTATTTATAAGCAGCTCAAGAGCAGATTATGGAATTATAAGAAATTTATTATTAAAACTTAAAAATATCCCAAAATTTAATGTTGCTCTAATGGTTATGGGGGATCATTTAGTTGTATCAAAGGGAAATACTATAAAAGAGATAATTAAGGATAAAATTAAAATAATTTGTAAATTGAAAGTTTCAAAAAAATTTTACGAGGAAAATTCGAAGACAATTGTATCTCTTCAAAAAAGTATTAGGCATAATATTATTAAATTTAAACCTGATTTAGTAATATTGCTAGGTGATAGAAAAGAAATTTTATTGTCTGCGCTTACTTGTTTTTTTTTAAATATTAAAATAATTCATATTAGTGGAGGGGAAAAAACAATTGGATCAAAGGATGATATTCATCGACATTTAATTTCAAAGTTTTCTGACTTTCATTTTGTCTCAGAATTAGCATATAAAAAAAGGCTTGTTCAACTCGGTGAAGATAAAAAAAAAATATATGTTATAGGAAGCTTAGCATCAGAAAGTATAAAAAATTCAAAATTTAAGAGCAAAAATTATATAGAGAAAAAATATGATTTTAAATTTTTAAAAAATAATGCATTGATTACTTTTCATCCAGATACTTCAAAGAAAATCTATTCAGGTAAAGATTTTGATATATTATTAAAATCTTTAAAAAGTTTTCCAGATCTTCTTAAAATTTTTAATTATCCAAACGCTGACAGTGGATCTGATAAAATAATTAAAAAAATTCATAGATTTAAAAAAAATAATAAAAATGTCATAGTTATTAAATCTTTTGGTCAAGAAGATTACTTCTCAACATTAAAATATATTGATTTTTATATTGGAAACAGTTCAAGTGGTATTACAGAGTTACCATTGTTTAAGAAAACTACAATAAATCTTGGTGATAGACAAAATGGACGGTTATTTTCATCAACGATTATAAATTCTAATTTTATTGTTTCAGATATTGTAAATAATATATCAATAGTTCTTAAAAGTGATTATAAAACTCCACTAAATAGAATTTATTTTAATAGTAAAAATGCTACTTTAAAAGCAATTAAAAATATAAGAAATGTTATAAAGAGTAACAAATCTATTAAAATATTTACCGACTTATGAAAACACAAAACCTTTTAATAAACAAAAATATTACAATTAAAAGTGCAATCTCAAAAATGATTAATATTTCGTCAAAAACACTTGTTGTAGTTAATAAAAATAAAAATTTACTAGGGACTGTAAGCGATGGTGACATTAGAAAAATAATTATTAATAAACCTCAAAAATTTTTTAATAAATCTATCGAAGATATTTATACTAAAGATCCTGTATACTTAAAAAATGATGAGATTAGTTATCAAAAACTTTCCGATCTCTTTATTAAATTCAAAATAGATTTAATCCCAATTGTTGATGATAAAAATAAAGTGATTAATGTTTATAGATGGTTTGACATTCTTAATAAAAAAAATCAAAAGTTTAAAAAAATAAATATACCTGCAGTAATTATGGCTGGTGGAAAAGGTGAAAGACTGCTTCCCCTTACTGAAATTTTTCCTAAGGCGCTTATTCCAATTGATGGAGCACCAATAGTCAAAAAAACCATTGATATGTTTTTAAGCTATAATTTAAAAAATATATTTTTAATTTTAAACCATAAATCTGATCTTATAATAAATTATCTTAAAAAAATAAAGTATGATAAATCAATAAAATTAAAATATTTAAAAGAAACAAAGTCTCTTGGCACGGCTGGAGGATTATTCAAATTAAAAAATTACAAATTAGAAAATTTTATTTTAATAAATTGTGATATTATAATTAACTATGATATCAGTTTGATTGTAGATTTTCATAAAAAACATAAAAATGACTTAACAATTTGTGTAGCAAATAAAAAAGATAAAATACAATATGGTATTTGCGAGAACGATGAACATAACAATTTAAATAATATTATTGAAAAACCAACTAATGAAATAAATATAAATACTGGTTTTTATATTATAAATAAATCTCTTTTGAATTTAATCGATAAAAATAAATCTCTAAATATGGATAAACTTATAAAAAGAGCTATAAAAAATAGTTTAAAAATTAAAATTTATAAAATTGATTTCATTAATTGGAAAGAAATTGGAATGATTAAAGACTACTTAAACTATTTACATGAGTAAAAAAATTAATGTTTTAATTATTGGTTATGGTTCAGCGGGGCAAAAACACTGTAAGGAACTTAAAAAATTAGTAGGAAAAGAAAATATTTATATCTTTTCAAAGAATCAAAATCACGAATTTAATAAAGTTATCTCATTAAAACCAGAATTAAATAAATTTATAAATTACATTGTAATTAGCACAATTACTTCTGAGCATCTATTTTACCTACAAAAAGTAGATAATATCTTCTACAACAAAAAAGTCTTAATTGAAAAACCACTTGGCACTAAAGTTATTAAAAAAAGATACAAAAATAACGACTATTTCATTGGTTATAATCTTAGATATCACCCCTTACTTCAAAAAATGAAAACTCTTTTAAAAAATAAACAAATTTATAACGTTAACATTACCTGTTTTTCATATTTGCCTAATTGGAGATCAAATAAAAATTCATATAGCTTTTACAAATCTAAGGGTGGTGGTGTAGAGTTCGATTTAACTCATGAAATAGATTATTTATTATGGATTTTTGGTGATTTAAAAAAATATAATTATCAAATTAAAAAACTATCAAATATAACTTTTGATAGCAATGATTTCTTAAATCTTTGTGGTTCACTTAAAAGTGGAGCCTCATTTCAAATTTCTTTATCTTATTTTAGTCATTTGGATAAGAGGGAATTATATGTAGATACTGATAAAGGAACTTTTTTTTTAAATTTTCTATTAAATGAGCTATCATTTAAAAATAGAAAAAACTCTAAAAAATATTTAATCAAGAATTTTAATAATAATAAAACATTTTCGTTAATGCATAAAAATATCTTATCAGCAAATAATAAAAATTACTTACCAAGTATTACTTTTAATAATAAAGTTCAAAATATTATAAATTCTTTATGAGTGTTCTTTGTACTATTTGTGCTCGCGGTGGATCATCTAATATTAAAAATAAAAATATAAAAAAAATTTTAAATTACCCTTTAATTATTTATACCTTAAAAACTGCAATTAACTCTGGGATTTTTGATAAAATAGTTTTATCGACCGACTCAGAAATAATACAAAATATATGTTCAAAATATGATATTGATATTTTTTTTAAAAGGCCAAAAAAACTTTCAGGCAATAATGTGAATAAAGTTGAGGTAATAAGACATGCCTTATTAAAGTCAGAAAAATTTTTTAATAAAAAATTTGATTATATATGTGATTTAGATGTTTCTTCACCGTTAAGGACTATTATAGACGTAAAGAAGTCTTTGGAGATTTTGATTAAAAAGAAATCCTCAAATATTTTTTCAGTTGTATCAGCAAGTAAAAATCCATACTTTAATATTGTAGAAAATAAAAATAAAAGTTTCTACCCAGTCTCAAAATTACAAAATCGTATATTCACAAGGCAAAAAGCACCTAAAGTTTACAGCATGAATGCATCTATTTATATTTGGCAAAGAAAAACATTATTACAATCAAACACTGTATTCAATAAGAATACATCTATTTACCTAATGGATGAAAAATCAATTGATATTGACACAAATAATGATTTTGAGATTGTTAACTATTACATTAAAAAATATAAAAAATGGCAAATAAAGAAATAGAATATAATTTTAAATCTAAAAATTTTCTAATCCTTGGAGGAAGTGGCCTTATTGGAAGCGCACTAATTAGAAAATTAGCAAACTTTAAAGCTAAATCTATAACTAATTTAGATTTAAGAAAATATAATCATACCTACAAATTTTATAATTATATTAATTTTGATTTTAATAAAATTGTTAATTTTAAAAAATTTATAGACAAAACTTTTAAAAATAAAAAAATTGATGTAATGATCAATACTCTTTACCCGAAATTTGAGAATTGGGGTCAAAGTAGCTTTAATCATATTTCTTATGAAAACTTTTCTTCACATATTAAAATTAACTCAGACTCATTTTTTTGGTCATCAAAAATAATAGCCGATAAGATGAAAAAAAATAAATCTGGATCAATAATTTTGATGAATTCAATTTACGGTATAAGAGGCCAATACCTCAGTGCTTACAAAAATACAGAGATAAAAGAAAATATGACTTACCCTATTGTAAAAGGTGCAATGTCTAATCATGTAAGACAAATGGCAAGCTTTTATGGAAAAGATAATGTAAGAATAAACTCTATTTGTTCTGGAGGAATACAAGGTTTGAATTCAATGACCGACAAAACTCTATCAAAAAAGTTTTTAAAAAATTATAATTTGAGATGCCCCCTAAAAAGACTTGCTAATACTGATGAAGTGGTTGATGCGATATTATTCTTATCTTCAAATTCTGCGAGTTATATTACGGGTATTAATTTACCCATTGACGGTGGTTGGACGGCAGTATAAATAATTCTGATGTTTAAAAATAAATATATTTTTTTAACTGGTGGCACCGGTTCTTTTGGAAAAAAATTTATTCAAAAAACTCTCAAGAAATATAAGCCAAAAAAAATAATAATTTACTCAAGGGATGAAATGAAACAATGGGAGCTCAGAAATAAAATTAAATCAAATAAACTTAAATTCATTATTGGTGATGTAAGAGATAAGGATCAAATTATAAGAGCTATGTCTGGTAGCGATATAGTCATACATGCAGCTGCAACAAAAATTGTACCACTCGCTGAGGAAAATCCTGCAGAATGTATTAAAACTAATGTAATTGGAGCTCTAAATGTAATTGACGCGTGTATTGAAAACAATGTCAAAAAAGTTGTAGCACTCTCGACAGACAAGGCTTCTAATCCAATAAATCTTTATGGAGCATCAAAATTAGCCTCTGATAAGCTATTCATCTCAGCAAATTATGAATTAAGAAATAAAAAAACAAAATTTTGTGTTGTTAGATACGGTAATGTAATTACATCAAGGGGATCAGTTATACCATTTTTTAAATCATTAAATTCTGACGTTTATCCAATTACTGACACTCGAATGACAAGATTTATGATAACTTTAGATGACAGTGTGCAAATGGTATGGAAAGCATTAAATGACTCTTACGGTGGAGAAATATTTGTTAAAAAAACCCCATCAATGAAAATAGTTGACATAGCAAAAGCGTTAAATAAAAATGCAAAATTTAGAATAATTGGTATTAGGCCAGGAGAAAAATTGCATGAACAGTTAGTTGGCCAAGATGACTCTATATTTACATATGATTTTGGAAGTTATTATAAAATTGTATCTCCATTATCATTAAAAAGTGATATCAAAAAAATTTGTAAGAATGGAAAAAAAGTAAAAAAAGATTTTGTTTATAGTTCTGAGCTTAATGATAAGTTTTTAGTTTCAGAAGATTTAATAAAAATTATTAGACAAAATATTATTGATTAAACTTTTCGTAACCGGTTCTAGTGGTCTTTTATCTACAAATATATTTTTAAAAAAATATTTAGAATATAATTTCATAGGCTGTATACATAAGCACATACCTAAATTTAAATTAGAAAACTTATATTTTAAAAAATGTAATTTATTCAATAGAGAAGAATTAAGAAAAATCTTAATTAAGTTTAAACCTAATCTGATATTACATAATGCAGCTATTACAAACTTAGAATTATGTGAACAAGACAAAGAATTATGCTTCAGGGTCAATTATGATTTAACATGTTTAATTACAGATGTAGCCAAAGATTTAAATATTAAATTAATTTTTATTTCTTCAGATCAAATTTTTAATGGTTTAAAAGACTCTTATAGTGAGAAAGATACACCTAATCCTATAAATAATTATGGTATGTCAAAAGTGAAATCGGAAGAATATATTTTAAAAAATTATATAAATTCATTAATTATAAGAACTAATTTTTACGGATGGGGACCATCTTACAGAAATTCTTTTAGTGATAGAGTTCTTATTGACACTTTTAAAAATGTTAGAGAACTTGATGATGTAAGTTTCAATCCTATTTATTTATCTACTCTAATAGATATTTTATTTGAAATGATTGATGATAATTATTTTGGAATATTTAATCTCTCCAGTGATAACTCTTTTACTAAATATAAATTGGCTAAAAAATTCCTTGAATACTTTAATATAAATAAAGAAATTAAACGAATTCATTTAAAGGATTTACCAAAAAATTTGTCTAGACCTAATTGCATGATATTAGAAAATAATAAAATTAAAAGTAAACTACGTATTTCTAAAATAGATATCAAAAAATGTT
>CABZMT010000015.1 GCA_902526965.1 uncultured Alphaproteobacteria bacterium
GTAACATAAGGCCCATTTGTTCACCTACGTTGACTGTCTTTTTTTTATTTATTACTCCAGCTATTCCACACATACTTTACTCCTATCTATTTTATGGTAAGCAATCCAAGTATTTATCGAGATCCCATTGAGTTGGAGTGGCTAAAAATTCTTCCCACTCATCCCGTTTATACTCCATAAACACTTTCATCATGTCACCAGGTAGCCCTTCTTGAATAACTTTGTCACTTTCTAAACGATCTAAAGCTTCACCTAGTGTCATTGGTAATTTTTCAACTTGCTTACCAGCTTTCATTTGTTCATACATATTCTGTTGTTCTGGTTTTCCAGGATCCATCTTCTCAGAAATACCGTGATCAAATGCTTTCAATAAACCACTGCCCATGAGGTATGGATTATGTGCTGAGTCTACAGAACGGTATTCAAATCTTCCTGGTGCTGATACTCTTAGGCCACAGGTTCTATTTTGGTAACCCCAATCAGCGTAAACTGGTGCCCAAAAACCTGTATCCCACAGTCTTCTATATGAATTCACGGTGGATGATCCTAATGCGGTTAATGCAGGAAGATGTTCCATCACACCCCCAATTGCCTGAAGCCCTATTTTGCCAGGAATTCTCTGATCTTTTCCATCAGGCATAAAGGCATTAGTTCCACCTCTTCTATGATGGAAGACGTTTTCCATACCCGGAATACTTTTGTTTCCACATGGAATGAGCTCATCTTTGCCGCCTTTCCATAAAGAGACGTTTGTATGACAACCAGATGCAGAAACCCCAACGAAAGGTTTGCTAAGAAAACATGCTATTAAGTTAAATTCTCTGGCAACTTGCGCACAAATTTGTCTGTATGTTGACAATCTGTCAGCATTTCTTAAAACATCATCGTAATTAAAGTTTAATTCTAACTGACCAGGTGCATCCTCATGATCACCTTGGATTATATCTAAACCCATAGCTCGAGAGTATTCTATTACTTTCATGTATACGGGTCTTAAAGATTCAAATTGATCAATATGATAACAGTATGGCTTAGAAAAACCAGAACCTGTTGGGCTACCATCTTCGTTCTTAGTTAACCACATCATTTCAGGCTCTGTGCCTGCTCTTAATTCTAATTTATGTTTCTTTTTAAAATCTTCGTGAGCTCTTTTAAGATTACCTCTACAATCAGAAGTTAAGTAACCACCTGGATCGTTTTCTTCTTCTCTGTTTCTAAAACATGTACAAAATACTCGGGCTATTCTTTTATCCCATGGAATTTGTACAAAAGTTTCTGGGTCAGGTATTCCGACTAATTCGTGAGCTTCTGGACCATAACCAATATAATCACCATGCCTATTTGTAAATAAGTTAGCAGTAGCACCATACACTAACTGAAAACCTTTGTTTGCTATGCTTTCCCAGTGATCAGCAGGTACACCCTTACCAACAATCCTTCCCGTTACAGAAATAAATTGATAATAGATATAATCTATACCCAACTTATCAATTTTTTTTCTTACTTGTTTTATATAGTCTTGTCTTTTTTTATCCTTAACGTACGTTTCTAGCGCTGTCATATTATTCCTCCTCTACATCAACTCCAAGGGAACGGGCTTTTCGAAACCGGATGTAACTTCCCTTCTTCGTATCGCGAAAATCTGAAAGGTTCTAGAATTTCAGACTTTCCTCCAAGCAATTCATCAGATACTAAATCACCAACACCAGCCATTTTATATCCGTGGTTTGCGTCTGCAATAATATACACATTTTCTCTATATTGGTCGAATACAGGAAAACGGTCAGGAGTCACACATCCTATACCGCCAGCATTTTGCTTTTTATACTTATTGTGACACCCATCAAATTGCTTCTGGCAAAAAGCCAGAGCAGAAGTCCATTTATCCTCAAAAGACGCTCTTGGCTGAAATTCAAGAGAGTCGTGACCATAAGGGTCTAGTTTAATATCATTTAAAGGTTTAGTTACATCGTATGGAGATGAACCACCTTGAATACCATTTCTATACACATCTGGTTTATAATAAAAACCCCACATTACATTTTCATGAATAACATCACCTGTTTTATTTGAGACTAGCGTTGACTCAGTATCAACATGAATTACAGGATACTCAGTTCCATTTGCTGTTTTATAACTTCGTGGATCAACTTCAAGCTCGCCTTCTTCTAAAGCCATGTATGACCACATAGGTATTTCATTAGTAAAAGATCCATCAGGTTTTTTAATTTTAACAGAGTTTGGTAACTCTAAAATTTCCCAAAACTTTCTTACCCAAGGACCAGCAGCAACAACTAGTTGTGTACACTCAATAGTTCCCTCAGATGTTTCTACTGCTGTTACAGCACCACTACCGTTTGAAGAGATTAAATTATTTGCTTCAACACCCTCAATTACTTTTGCGCCAGATGAAATTGCTAATTTATGAAACCCTTCGATTGCTCCCCTGTTGGCTCCGTAACCAGTCTTTTTTTCATGTAGGACAGATGTTATTCCTTGAGCTTGCCAATCTGGGAGCATGTCCTTCATATATTTTTCGCAGTCACTGGCACCTTCGATAAATTCTGAGTCAAATCCAATTTCTTTTTGTTGGTGATAAACCTCCGACATGCCCTCTTGCATTAATTGTGAATTGATTTGCATGTAACCAACTGGTTTATATGTTAATGCTTCAGCATTTTCATTCCATACATCTACAGAGTGAGCCATTAAACTTCTCATTGCAGGTTGATAGTAGTTATTTCTTACTATGCCACATGCTACACCACTAGCGCCATTTGCAACCTTTGTTTTTTCAATAACGACTACTGAATTTTCTTTTAATTGTCCCTTACTAGATAACTTTTTACATAAATGCCAAGCTGTACTTAAGCCATGTATTCCAGCACCGATTATTAAATATTCACATTTAGACGGTAGGCTCATTTTAATTTAATCCTCCAATATTAATTGTATTTTGAATTGGGATATTAAAAAAAACACATTTTGTTTCAAATAATGAAACAAAATTTCAATAGAAAAGGCTTAATTATCAACAATTAATCTAGAAATTTTAATAGAAGCGTCTTGTAATAGATTAATGTAATTATCCATCGTTTTTGGATTAAGAATATTTTTACTTCCAGATAAAGCGATTCCAGCAAAGGATCTTTTATCTTTATCTAAGATTGCTACTCCAATACCATAAGAATTTTCAAAAGCCTCACCATGATTTAAGGCATAACCGTTGGCTCTAATCTTTGTTAGTTGTTTTCTTAAATCATTTAAATTGATTATTGTATTATTGGTATGAGGATAAAAATTATAACTTCTATAAATTGTAGAAATTTCGTTTTCAGGTCTATATGCAAGCATTACTTTTCCTAGAGCACAACAATGTGCGTCTAACCTCATTCTAAAAGTTCTTATTGTTGCATCATCAGTATTATTTGAAATTTTATCAGAGTGAACAATTTGAGATCCCTCTAACATGGCTAAATATGTAATCAAATTTGTTTTACTTGATATATCTTTTAAAATCTCTTTTGATGTCTCTGAAATTGACTGAAGATAATCAGAAGTTTCACCAAATTGAAACGCCTTGTGTCCCATTGTGTAGGTGTTCGAACTGAGATTTTTATGAATATACCCAAGATCACTGAGAACAGATAATAATCTAAAAGTTGTCGTTCTTGAAAGAGTTGCTTTGCGAGAAATATTAGAGGCTTTAAGAGGAAAAATTGATTTAGAGAGTATCTCTAAAATTTTAAATGATTTTTCTAGAGACTTATTTATGTACTTTAAATCCTGCCCCATTTAAAGTTCCTCCTTGTTTCAAATTATGAAACAATAAATTAACACTACAGTTGCATCATCACAACTCAATTCTGACTATTCGGTAGTTATTTTTTCTATAGCTATCTATATAAAATCTGCATGTAGTAAATTTTTTAATAAGAAAAATTTAAAACTTTGATCCCGGGATCCATCCGGTACCTGCTAATGGTACTCTAGCCATTGCGGCAGCCTCAACAGTTAGAGCACACAAGTCTTCTGGTTCTAAATTATGTAAGCTGTTTTTACCACAAGCTCTTGCAATTGTTTGGGCTTCTAGTGTCATTACCTTTAAATAGTTTGATAGGCGTTTACCTGCTTTAACAGGGTCTAGTCTTTTCATTAATTTAGGATCTTGGGTATTAATTCCAGAAGGATCTTTTCCTTCGTGCCAGTCATCATAAGCGCCTGCAGTTGTACCTAATTTTTTGTAGTCGCTCTCCCATTTTGGATCATTATCTCCAAGTGCTATTAAAGCAGATGAACCAATTGAGACAGCATCAGCGCCTAGGGCCATAGCCTTTGCAACATCTGCGCCATTTCTAATGCCACCTGATACTATTAACTGAACTTTTCTATGCATATCTAAATCTAAAAGTGCATCAACAGCAGGCCTAATACATGCTAAAGTGGGTTGACCAACATTTTCAATGAAAACCTCTTGTGTTGCAGCAGTTCCACCTTGCATTCCATCTAAAACAACAACATCTGCTCCTGCTTTTACAGCAAGAGCTGTATCATAGTAAGGTCTAGCTCCTGCAAGTTTAACAAAAATAGGAACTTTCCAACCAGTAATTTCTCTTATCTCGAGAATTTTAATTTCTAAATCATCAGGGCCTGTCCAATCTGGGTGACGGCATGCGGATCTTTGATCAATTCCCTTTGGTAGGGTACGCATTTCAGCAACCCGATCACTAATTTTTTGACCAAGTAACATTCCTCCACCACCAGGTTTTGCACCTTGTCCAATAACTACCTCTATAGCATCTGCTTTTCTTAAATCTTCTGGGTTCATTCCATATCTAGATGGAAGTAATTGGTAGACTAAATGTTTAGATTGTCCTCTTTCTTCTGGGGTCATCCCCCCATCACCTGTCGTAGTTGAGGTACCTGAAATACTAGCGCCTCTACCAAGTGCTTCTTTTGCAGGACCAGATAAAGCTCCAAAGCTCATACCTGCGATCGTTATAGGAATATCAAGCTCTAATGGATTTTTTGCATGTCTAGTCCCTAAAGTAACATTTGTTGAACATTTCTCTCTATAACCCTCGAGCGGGTACCTAGACATAGACGCTCCTAAAAATAATAAATCATCAAAATGAGGTAGTCTTTTTTTTGAACCACCTCCTCGTATGTCATAAATTCCAGTTTCTGCTGCTCTTCTTATTTCTGAGTTTGTGTAATCATCAAAAGTCCATGATTTTCTTGGAACGGTTTTAAATTTTTCAGACATTAATACTCCGATACATTATCTATATTAAAATTATAAAGCTTTCTTGCTGAGCCATACATTTTAAAATGTGTTAATTGATTTTCATCAATGCTTGCTTTTTTCAAAAGAGATTTTAGAAGGTCTTGATCTTTTTTATTCATACTTTTTTTTTCACAATCAGCTCCTAAGGATTTAGGTTCTCCTTTAATAAAAATTTTTGCTTCATAAATACTATCTCCTAGCGCGTCACCAGCATCTCCACAAATTACTAAGTTGCCTGACTGTGCCATAAACGCAGACATGTGACCAACAGAGCCTTTTACAATAATATCGATGCCCTTCATAGAAATTCCACAACGAGAGCTTGTATCTCCGTCAACAATTAACGTCCCCCCATGAGCAGTAGCACCAGCCGACTGAGAAGCATTACCTTTTACGTGAACAGATCCTGACATCATATTCTCAGCCACGCCTGTTCCTACATTACCATTAACTGTTACAGCGGCTTTCATGTTCATCCCTGCGCAGTAATAACCAACATGACCATCGATAGTTACATCCATTTCCTCTTTTAAACCTGCACAAATAGCATGATTACCATCTGGATTGATTATTTTAAAACTTCGGTCATTTGATTTTTGATCAAGATTTTGAAGCAACTCATTAACTTTTCTCAAAGAGTCTTTTTTAAGATTTAGTTTAATCATTTTCCCCAGCTATATACTAAACCAGGCTCAGGTTCAAAAATTTTTGCTTTGTTAACATTAGGTAAATGCGCCATTGCCTGAAACTCTGACGCTATAGCAACGTAATCCTTTGTTTCTGCCACAACAGCAGGCTTACATGCAATTTCATCTCTTACTATTGCTAAACCGTTTTTAGTACCAGAAATAAAAGTATAAAAACCATCTAAATCTTTTAATCCATCAATCAATGTATCTTTTAAAGATTTCTTATTTAATAGACCATTTGAAATATAACCAGCAGCTACTTCTGTGTCGTTTTGAGATTTAATTTCTATTCCCTTTTTTTTTAATGTTCTTCTTAAATTATTATGATTTGAAAGTGAGCCGTTATGAACTAGGCACTCATCCTCTCCAGTTGAGTACGGATGTGATCCATCTGTTGTAATTGCACTTTCAGTGGCCATTCTTGTATGTCCAATGGCATGAGTACCAGAAAAATTTTTAAGAGAAAAATTATTTACAACATCTCTTGGATTTCCAACTTGTTTAAATATTTCAATTGAACTTCCATAGCCAACTAAATTTAAATTATCATAGCTCTTGATAATACTTATAACCTTTACAGGTTTTAATGAAGTCTCTAAGACAAAATGGTCAGATATAATTTTTATTTTTGCATCTTTAATTTCTTTTCTAAGATTTTTTTTTATTTCTTTAATATTGTTTTCGTTATAGCAAATAGAATATTTATATTTCTTTTTTCTTTCAGTTGAATAGATTGCAAATCCTGCACTATCAGGTCCGCGAGTACACATATTGTTCATCATTCCTGTTAAAAATTTTCCAAGATCTTTTTTGTATTTTTTATTCTTAAGGTAAAGACCGACTATTCCACACATCTTTATTATATGGCTTCATAACCATACTCTAAGCATGAGTCAGTTATACTATGATAAAAAGAGCCTCCGAAACTTCTGAGGGCATAAAGATTAAAACAGTCTGGTTTTTTCACTAATGAAATCGATAAAAATGTTAATTCCATTATAAGTTGTGTTAGCACAATTATTTGGTTTAAACATATCGTCGTTGAAGTTTAACGGTGAACCTTTTTTTAATACCTCTTTTGACTTTGAGCCACTTATTTCAATTACTGCTCTAGAATGAGAGATGTCAGTAATAGCAAAATCATTATCATTAAAAATATTATGAATATCCTTATTGAGGTTTTTATCTCTAGATACAATCAACCATGTATCAGGACCTACCCATAATATCCTAGCGATATTATCTGAGATAACAGTCAAACTTTTAGTTGGTAATTTTGAATTGTTAAAACTAACTTCATTTATATCAACACTACTTTTTTTAAATTTAGCAATTTGAAAAATAGATAATTCTTTTACCTCAGAAAGCTTAAGAATGTCGTCTTTATTCTCATAGTCTCCGAAAAAACCTAGTTTATGATCAAAGTGAAGTGGTGATATATTTTCAATAACAGCCATATTAAGATCTAACTCTTTCTCCATCTGGATCAACATAATGAGAAGAAACAACTTCAACTGGAATTGAAATATCTTTTAATGGGGATACAGCAAAAAGGTTTTTTCCTATTTTATTTTTTCCATCTTTAATTATCGCTATTGAAAATGGATTATTATATTCCACACTCCAACAAGATGAAGAAACATGACCTAATTTTGGTACAGGAGATGCTACTTTATCATTCTCAACGATATGAGACCCTTCAGGAATTTTAGTTCTTTTATCGAGTGGAACTAATCCAACAATAGTTTGTCTGTCTTCTGATGTAAATGCTTCTTTAGATAGAGATCTTTTCCCAATAAAATCTTTTTTCTTACTTACCATTCCATTTAAACCCACGTCAAAAGGAACTGCTCTTCCATCTAACTCAGCACCAGCAACGTGACCCATTTCAATTCTAAGTGTAGACAGTGCTTCGGTTCCATAAGGCTGTATATTAAAAGCTTTACCCACATCCATAATCTTCTTCCACATATGAAGACCAAAATTAGACTCAACGTTTACTTCATAAGCTAACTCACCGGAGAAAGATATTCGATAAATTCTGGCAAAAATACCATCAATTTTGGTGTCAACTAATCCCATAAACGGTAATCCTTCATTAGATAGATCTATATTGGGAAATAATTTTGATAAAAGTTCTCTGGACTTTGGTCCCGCAACAGCGATACCTGACCACTGTTCAGTTGTTGATAAAACATTAACATCTAATTCAGGCCAGACGACTTGAAGATAATATTCTAAGTGAGAGAGAACATTCGCCGCTTGTGCTGTGGTAGTCGTCATATGAAAATGATTTTCTGATAACCATGAAGTAGTACCATCATCAAAAACCATGCCATCTTCTCGAAGCATCACACCGTACCTAGCTTTGCCTACAGGTAATTTTAACCAAGCATTTGTGTAAACTCTGTTTAAAAACTCAGGAGCATCTGGGCCTTTAATATCTATTTTTCCAAGTGTTGTAACATCGCATATTCCAACATTTGTTCTAACATTTGCAGCTTCCCTATTTACTGCATCATTCATATTTTCTGACTCTTTAGGATAATATCTAGGTCTTTGCCATAATCCTGCTGCAACAAAAACAGCATTATTTTCTTCATGCCAATTATGAATTGGAGATTTCCTAGTTGGTAAGTAATGGTTTCCAACTTCTCTACCTACAATTGCTCCAATAGTTACAGGAGTATAAGGTGGTCGAAATGTTGTATGACCAACCTCTGGGACAATTTTCTTTTCAATATTTGAGACATACTGAAGACCGTTTAGATTACTGGTTTTACCTTGGTCTCCAGCCATTCCTAAAGTTGTATATCTTTTTACATGTTCAATAGATCTGAATCCCTCTCTGATAGCTAATTCAACATCGGATACTGCAACATCATTTTGAAAGTCAATGAAACGCTTTGGCTTTTTACCTTGTGGTAAAGGCATACACCATAATCTTTCATGTTTTTCGTATTTTGGTTCTTTTGAATTTGGTGTATTTGTTTCAATATTATTATTTGTAAACTTATTTGATAAATCAAATCCGACTTGAAAACCTTCAGCTAAAGATTGGTTTAGTGTAAACGATCCATTAGCTGCTCCCACTGCGCTTTCTCTTTGTCTTTTTTTGTCAGGAACAAAAGCATCTATTTCTTCATTAAATTTTAATTTATTACCAGCTTGAGATGATAAATGAACTGTTGGAGTCCAACCTCCAGACATACAAATGCAATCACAATCAATACTCTCCAAGCTAGTAAAGTTTTCTTTGTCTTTATCTAATTCACCAATGACAGCAGATTTAATTTTTAAATGACCTTTTGTATCAGCAATACCAGAATTAAATCTAATATTGACACCTTTTTGTTTAACTTCCTTAACCAACTCGCCGTTGGAATTATTTCTAGTGTCTAAAATTACAGGGGTAATGTCATTTTTTAAAAATTCTAGGGCAGTTGAATAAGCAGTGTCATTGTTCGTAAAAATAATTGGTTTCTTACCAACCAACGTTTCGTAAACTGTCATATATTCTTTGGCTGCAGATGCTAACAAAATCCCAGGTCTGTCATTATTACCAAAAGAAATTGGTCTTTCTATAGAGCCTGTTGATACGATTACCTCACCTGCTCTTATATAATGTAATCTTTGCCTTGGAGTATATTTAGATGGATTTTCTTGGTGATCGCTCACCCTTTCGATCATCACAGTCATATTATGATCATAATATCCAAAAACCTGAGATCTTTTTTTTAAAATTACATTGGGCAAACTTTTTAATTGAGCAACAGTATCATTAGCCCACTCTTTACCAGACATGTTTCCAATTGTGACCTCATCGGTAAGAAGCGATCCTCCAAAGTTAGCTTTATCTTCAGCAAGAATGACTCTGGCACCATTTTTTGCAGCTGCTAATGCACTGGCTAAACCAGAGGGGCCAGAACCAACAACAAGAACATCACAGTGTTCGTAATTATGTTCATATCTGTCGGGATCTGGTTGTAGTGGAGCCACTCCCATTCCTGCAGCTTTTCTGATAAAAGGTTCATATATTTTCATCCAGAAACTTTTTGGCCACATAAATGTTTTGTAATAAAAACCTGCTGGGAAAAAACGATTAAGCAAATTATTCACTTCCCCTATATCAAATTGCACTGAGGGCCAACAATTTTGACTTTTTGCTTTAAGCCCTTCAACAAGTTCAACTTCCGTTGCAATGATATTGGGTTCTGACTTGTTACCTTCATGTAATTGAACCATTGCATTTGGTTCCTCTACTCCAACTCCTAAAAAACCTCTTGGTCGATGATATTTAAAACTTCTTCCAATCAAATGGATACCATTAGATATCAATGCAGATGCTAAAGTATCACCCTCGTATCCATGATAAGTGTGGCCATTAAAAGAAAAATTAATTTTTTTATTTTTATTTATTAAGCCAGTTGAATTTTTTGTTCTATAAGTATTACTCATTGAAAGCCTCATTCATTTTACATGTATCAAAAATTTCATGAGTAGCAGTATCTCTGGAAGCCTTAAACCATTGTCTACACCCAGAAACATGATGCCATAGTTCTGTATGTTTACCTCTTGGGTTGTCTCTAAAATATACAAAGTTGTCCCAATCTTCTGTTGAGATTTCCTTACCTAATGTTGGACGTTTGACAGTAGCGTCACCACCATAAGAGAATTCATTTTGAGATCGTTTGCCACAATAGGGGCATTTTATTTCTAACATTAATTAACCAATCCAGGGCTTAGGGCCGACACCCTTTTCGTCAATAATTTTACCAGAATGAAAACGTTCTAAATTAAAGTCGGAATTTAATTCATGCACCTTGTCTTGAGCAATTGTGTGGGCAAAAACCCATCCTGATGAAGGAGTTGCTTTGAACCCTCCGTAACACCAGCCACAATTTAGATAAACACCGTCTATATGTGTTTTATCTATTATAGGAGAACCATCCATAGACATATCCATAATTCCACCCCAAGTTCTCAGCATTTTCAGTCTGCTAAAGTTTGGAAATACTGCCAATCCGCCTGTGAGGACGTGCTGTATCATAGGCATATTACCTCTTTGAGCATAACTATTATAGCCGTCTAGGTCGCCGCCCATAACCATTTCACCTTTATCAGACTGACTGCAATAAAAGTGTCCTGCACCGAAAGTTACAACTTGATGAAGTAATGGTTTTACTGGTTCAGAGACGCAAGCTTGTAGCACATGAGCTTCGATTGGTAATCTCATATTTAACATGTCTGCGAGAAGAGTTGTGCTACCGGCAACACATAGTCCAACTTTTTTTGTTTTAATACTTCCTCTTGAAGTTTGAACGCCTTCAATTTTTCCGTTATTAACATCAAAGCCTGTGACTTCACAATTTTGAATTATATCAACACCCATTGAGTCCGCTTGTCTTGCATAACCCCAAGCAACAGCATCGTGTCTTGCTGTCCCCCCGCGAGGTTGCATCAGTCCACCGTGTATTGGAAAACGACAAGTTTCAGAAAAATCTGCAAATGGGATCATTTGTTTAATTTCATCCCTACTAAGTAGAATTGCGTCAATACCATTAAGCCTCATTGAATTCCCTCTTCTTGCATAAGCATTCATTTGTGCATCAGAGTGAGCTAGATTAATAATTCCTCTTGGTGAATACATGACATTATAATTAAGTTCTTGACTAAGCGTTTCCCATAATTTCATTCCAAATTCATAAAAATGAGCATTCGAGTCAAACATGTAATTCGATCGAAGGATCGTTGTATTTCTTCCAACATTCCCTCCCCCTATCCAGCCTTTCTCTAAAATAGCAACATTAGTTATGCTGTGCTCTTTTGCGAGATAGTATGCTGTTGCTAGACCGTGACCACCGCCACCTATGATAATTACATCATACTCTTTTTTTGGTTCAGGGTCTTTCCAAGCTACTTCCCAGTCTTGATGGTTAGTGAAAGCATTTTTAACTAAGCTGAAGACAGAATATTTTTGCATGATTCAAATTTACCTATTCGAAAATATATACATAAATTTATTGCTTCAATAATGACGTTCCATAATATGAAACAATATTTTATTTATCCTTAATTCTGTTACCTTAATGACTAAAAAATGGATTGGAAATTTATTTATAATATTTAATATATTCTCAATTCAGGGGAGAATATTTATGACAAAAGTAGCTTTAATTGGTACCGGTCCATGTGGTTTATCATTTCTTAGATCTTTATATCAAGCCAAAAAAAAAGGTGAGAATATACCGGAAGTAGTAGCATTTGATAAACAGTCTGATTGGGGTGGGCTTTGGAATTACAGTTGGAGAACAGGATCTGATGAATACGGTGATCCTATTCCTAATAGTATGTACAGGTATCTATGGTCAAATGGTCCTAAGGAGTGCTTAGAGTTTGCCGATTATTCTTTTGACGAGCATTTTAACAAGCCTATACCCTCCTTCCCACCAAGAGAGGTTTTAAAAGATTACATTATTGGTAGAGCAGAAAAATCAGAATTAAAAAAAAATGTAAAGTTTAATACCACTGTCACTAGTGTTACTAGTGATGGAGATGCATTTAATGTTTCTTACAAGGATAAGATTGAAGATAAGATTAGTAGTGAAAGATTTGATAACGTTGTTGTAGCTACAGGTCACTTTTCAGTTCCTTATATACCTGAGTATAAAGGCATGAGTTCTTTTCCTGGAAGAATTATGCACTCACATGACTTTAGGGATGCAGAAGAGTTTCGAAATAAAAATGTTGTAGTGTTAGGAAGTAGTTATTCTGCAGAGGATGTTGCCTTACAGTGCCATAAATATGGAGCTAAGTCTGTAACTATTGGTTATAGAAATAATCCTATGGGATTCCATTGGCCAGAAGGAATGAAAGAGGTTCATTATATGGATAGGATCGAAGGCAATAAGGCAATATTTAAAGATGGTACTATTCAAGAGATGGATGCTCTAATTTTGTGTACTGGCTACCTTCATCATTTTCCTTTTTTATCTGAAGAATTAAAATTAAAAACTCATAATAGATTATACCCTCCTAAACTTTACAAAGGTGTTGCTTGGCAAGATAATCCTAATTTGTTTTATTTAGGTATGCAGGATCAGTTTCATACATTTAATATGTTTGATGCTCAAGCTTGGTATGTCAGAGACATCATCATGAATAAAATTATGCTTCCTTCCAATGATGAAATGGAAAAGGATATTAATAACTGGGTTAGTAAAGAGGAAGCATTAGAAGATGCCCATCAGATGATAGATTTTCAAACAGATTACTGTGTTGATCTTTGCACATCCATTGACTATCCCAAGATTGATTTTGAGTTAATTCGTAAAAATTTTTATGAATGGGAGGATCACAAAGAGGAAAATATTCTAACTTACAGAGATAAATCCTTTCCCTCACCAGTCACTGGAACAGTTGGACCGTCACACCATACCACGTGGTTAGAGGCAATGGACGACTCTATGCAAACATACTTAAAAACTAAATAACTAAACAAATGTCCAATAAAACCCTCAATTTTATTGGATGGATTTTGTTTATAATTTCTGCTGTCGGTTTTATCATATCTAGCATAGGTAGTTTTTGGGCTATGTTTGGAAGTATCTTTTTTTTTGTAGCATGTTTTGTCTTTCTAATACCGTTTTTTAGAAAAGAGAGAAATAAAGATTAAGGAATTTTTCTATCAATACCTTTAGGTATAAGTTTTTCTTTGTCATAAAAGGGAAGGTCTACAATTTCACAATCTGTAAAATTATCATTGGTAGACTGCACTTTGACTTTAAAATCTTTCCATTCACCTGGATAATCAAAACGAACATAACCTACATATTTTTCTAGTGTAGGAGACCAAGTAGATGCAGATAGATATCCTATTTTTTGATGATTAGATGCTAAATAAACTTTTGCTCTGTGTGTAATTTCTTTTTGAGAAATAATACCAAATAGTCTCTTCCCAAATTTCGTTGATAGAAATTCTAAAGCTTTTTTTCCAATGAAATTTTCCTTGTTTAAATCTACTAGAGAGCCTAGTCCGATTTCATAGGGATTCATCGTAGAGTCAAAATCAGTATTGTTGTCTAAGATACCTGCCTCAATTCTTCTAATATCCATAGACTCAAGTCCATCAAATGTCAGACCCATTGGATATCCTATTTCACAAATAGTATCCCAAATTTTTTTATAATTAGTTTTATTTCCTAAAGTGTAAATTTCAAAACCTAGTTCAGATGTCCACCCTGTTCTTGAGATATATACATCCTGATCAGCTATTTTAAAATATCCAGAATGATAATATTTGAAGTCATCATTGATTTCACTATTAGTAAGTTTTGAAATAATATCTTTTGAGATTGGGCCTTGAATTTGAATAACACGGGAGTTTGGGTCTGAAATAGTAACTCCAAAATTTTTTTGATGAGCTTTTAGCCACGTCTCAAGTGGCCCATCAGGTTGAACATACCAGAACTTATTTTGCTCCATTCTAAAAAGGACACCATCTATAAAAATCCCACCATTTTCATAACAGGCAATTGCATATTTGCCCCTTCCAACTTTCATATCTTTGATTTTTCTACAAAATATTTTATCTAAAAATTCTTCTGATTGTGGGCCTTCAATTTGTATAGGTTTTTCTGGAACATCATACATGACAGCTTTTCTTCTTAAATTCCAATAACTATCAGATATTTTATTACCAACAGATATGGCAAAATATCGATCAGCGTACACTCCATAAGTATTATTCTCTTTATGATAAAAATTAAAAAAAGGTCCTTTATCAAACCTTTTATCACTAATTGGTAAAGTAGTTGATTTATCTAAAAAAACTGAGCTCATTAAAACTTAAATATTTAAGATTTTACTTTTGATTTTGTTGGATCATAAAATGGAAACGGAACAACCCTTGCTTTTATTCTTTTTTGATGGCCATCTAACTTTCCTATTTCAACTTCAGTGTCAAGTTCACTATATTTGATATTAATTTTACAAAGTGCAATATTCTTATTTAAAACTGGGGACTTCATACCACTTGTAATAACTCCTATTTGTTCTCTTCCATTATTTGAAGGATGAACACAGTCACCGTGCCCACATATCTCATTGCCTTCAATTTCAAGTCCAATTAACTTTTTTTGAGGATTTGCCTTTCTTTCAATCAAGGCTTGTTTTCCAATAAAATTATCTTCTTTGGATTTAAGTGGGACTGTAAAACCAATACCCGCTTCAAAGGGATCTGTTTGATCATCAAATTCATAATTAGCAAATATTAATCCTGACTCAATCCTAACTAAATCTAATGCATCTAATCCCATTGGAATAATTTCAAACTCTTCTCCTGCTTTCATAACCGCATCCCAAACCTCTGTAGCCTTGCTTGGGTGACAAAAAATTTCATATCCTAGTTCACCTGTATATCCTGTTCGAGATACCATCAATGGAATTCCATCTAGGGTATTTAGTCTAGCTATAGAAAATCTAAACCAATCTAAATCAGTCAACGATGTTTGATGAGGGGGTGTCCATATTATCTTTTTTAAAATTTCTCTACTTTTAGGTCCTTGGACTGACACATTGTGTAAGTTGTTAGTCGATGATTTAATCCATACCTTTAAGTTATGTTCCTTTGCTTTTTCTCTTAACCATTCCCCGCAATACTCATCACCACAAATCCATCTAAAATTATCATTGGTCATTTTAAAAACTGTGCCGTCGTCAAGCATGCCACCATGTTCGTAGCACATGGCAGTGTAAACAACTTGCCCAACAGATAATTTTCTAATGTTTCTCGTACAAGTCATTTGTAAAAGTTCTTCAGCATCTGGGCCACTTACTTCAAATTTACGAAGGGCAGATAAATCCATTATTATTGCTCGCTCTCTACAAGCTTCATATTCTTTGAGAGCTCCGTGATTGTTGTAATTTGAGGCTAACCAGAAACCCTTATATTCTATAATGTTTTTCGTTAGAGTTGATACTCTTGGGTGAAAACCAGTTTCTTTGGTTAATTTAGGTTCAGAGTCCGCTTTCATTCTAAATGCCATTCCTCTGCTAAAGGGTTTATTTGGCCTATAAACTCTAACAAAAATATCCGTGGGATTCCATCCATTAGCTGCATCAACATCATCTGGACAGGCGGAAGAGACACAAACCAAATTTTTAAGGGCTTTAAACATGACATAATCTCCAGGTCTCGACCAAGGTTCATCAAAAATCAAAGCATTGTTTGCGT
>CABZMT010000016.1 GCA_902526965.1 uncultured Alphaproteobacteria bacterium
GTAAAGTATTAAAATGCTCTTTGTCCTTCATTAAAATCTCTGTTTCTTTATTTTCAATGCTATAAATAAATTTATCAAATATTGTTTTACTTTTTTCAATATCATTTAAAATAACACGTTCACCTTCATTAAAAATTAAATTGTAATTTCTATTTTCAATTTCTATGTAGGCATTTTTTGCAGTTATAAATTGCCCACCCTGATAAATTAAAGCTTCGACATCAATAAATTTATTATTATCTTGATCATTAAAAAAAATACTTACTTCTTCTTCAATATGAAATTCTTTTTGCGAAGGAACTCCCAATTTAAGATTATTTCTGATCTCTAATTCTTGAACTTTATATTTTTGATATAGATTTACAGATAGGTATTCACTATTTATAAAGCAGAAAATAATAATGGCCGATGATAAAATTGAAAATAAAATTAAGTTATTTTTAAATGAAAAATACTGTTTCAGAACTATAATCTCATTACTATTATTGAATTTATAGTTTAAAAAAAAACTAGCTATAATTAATAAAAAAGGCATCAAAGGACTTATAAAACTTGGCAATACTAGTAATGTTGTTTTGATCACTTCAAATAGCTGTGTGGTAATTGAATGTTGTAATTCTAGTATTCTTAAAATTTGAGAGAGCCATATCAATACAATAAAAATTAAGATGTTTATTAAAATATATTTTAAATAGGTAAAAATTATGTATGATCTTATGCCTCCAAACATGAAAGCCCAATTTAACTTAATAAATAAACCTAATCAAAGTATAAAATTGTTAGTAGACGTTACTGACAAAACATCTTCAAAAAAAGATCTTCAAGATTATAAATACAATAAAATAGTCATTTTTAAATATTCATTAGTTTTAAAAAATTCTCATTATGTATTAAATATTTACACTAACAATACATCCAAAAATCATTTTGAAAAAACTATTTTAGGATCATTCATCTATGATAACTCAATAAAATATTCAATTTCTCAGATTATTATAAACACCAATAAAAAAATAGATCTAGATCCATTAGTTTATGGTTTTTTACAAAAAGATTTTATTTATTCTATCTACAAAAAAAACTCAACAAATACAAAATATAGGACTACTTTTAATCTTTCAAATAATTACAAAAGCTTACTAAATTCTATAAATTTTTTGAAAGAGCTAGTTACTGAACCAAGTAATATTATTTATCCCGTTTCTTTTGCACAAAAAACTCATTCTCAGATAAATAAAAATTCAGTAAACATAATCACTCTTGATAAAAAAAAAATAACGAAGATTGGTTTGAATTGTTTATTAGCAGTTTGTCAAGGTAGTATGAGAGAACCAGTTGTGATGGAATTTAATAAAAAAAATTCAAAAGAAAATATCGATATCTTATTTGTTGGCAAGGGTGTTTGCTTTGATAGTGGAGGTATATCAATTAAACCTAGCGGTGGAATGGAAGATATGAAATGGGATATGGCTGGTGCAGCTGTTACAGTATCTATAATTAAATATTTAAGTGAAATTAATACAAATTTTTCTTACGCAGGTATTGTGGGACTAGTTGAAAATATGCCAAGTGGTAGTGCTTATAAACCTGGCGATATTATCAAATCCTATAAAGGAATAAATGTTGAAGTCTTGAATACTGATGCTGAAGGCAGACTAGTTCTAGCCGATATAATTACCTATGGTTGTGAAAAATATAAACCAAAAGTTGTAATTGATTTTGCAACACTAACCGGAGCAATCATGGTTGCTTTAGGACAACATTATGCAGGATTATTCAGTAATGATGATAAATTAGCAGATACACTTTATCAATCCGGACAAGATACTAATGAAAAAGTTTGGAGAATGCCTTTACACGATGATTTCGATAAAGAATTAAACTCACAGTTTGTAGATTTAAAAAATATTGGAGCAGGCAGATATGGAGGCTCTATAACAGCAGCTCAATTTTTACAAAGATTTGTTCCTGAAAAAACTAAATGGGCACATCTTGATATTGCTGGAACCACATGGAAAAATGCTGGAGATATTATGAACAATAAAGGTTCTACAGGTTTCGGCTTGACATTGATTACAGATTTTATAAGTAAATATTTCAAAAATTAAGAGTTAAAATGCAAAAAACATTTTCAATAATTAAACCTGATGCAGTAAAAAGAAATTTAATTGGTCATATTAATCAAATGATTGAAAGTACTGATTTAAAAATTTTAGCTTCAAAAAAAATATATTTAACTAAAAATCAAGCACAAATTTTTTATGATATTCATAAAGAAAGACCTTTTTTTGATAGCCTAGTCAAGTACATGACATCCGGTCCTGTTCAAGTACAAGTTTTAGAGGGAGAGGACGCTGTAATAAAATATCGTAAAATTATGGGTGCAACTAACCCAGATGAAGCAGAAGAAGGAACAATAAGAAAAAAATACGCTGAGTCTATTGAGGCAAACTCAGTTCATGGAAGTGACTCAGAGGAAAATGCAAAAACTGAAATCAGTTTCTTTTTTTCAGGATCTGAACTAGTTCAGTAAATAATTAACAAGCTGTTTGTATACAAATTGATGCTCTAAACTTTTATGTTTTTTTATAAGCTCTGACTCATTTTTAGTATTAATTTTTTTGGTTTTATTTGAGATTATTTGACCATCGTCTAATTCAGGAGAAACCTTATGAATGGTAAAACCATAATATTTTTCATTATTTATTAACATTCTTTTTTGTGTCATGAGTCCTTTATAATTAGGAAGGATAGATGGATGTAAATTTATAACATCGAAGTTACTTATAATTCTCTTTTCAATTACTTTCATATAACCAACTGAAAAAATAATTTCTGTATTATTGAAATTTTCTTTTTGTAATGTTCTTTGGTATTCTTTAACTAAAACATCTTTATAAAACTTACCCACATAAGATTTAATTTTTGTTGAGATACTATTATTACTGATAATAGCTATGACTTTAAAATCTTTATTTATATGATTTTTTTTTAATATTTTTAGAAGATTAGAACCACTCCCTGAAATTAAAAAGGATACTTTTTTACGATTTAATTTCACCAATTAGACTAAACAAGTTCCTTTTAATAAATCTTTTATAATGTTTTTTGTTAATAACAAATATCATACCTATTCCACAATTAAATATTTCCATTAATTCAAGGTTAGAAATATTTATATTATCTTTAATAAAATCGTACTCTTTAGGTAGCTTCATTATATTTAAATCAAATTTTGTACCTTTAGGTATACTACGTTTAAAATTTGAATAAACACCACCTCCAGTAATATGGGAGAGTGTCTTTATATACTTAAAATCATAATTATTAATATACCTATGGTAAAGACGTGTAGGTCTCATGATAAGATTAGAAAGCTTTTGTTTATTAAATGTTGCCCTTTTAATATTAATTTTATTCTTACTAATAATTTTTCTTATAAGAGAAAATCCATTTGAGTGAAATCCACTTGATTTTATTCCAAATATAAGATCCCCACTTGTTACCTTTAAAGTTTTATATCTCTCTTTTATCCCTATTAAAAAACCAGCAATATCAAAATGATTACCTTTATATAAAGATGGCATTTCTGCAGTTTCACCTCCAATAAGTGAGCAATTAATTTTTTTGCAAGCATCTGCAATGCTTCTCAATATTTCAGTATATTGTTTTGACTTGATCGAACTGCATGCAAAGTAGTCTAAAAAAAACAATGGTTTTGCCTTGTTGCACAGCAAATCATTTGAGCACATTGCAACCAAATCTTGTCCAATTCCTTTATAATCATTAAGCTCAGCAGCCAATATAGCCTTAGTTCCAACTCCATCCGTAGCGGCACAAAGCGTAACATCCTTGTTAACTCTATATTCTGCACTAAAACCTAATTTATTTCCTAAAACTTTATCATTGTGAGAGCTTTTGATGAATTTTAGTGCCTGACTAATAAGTTTGTCGGTTTTTATTACATCAACACCCGATTTTTTGTATAGTTTGCTCAATGAAATATTTATATCTAATTAGTATATTCCTTGCATTTAACTTAAAAAATTTATCAGCTTATCAAGAAATTACTATTCAAAAAGATAGCAATCTTCAAAATTATCAAGAATTACTTTTAAGAATAAATTATTCAATTACTGAGAAAGACATTATATCTTCAATAGAAAAAAATATTTATAATATTAATTTTAGTAATACTCAAATTTCTCTTAATGTTGATATAGATAATTTATCTAAAGATTTATATGCGAAAAATATCAATCATAATTTATTTTTTTTAAATTGTTCATTACTAGAAAATTTTTTTAAATTTAATAATAAATTTGAAAATTGTCCAAATTTTATTATTAAAAACTTTGAAAAAGACTCTTATATATATCTAAATTTTAATGATAAATATTTTCGATTACACAAGTTTTCAAAAAATATAAATTTAAAATCATTATGGTTTAATCTCCTGGATAAGAATAAAAGCTCTTACCAATTAACTATCGATCCATCAAATTACAAAAAACTAAAATACTTTACTGGTTTAGAGCCCAAGATATTATCTTATGAACAAAACAAATTACTATTAGATTTCGAAAATATCTATGATGATAAACAGATTAATTTCCTGGTAAACTTTTTTTAGTGCAAACATTTTTAAATTTAGACAGCTCTGATGAGGAAATTATACTTTCTTCAGAAAATGACTCAGTAATTCAATCACTCAAGAAAAGAGTAAAATACCTAATTATTTATGGACCTAGAAAATCTGGTAAAACCTTGATTGCAAATAATTTTTCTAGGGTTTTTGAAACTAATTTGATTAATAAACTACCTAAAGATTTACATATAAAGAAAGAAACTTATTTAGACTTAAATTATTTACCTGCAAAAGATGAAAATTTTTTTCACTTCTTACAGCACTTTATATTAAATAATATTCCATTGACTATATTTACCTCTGACAGTTCTATTGAAAATCTATCTGACAAAATTTATTTACCAGATATTGAGTCAAGGTTAAGACAATTTAATTTATGCAATATACAAAACCCTAATAAAGACTTTCTTTTAAAATTAATAAAAAAATATTTATTTTTAAAATCTATTACTGTTCCAGAAAAAATTATTATTGAAGTTATGAATCATATTGAAAGAACATATCTAGCAGCATTTGAGGCGGCAGAAACCATTAATCATTTGCTTTATGAGAATAACCATAATATTAATTTGTCACTAATTAGAAAGTATTATGAACAGTTATAGAGATTATTATTTAAAAGATATAGATAATAAACTAGTAGATAAAAAAATTACAGTTTCCGGATGGGTTAATAGATCAAGAGATCACGGAAATTTATTATTTATAGATTTAAGAGACTCAACCTCACTTTTACAATGTGTTGTAGATAATACATCTGTTAATTTTTCTGAATTATCAAAAATAAAAAACGAGGATGTGATAAAAATTTCTGGTCTAATAACCAAAAGAAGCGAGGAAACTGTTAATACAAATTTAGAGTCAGGAGAAGTTGAATTGAAAATAGAAAGTTTTGAAATATTAAGCCGATGCTCTAAAACACTCCCACTTGAGGTAAATTCTGACAGTGATTATGGTGAAGAGGTAAGATTAAAATATAGATATTTAGACCTTAGAAGATCCAAAATGCAACGTAACATTAAGCTAAGAAATCAAATTATAAATTATGTAAGAGATTTTATGAATAATGAGGGTTTCATGGAATTAGCAACTCCAATTCTAACAGCTCCTTCTCCAGAAGGTGCTAGAGATTTCCTGGTACCTTCCAGATTACATAAAGGATCCTTTTATGCTTTGCCTCAAGCACCTCAGCAATTCAAGCAACTTTATATGGCTTCTGGTGTTGACAAATATTTTCAAATAGCTCCATGTTTCAGAGATGAAGATAGCAGGGCTGATAGATCCCCTGGTGAATTTTATCAAATTGATATGGAAATGAGTTTTGCCACACAAGAGGATGTTTTAGACGTCATCAGTCGTTTACTATTTAATACTTTTGATAGATTTAAACCTAAAGATAAACTAATAAATAAACTCCCATTTCCAACTTTTACCTACAAAGATAGTTTAGAAAATTTTGGATGCGATAAACCAGATTTAAGAAATCCTCTGAGATTAGCTGATGTAACAAATTATTTTGAGGGCTCAGGTCTTCAAATCTTTGAAAATTTAATTAAAAAGGGCGCTATTGTTAATTGTATTCAAGCTCTCAATTCTGAGGGTAAGCCAAGAAGTTTTTATGATAACCTTAATAAATGGGCTCAAGAACAAGGAAAAAAGGGTCTTGGATATATTAACTTTGAAAATTCACTACCAAAAGGCCCATTAGCTAAAAATTTTAATCAAGAAAAGTTAAACCAAATGATTAAAGATAATAATTTTAACTTAAATGATGGATTACTTTTTGTGTGTGATTTACCAGATGAGTCATATGAGTTCTCATCAAAGGTTATTTCAAAAGTAGGAGAGGATTTAAATTTAATTGATAAAAATAAATATGAATTTTGCTGGATTGTTGACTACCCTATGTATGAAAAAGATGTTTTAACTGGCAAGATTGACTTTAGTCACAATCCTTTTTCTATGCCTCAAGGAGGAATGGATGCATTGTCGAAAGATGACCCCTTGAATGTTTTAGCATATCAATATGACATCGTATGTAATGGAATAGAATTGTCATCTGGAGCCATAAGAAACCATAGACCAGATATCATGAAAAAAGCTTTTGAAATTGCAGGATATGGCGAAAGTGAAATTAAATCAAAATTTAGTGCTTTGTTTGATGCTTTTCATTATGGAGTTCCCCCTCACGGAGGATGTGCACCGGGTCTAGACAGAATAATTATGTTACTCAGTGAAAATGAAAACATCAGAGAAATAATAGCTTTCCCTTTTAACCAAAGAGCTCAAGACTTAATGATGAACGCGCCAGTTAAAATAGAGGATAAACAATTAAAAGAATTAAATCTAAAAAAAGTTAGCGATTAGCTTTAAGTATTTTTTCTACATCCTCAATTGTTAAATTTTCTCCATCATATTCAGGAGGAATTTTGTAATTCATTATACCAATCTTAAAATAAAATTTTCCTGACTTCCCTTTATAGAGATTTGCTCTTTGTTTCCTTCTCTTTAGTACTCCTATTTCTCTTACTTTATTGGTAGGTTTATTTTTTTTAATAGTTATCAATTCCACTGCTTGATCTAAATCAATTTCCAAGACATCATATTTTCTTCCCAAAGAGGCATAAATATCTTGGTATTTAACATATGGTCCATACGCTCCTATGTTTGCTATTACCGGATCTTCACTACTTGGAAAATTTCCAAGTGTTATTGGTAGCTTTATTAACTGACTAGCAATATTCATTCCAATTGTATTTTGATCATAGCTTTTAGGAAGAGTTACTCTTTTAGGCTTATCTTCATCAGTTTCTTTTCCTAATTGTAGATAATAGCCATAAGGACCCAAGTGAACTGCTATTTCTTTTTTTGAGTCAGCATCTATACCCAGGGTTCTTGGAAAAATGATGATTTCATCTCCCTCACGATTTTTTGGATTTACCTCTTTAACGAATGCACCTATAGAAATTGTAAATTTACATTCAGGGTAATTTGAACAGCCAATAAATCCTCCCATTTTTCCAACTTTCACACCCAAATTGCCTTCACAATTTTCTGTGTTTGCCCAAGAGGAACATTTGATATCAATGTCTCCTCCAATTTTTTTAAAGATAACTGGTGATAATTCCTCATTTATCACATCAATTACTTCTCTATTAGGCTTACCCATAACCTCATTTATGAAAAACTCAAAATCTTTCCAAAAATTTAAAACAATATTTTTCCATTCTGCTTTATCAGCAGCTACATCATCAAGCTGATTTTCTAAATCAGCTGTAAATTTATATTCAAGAAATTTTTTAAAATAATTACATAAAAATACATTTACTACTCTACCGCGATCATTAAGTATAAATGATTTTCCACTTTTTAAAACATAACCCCTATTAACAATTGTTTGAATTATAGAGGCATAGGTAGAAGGTCTTCCAATTTCTAACTCTTCTAATTTCTTTACTAAACTGGCATCAGTATATCTAGATGGAGGAGAAGTATATGACTCTAGTGATTCAACTTCACTTACAATGTATTTATCATTTTCTTTTATATTTTCTAATAGTGAAATAATCTTTTCCTCATCATCCTCTTGTACGTTATAAACTTTTTTATATCCATCAAAAATTAATTTACCAAGTGTTGCTTTTAAAGTTATGTTTTTTTCTTCACAATCTATTTGAAGAGTATTTTGGTTCGTTTCAGCACTTGTCATTTGAGATGCTAATGTTCTTTTCCATATTAAATCATAAAGTTTGAATTGTTCTTCACTTAGATAGTCTTTTATACTTTCAGGCTTTATTGAAATATCTGTTGGTCTAATTGCCTCGTGCGCTTCCTGTACATTCTTTTTTCTAGACTTATACTCAATAGGCTTAACTGGTAAATATTTATCACCAAATTGTTCACTTATATTTTTTCTTATTGTATCAATTGAGTCTTTAGAAAGCGTTATGCTATCTGTTCTCATATAAGTGATTAAAGCAATAGTTTCCTTATTTATATCTATGCCCATATATAAACCTTGAGCGATAGTCATAGTTTGACTGGCACCAAAATTTAGTTGACTATTTGCTGTTTGTTGCAAGGTCGAAGTATTAAAAGGTGCTTTTGGTTTTCGAGATATTGTCTTTTCATCAATTTTTCTAATGAAAAATTTGTTGTTATTTAAATAATTTTTAGCCTTTTCAGCTAAAGCCTCGTTTTTAAAGAAGAACTTGTCTACTTTTTGCCCATCTAGACTTGTAATGGATGTTTCGAGTTTTGCACCATTAATTTCCCCATTTACATTTATTTTATAGAATTTCTCTGGCTCAAATTGTTCTATATCAATTTCTTTTTCATAAATAAGTCTTACTGCTACAGATTGCACTCTTCCTGCAGATCTACTGCCAGGCATTTTCCTCCAGAGAACAGGAGATAAACTATATCCTGCTAAATAATCTAAACTTCTTCGGGCTAAATATGCAGAAACCAGATTATCATCAACTTTCCTAGACCCTTTAAAACTATTTATTACTGCATTTTTAGTAATTTCATTAAATGTAATTCTCTCAAATTTATTTTTATCTATTTTTTTTTCTAAAGATTTCACTAAATGCCATGTAATCGCTTCACCTTCTCTGTCTGGATCAGTTGCAAGGTAAATTTTTTCATAACCTTCTGCTTTTTTTTCTATACTGTCCAACATTTTCATTCCTGCAGTTGTTGTTTCCCAATTCAACTCAACATCACTGTAGTCTTCAGTCACTTTTACACCATCTTTTTTTGCTAAATCTCTAAAATGACCAACCGTAGCTATGACTTCAAAATCATTTCCAAGATATTTATTAATTGTCTTAGCTTTTGCGGGTGACTCTACAACAAGTAAGTTCATAACTATAAATTTATTTTATTTTCTTCGCCTTTAATTAATCTTTTAATATTTGAACTGTGTTTAAAAAATATTAAAAGAAAAATAATAAAAACTATTCCTTTTTCTAAGTTGCCATAAATAAAAATTAATTGATAAATTGTCAAAAGAAATATTGATAAAAGGGCTCCTAAAGAAGAAAGTTTAGTAATTTTGACTGTAAAAAACCACAGGATCATTGCTAAAAACGTTGGAATAGGAGTTAAAAATAAATTTGCACCAAAAAAGCACGCCACACCTTTTCCACCTTTGAAATAAAGCCAAATTGGAAAAATATGTCCAATTATAGAAAAAAGAAAAATTAAATATTTATATTTTTGGTAGTGTTCTGGAAATAAATAATAAATTATTAATAATACACAAATTGGTTTTATTCCATCTAATATCAGAACAGCAATACCAGCTTTTTTTGATATGCTTCTGTATACATTTGTTGCACCTATATTACCTGATCCTGTCTTGGTTATGTCTTCGTTTGTTAAAAATTTGGTTATTAGTTTCCCAAAAGGTATAGATCCCATCAAATAGGCAAAAGTTAATATTAGAAACATCACTTTAATATATAATGTAAACAAGCCATCCTGAGGTAAACACCCATCTCAACTTGTTTTAAGATCAGTGATTTAGAATAATTATCTAAGACCTCATCACTAATCTCAATGTTTCTATTTACTGGTCCAGGGTGCATTAAATAGGGCTTATTAAATAGATGGTTATTTTGTAAACAAAATTCTTTTTTAAAAGATTTCATCATATTCTTTGCACCTTTTGGAATTCTCTCTTTTTGAACTCTCAACATCATCAAGACATCTAGTTTTTCAAGATAATTCAGATTTTTATGAAATTTAATTTTATCAGTTATTTTAATCAATTCATTTCTGTTTAAAAAATATGTAGGTGCAATTATATGAATTTGATAGCCCATTTTTGACAGAAGTTTGATATTTGAGTGAGCTACTCTGCTATGTTTAATATCTCCACAAATACCAATTTTTATTTTTTTCTTTTTAAAAATTTCTTTTATTACACAATAATCAAGTAGCGCCTGTGTGGGATGTTCATTAGTTCCATCACCAGCATTTATTACAGGAACATTACTTTTCTTTGCAATGTTCATTGGTGAAAAATTATTTTTATCTCTGATGACTAATGCATCTGGTTTCATACTCATCAAAGTATCCATGGTGTCATCAAACGTTTCACCTTTAGATAAAGAACTTTTTTCAAAATTTATGTTAACTGAATTGTATCCCAAATTTTTTGCTGCAAGCTCAAAACTTATTGTAGTTCTTGTAGAGGGCTCTAAAAATAAGTTAAAAATATTTTTTGTTTTATTTCCTGAAATTCTTTTTTTTGATTTTTTAAATTTTATAGCTAACTCAGCAATAGAGCGAATATCCTTAGCTGATAGATCGTCTATAGAAGTGATCTTTCTATTTTTCACTAGAGGAGTTTCTATACAAACTTAGGAAATCATCAAGTATTAAACATGCACTTTTTTCATGAATATGAGTGTTTTCTGATTTTTTCCTTGATTTATAGGGCTTACTAGACAATCTCTCATCGATAAATAAAATTGGACAAGAGATAATTTTATCTAATTTTTTGGCAAATATTTCAACTTTATTTACCATTTCAGATAAAGAACCATCAAGATGGTAGGGTTTACCAATCACGACTCCATGAACATTTTCAGTTGTTATAATTTCTATAATTTTTTCGAATAATAATGTTTCGGTAAAAGTTCCATAAGGAACAGAAATGATATTTGATGGATCGCTGATAGCCATTCCAATGTGTTTTAGACCATAATCTATAGCAATAAATTTCTTGGTATAATTATTGCTTACAAGAAAATCTGATATAGTATCGACGACCATTATGAGTGACATTGATATTAAAAGAATTTCTTATTTAGCAAAGCTAAAATTACCCTCAGAAAAAGAGGAATTTTACACTAATTCTTTAAAAGATATAATTAAATGGGTAGATAATCTTAAAAAGGTTGACACAAGTAAAACAGAACCTTTGCATAATGTAACTGAAAAAACCGTATCAATTAGAAATGATGAGGTAAGTAAAAGTAATTCTGTTGATGATGTATTAAGTAATGCTCCAGAGAGAGCACAAAATTTTTTCAAAGTGCCTAAAGTGGTTGAGTAAGTGAAGAATTCAATTAGCCAAATTAAAAAAGCTCTTATTGAAAAAAAAATAAGTGTAGGAGAACTTTATGACGAATATTTAGCAAAAGCTAAATCTGGTAATAACAATAGCTTTAATTTAGTAATTGATAAGGAAAACAATATTTCATCAATTAACTACTCTCAAAACAGATATGATAATGGCAATCCTTTACCTTTAGATGGTATTCCTTTAGGTATTAAAGATTTATTCTGTACTAAAGGAATAAGAACAACAGCATCATCTAAAATTCTGAGTAATTTCATTCCTAATTATGAGTCTTTTGTGACTCAGCAACTTTTAAATGATGGTTCAATTTTTATTGGTAAAAATAATTGTGATGAATTTGCGATGGGCTCTTCAAATGAAACTAGTTATTTTGGTCCTGTAATTAATCCTTGGAAGAGTAAAAATTCTCAAAAAGATAATCTTGTTCCAGGAGGCTCCTCAGGGGGATCAGCAGCAGCTGTGGCCGAGGGCTCATGTGTAGCGTCAATGGGTACAGATACTGGTGGCTCAATAAGACAGCCAGCTAGCTTATGTGGAATAGTTGGTTTAAAACCTACATTTGGCTCATGTTCAAGGTGGGGAATTGTAGCTTTTGCCTCTAGTTTAGATCAAGCAGGACCTTTGACAAACTGTGTAGAGGATGCAGCTTATATTTTAAATTCAATAAACAAACATGATTTTAATGACTCTACTTGCTCAAATCATCAAAGAGAAGATTATTTAATTGATATTAACAACAGCCTTGAAAATAAAATTAAAATTGGAATTCCCTCTGATTATCTTGAAGATGTCAGTGAAGACATTTTAAATCAAATTGATAATACAAAAAAAGCACTCTCCAAACATGGTATAGAATTTGTTGATGTAGAATTTAAGACTACTGAATACGCACTTTCAACTTATTATATTTTAGCACCAGCTGAAGCTTCGTCAAATTTAGCAAGATATGATGGTGTACGCTACGGAGTTAGAGAAGATGGCGAAAGTCTTGATGATATTTATTTAAATTCCAGAACAAAGGGATTTGGTGATGAGGTGACCAGAAGAATTCTTATAGGCGCTTATGTATTGTCAGCTGGTTATTACGATGCTTACTACAGACAAGCTCAAAAAGTTAGAAGATTGATTAAAAATGATTTTCAAAGAATTTTAAACGAAGTTGACTTTATACTAACACCCACAACACCAAATGAGGCTTTTAAAATTGGTGATAAACTTGATCCTATATCTATGTATAAAAACGATATTTATACTGTTCCCACAAGTCTTGCTGGCCTTCCTGGGATATCTATTCCATCTGGTTTAAGTAAAAATGGTCTACCTTTGGGAGTTCAATTTATTGGAAATTATTTTAAAGAAAAAACACTTTTACAGTTAGCTGCTCTTGCAGAAAAGGAATTAAGTTTCAATGAGTAATAATTGGGAAATGGTAATAGGTCTAGAAGTACATGCCCAACTTAAAACTTCATCTAAATTATTTTCCTCCTCACCAAATCAATTTGGATCTGAGCCAAATGAGAATGTAAATTTTATTGACTCAGGAATGCCTGGAATGCTTCCAGTTATGAACTTTGGTTGTATTGAAATGGCAATAAAAACAGGATACGCATTAAATTTTAAGATCAATAAGTATTCTGTGTTCGAAAGAAAAAATTATTTCTATCCTGATTTACCTCAAGGTTACCAAATTAGTCAATTTGAATTCCCCATTCTTAGCGAGGGTTATATCAATATTGATAGTGTTGATAATCAAAAAAAAATTAGAATTGAGAGAGCCCATTTAGAACAAGATGCTGGCAAGAGTATTCATGATATTGATCCAAAATATAGCTTTATTGATCTTAATAGAGTAGGCACACCATTATTAGAAATAGTTTCGTATCCTGATTTATCATCTGCAGATGAAGTAATAAACTACATGTCTTCTTTAAGACAATTGCTGATGTATATAGATGTGTGTGATGGAAATATGCAGGAAGGTTCTTTAAGAGCTGATGTAAATTTATCTGTTCGCAAAAAGGGCCAAGAACTTGGCACTAGATGTGAAATTAAAAATTTAAATTCATTTAAATTCATAAAACAAGCTATTGAATATGAATTTCAAAGACAAATTAATATAATTGATGGGGGTGGAGAAATTGAACAGAATACCATGCTGTTTGATACAAGCACCGGGGAAACAAGAGCAATGAGAAGTAAGGAATTCTCACATGATTATCGTTATTTTCCTGATCCCGATTTATTACCTGTAAATTTAAGTCAAGAGCAAATTGATAAAATAAAACCCTTAGTAGGAGAGCTTCCCCAAGATAAGTTAAATAAATATGTACACAATTATAGTTTAGATAAAGAAATAGCTAAAATAATAATTGCTGAAAAACAAAATGCAAATTTATTTGAAAAAATGATTTCTGAGACAACTGTAAAACCAAAATTTATAGCTGCTTGGCTAGTTGGAGATATATTTGCATTTATCAAAGAAAATAATTTAGAAGTAAATAATCTAAATGATAAAACAAAAGATATTACTGATCTTTTGAGATTAATTTCTGATGATGTAATTTCAAATAAAGCTGGTAAAGAAATTTTACCGAAAGTTTTAAATGGTGAAGGTAAGCCATCTGAACTTGTAAAGGAATTAGGACTTGAACAAGTGTCTGACTCTGTAGAATTGGAAAAAATAATTGATGATGCTTTAGTAGGAGAAGAGGAGAACATTTTAAAATTTCAAGGTGGTTCTGATAGAGTTTTAGGATATTTTGTTGGTAAATGTCTAAAAGCTACAAAAGGTAAAGGTAATCCTAAATTAATAAATAAAATCCTTCTCGAAAGACTTAAAAAGTAACTGCATAGATGTTTTTATCAATAATAAGAATGACAATTCTTTTTATTTGACTATATTTCGGCTATAAATAAGCCTATGGAGAGGTGGGTGAGTGGCTGAAACCAGCGGTTTGCTAAACCGCCGTACGACGCAAGTTGTACCGAGGGTTCGAATCCCTCTCTCTCCGCCATAAAAAAAACATATATATTTGATATAAAAATAGTAAAAAATAATAATGCTCACAGGATCTATACCAGCAATAATAACTCCCTTTTCAAAAGGTGATGTTGACTACGATAGTTTTGAAAAACTATTAAATTGGCAAATTAAAAGTGGAATATCTGGGGTAACAGTTTGTGGAACCACTGGGGAGTCACCAACCTTATCACATGATGAGCACATGAAATTAGTCGAGTTTGCAATCAAAGTTGCTTCAAAAAAAATACCTGTTATTGCTGGCACAGGATCTAATTCGACTAAAGAGGCAATTGAATTTACTAAACACGCCTTTAAAGCAGGAGCAAGTTATGGATTAGTTGTTACACCATATTATAATAAGCCTAATCAATCAGGTTTGATTAACCATTTCAAAAAGATTGCAAAAGTTTCGCCTTTAAAACAACTTATTTACAATATACCTGGAAGATCAATTGTAGACTTGTCTTTTGATAGCTTTAAGGCACTTAATAAAGTAGCAAACATCGTCGGTATCAAAGACGCCTCCAATGATATTTCAAGACCTTTGATTATGAGAACTTTTATGAAAAAAAATTTTAATTATTTGTCAGGTGAAGATGGAACTATTGCTGGT
>CABZMT010000017.1 GCA_902526965.1 uncultured Alphaproteobacteria bacterium
ATAGTTTTAAAATCAAGACTCCCGTATCTTTGCAACATTCTAAAAATGGAAGAAAATGCAGCGGGGACACCAGCACTTAAAATACCTTGATCGGGTACTTCTGTATAACCTCTTGTGACTAAGTTTAAAAAATCAAATTTTCTTGGAGATAATGTATTTCCGTTTAAAACTAAAGGATTTTGATCTTTTGGTTTTAAAATCATCACTCCTTCTCCTCCCATTCCAAACATTTGAGGATTGACAAGCCCTTCAACTAACATCGCTCCAGCAGCAGCATCAAAAGCATTCCCTTTGTCTTCATTTAAAATACTGTAAGCGGTCATTGATGATAAATTAGAATGAGTTGCTACAGCGCCGTTAGTACCTGAATAGCTAGGTATAAAACTATTTGAGCTGTTGTCATCTGTCCTAAAAGATCTATTCATTGTGTATCAACTTATTTGTCCATTAAAAAATTTATCTAGTGATTTTATAAAACATTTCTTTTTTGAAAGATTGCATTATAAAGTTATATATGACCTGGAAGTTAATATCAAAATCTTCGTATTCACAATTACTAGGTGAATTAGAGACAAAACAAGAAAATAATCAGAACTTATATCGAATAACAGTTGCTGAAAATCATCTTAATTCTGGAAATTTTGCTCATGGTGGTTTTTTAATGTCTGTTTTGGACAATATGATGGGTAATGCTGCCTACAAGTCATTTGGCAATAGACCATGTGTGACTATATCTATGAACACACATTTTACTTTCTCTGCTCAAAAAGGTGATGAATTAATTGGTATCCCCTCTATTGAAAGAATGACTAAAACTCTTTGTTTTGTGAAATGCCAAGTTTTTTCAAAAAATGAAATTATAGTTTCAGGTAATGGTATCTGGAAGTTAGTTAAAACATCATTAAATAAATCTGTACAAGATAAAAAAGCAGATGATGATGGCGGATGGTAGAAATCTAATTATTTAAATTTTTAAAAATTGAAAATTCAAATCTCAGATACGAATGCTTGCAAGTCATTATTTTTTTCAATCTCTTTTTTTGTAGGAT
The DNA here is from genome assembly GCA_902526965.1 of uncultured Alphaproteobacteria bacterium. Lineage (GTDB taxonomy): Bacteria > Pseudomonadota > Alphaproteobacteria > HIMB59 > HIMB59 > HIMB59. The sequence continues at coordinate 1,050 of CABZMT010000017.1, forward strand.
TATGGGCTGTTAGAATTCCCGATATAAAAGATCAAATAGAAGCCGATTACACAGTGATGGGCTATTTATTTGTTATCTTTTCAATTGGTTCAGTTTTAACAATGATCGTTGCACCAAAAATAACACAACTATACTCCTCCAAAAAAATATCCCTTATATCTGGGTTTATTATAAGTGTTTTATGGCTTTTTATACCATTTGCACAAACATTTGAATTCATGGCACTGCTGAGTTTTATATTTGGTGTCTGTTATGGGTTATTTGAGGTAATTCTTAATGTGCAAGCGACCTCTTTAGAGAAAAAGTTTAAAAGACCCATGATGTCAGGTTTTCATGCGTTTTGGAGTATTGGATTGTTATCAGGATCTTTGTTAACTAGCTTATTTTTAGAGTTTAGAATAAGTTTTTTTATTAATTCAATAGTATTTGTTGCGATTTTAGCCCCAATAATTTTTTTTAGCAGCTTAACTATAAAAAATAACAAATCAGACTCTTTGTCTTTCTTTTCTATTTTTTTTAATTGGCCATTATTTCTTATAGTTTTATTCGTTTTAGCTATCACAGCAGTATTTTTAGAGGGTGGTACAGACTCCTGGGGATCTCTATATATGAGAGATTATATTAATGCTAATGGATTTAATATTGGCCTTGCTGCAATAGCTTTTAATGGAAGTATGGTTTTTGGAAGATTAATTGGCGATAAACTAAAAGAAATTTTTGGTATCTATAATTTTCTTGTTCTCTCTGTGATCGGTTCTTTAGTAGGATCAATTTTAATAGCTTTAAGTAGCTCGCTAACATTTGCTATTATTGGTTTTATAATTGCTGGTTTTAGTGTCTCTTCTATTATCCCTATTTGTTACACCTTTGGATCTTCGATTGAAAATGTTAATCCGACGGTGGGAATAACTATTATCACAATAGGGGTTTATGGTGTTTTTATGATAGCACCACCTGCCTTAGGATATGTAGCAGATATCTTTGGTATTGAATTCGTTTATACACCTATGTTAATACTTTTTTTAATAGCAAGCATGATTGTAATTTTGCAAAAAAAATTATTTAAAAACTAATTTCTTTTTAAAATTAATATATTTCCAAATATTACTAAAAATGCACCTATGTATAAGTTTATATCCCATATCAATCCTTCAAATATAGTAGAAATGATTAATGCTATAAGAGGCATTATGATCGCTATATATGCTGCATCATTTGCTCCAATATTTTTAATAATTGACAAGTATAGAATGAACCCAAAAACACTTCCAAAAATTGATAAATAAAGAAGAGAAACTATATATGTATAACTAAAATCAAAATTTAAATCTATACCGACTATAAATAGGTAAATTAGTAAGGTTAAAGAGCCATATAACATGCCATAACCTGTAACAGCTACAACATTCAATTTAATTTTAGAAGTGTACTCTGAAATTAAGTTTCCTATAGATGCGAAGTAGGTTGCTAATACTCCTAATAATATTCCAATACTCGTACTCTTTGAAAATTCAAAATTAATAATTTCATCATAAAAAATAAATAATAAACCTAAAGTTCCAATGAGGCCTCCCACTAGTGTCATAATTTTGGGATATTTACGTTTAAAAACAATGTTATTAACAACATTCATAAATAAAATTGATGAAAAACACAAAGCGACAAACCCACTGATTAAATGCACTGTAGAGAGGTAGAAAAAAACATAATTTATATTAAATAACGATATACCAAGCGCTGCAATAAAGAAGTGTTCTTTCAATGAAAATTTTAGATTTATTTTTTTAAATACACAAAAGATTAAAATTATGATCGCAGATAAAAAAAATCGATAAAAGACTGATGTCATTGGATCAACTATACCAAGTTGAAATTTAATAATATACCAAGTGGGTCCCCAAACTATTAGTGTTGAAATAAATAAAAATATTGTATTGTTCAATTATGCCTTCTTTTGATGTTGTCTCTTCACCAGATATTCAAGAAATTGATAATGCCATCAATAATACAAAAAGAGAAGTTGATAATAGATTTGACTTTAAGAATACAAATTCTTCTATCGAGCGTTCTGACTTTTCAATTACTATAGAAACAACTGATAATACAAAATTATCTCAGTTCAATGATATTTTAAAAAATAATATAGTAAGAAGAAAAATTGATCCTAAATTTATTCACGTTAAATCAACAGAGACGGCCTCAGGTAATAGAGTAAGACAGTTTATAGATATACTTAACGGTATTTCGAAAGAGGAAGCTAAAAAAATTACAAATCTTGTAAAAACATCAAAGGCCAAAGTTCAGGCCTCCATAAATGGTGATGAAGTGAGAATTACAGGAAAAAAAAGAGATGATTTACAATCCATGATTGAATTATTGAAAACTAGCGATATTAAAATCCCACTACAGTTTCAAAATTTTAGAGATTAGTAATTTCCATACTTGTAAAGTCAATTAATTTGACAGTCGTAATTGATTTTAAAAATTTCATACAGTCTGTTGTTTTTACTTGGATAGTTTTGGTATTATCTAGCGGGTGAAAATTACATAAATCAAATTCATAAATACCTTTATCTAAGTAAAAACTTACGTCTTTATCCTCATTGTTAATTAAAGAGTAGGGGCTAACAGATCCTGGTTTAACACCTAATTTTTCATATAAATAATCTGCGCTACCAAAAGAGAGATTTCCTTGACATTGGATAACATTTTTAATTATTTTTAGATCAACTTCAGTGCTATCCAAACATGACAGTAAATAAAAATTTCTCTTTTTGTCTCTTAAAAATAGATTTTTTGTATGCGCACCTTGCATATTCAAATCTATCTTTAATTTACTAGACTCCTCGACAGTAAAAAATGCCTCATGTTCATAAAGCTTGTATTCAATTTTTTGCTGATCTAGTGCGGCTAATAAACTTTTTGCTTCTAATTTCATTTTTATATATAAAGTGCTATCTTATATTTATCATATTATGAAAAAGAAAATAAATAGAAGAAGTTTTATAAAAAATGCCTCTATACCAGTATTAGGAGCTGCTACTTTTTCTAGTTTTAATGTGCACGCTAGCACAACTACTGAATTAAACATGGTAACTTCTTGGCCAGAAAATTTTCCTGGTATCGGTCTGGGCGCAAATAGATTAGCTCAAAGAATTGAAAGTTTATCTAATAAGAGAATTAAGGTTAATGTATACTCTGCTGGAAAACTAGTCCCACCATTTGGAGTTTTTGATGCTGTATCATCTGGTACAGCTGATTTATATCATTCAGCAGAATTTTACTGGGGAGGAAAAAATAAAGCATATCCTTTTTTTGCTGCTGTTCCTTTTGGAATGACTGCAGAAGAGTTTAATTCCTGGATTTATTCAGGAAATGGTCAAACACTTTGGGATGAGCTTGGTTCAGATTTTAATGTTAAACATTTTTTAGTTGGTAACACAGGATCAACATTATTTGGATGGTTTAAAAATGAATTAAATAGTGTTGAAGATGTTGCAAAACTTAAAATAAGAAGCCCTGGTATGGGAGGTGACTTACTAAAGACAATGGGAGCCACTCCAGTAAACATAGCTGGAGGAGAAATCCTTCAGTCGCTATCCAGTGGCGCTATAGATGCTGCTGATTGGTCTAATCCAGTCATGGATCTAGCCTTTGGTTTTTATAAAGTGACAAATTATTGTTATTACCCTGATTTTAAAAAACCAACAGTATCGATATCTCTCGGAATGAATTTAGATAAATGGAACTCTTTTGATAATGAAGCTAAAAGTATTATTGAGTTTGCTTGTCAGTCTGAAAATCAAGAAATGCTCTCTGATTTTATGTACAAAGAGGTTGTGGCTATAGAAAAATTAAAATCATTAGGTGTGGAATTTAGACAATTACCAAAAGATATTGTTATTGAGGCAAAAAAAAATATCAGTGGTGTTTTAGACAACTATACTGATACACCCCTTGGAACCAAAATTAGAGATGACTATTTTAGGTTTTTAGGTTTGAGAGCTTCATATAAAGACTTTGATATATCTAATTATTTAAACTTTAGAAAAATTTAACTTTGTGCGGAAGATATTCGCTTAATCTTAAAGATAATCAATCTTATTTCAAACAAGAAACCATAAATAACTTTAAACCTATTTTTGAATATAATAATGATAATATCTCTCCAGCTACTGATGCGCCTATTATTTTACAACATAATTCAAAATATTTATTTAAACAATCTAAATGGGGTTTATTATTTGACTGGCTGCCAAAAGGAAAAACACTATTCAATATTCGATCAGAGACTGTTCAAGAAAAATTATTCAGTAATAAACTAATTGTGAATAATCGTTGTCTGGTACCCTTTAATTTTTATTTTGAGTGGATGAGTACTGATACTCAAAAACAAAAATATAAATTGTATACTGAGTCACAAGTTAGTTTTTTTGCAGCTGTATTTAGTTTAATTGATAATACTTATTACTTTTCGATCTTAACAAAATCCTCTTTAGAGAGTATTGAGTTTATTCATAAAAGAAATCCTGTCATTATTAACAAATCGAAAATAAAGCGATGGTTTTCGAATAATTATGAAAGTTTATTGGGATCTTCTGAAGATATTAATTATGAGCTATCGAAGTAATTATTTTCTAAATTTAAAAAAGGATAGTAGTTTTTCAATACCTGAAAAATGCTCCTCTAATCTGGAATAAACCTTATCAATCTTATTAATGTGTCCGTCTAATCTCACGTAGAGATTATCAATTTTTTTATCAAGCTTATTTAGCTTACTGTTTAGCTGTTTAATGCTATCAGACTCACTGGTTTTTGGTTGTTTTTTTAACTTAATAACTTTGTTCATGTTTACAATATAGATAATTTCTTAATTGTTGGAAGTATGACAAAACAACGCTTTTAGGTAAATCTTAAGTCGACCTCGGGTATCCAATTCTTAAGTTTTTCAATACGATTTTTAGGAGAGGGATGCGTGGATAAAAATTCTGGAGGAGTATTTCCTTTTTGAGCCTCAGCCATTCTTAGCCACACCTTATAAGATTCATGATTATCATAATTAGCCATGGTCATAAAGGCTAAGCCTAAATAATCAGCTTCAGACTCTTGCAATCTGTTAAAAGGCAAAGATAACCCTAAGTTTACAAGATAATCATCAGCGGAAGTGTTGGATAGAGCCCCCTCAAGAGCTATATCTAAAATTGTTGTTCCTAAGTTAATAGCTAACGCTTGACTGGCTCTTTCAACGCTATGTCTCGCAACAGCATGTGCTATTTCATGTCCCATAACTGAGGCTAAACCATCGTTATTAGCCGTTACATCTAAGATACCTGTATAAAAGGCAATTTTACCACCCGGCATGCACCAAGCATTCAGAGTATTTTTTCTATCTATCAAAATGAACTCCCAATTATAGTTTTTAATGGTATCTGACTGACCCATCTTTAAAAAATACTCCTCAACAGACTCTGTAACTCGGAGGCCAACTTCTTTTACTGCTCGATAATTAGGTCCGGACTCTATTAAATTTTCTTGTTTTTTGACTTTTTCATAAGCTTGAAGGGCTTGTTGATTAATATTTTCATCAGAAATAATTGAGAGTTGCTTTCGATTAGTTATTGCAACCTCAGTACAAGAGGGCAAGAATAGAGGTGCACAACACGCACAAGAAAATTTTCTAATAAAATCTCGTCTTTTAAGATTCATAATACTAATATAACCAAAAAGATAATCTTATGACAACCTGTTATATCAATGGAAAATATAAACCACTCAGTCAATCAACTGTCAGTATTACAGATAGAGGCTATCAGTTCTCAGATGGTGTTTACGAAGTCATTGCTGTTTTTAAGAATGAATTTGTAGATTTTAAACTTCATTTAAACAGATTATTCGTTTCCTTAAAAAAAATGGATATGAAAATTAATCTGAATGAAAATCAGATTGAAAGTATTACTAAAAAAATCAAAAAAATTAATCAATTAGAAATGGGAATAGTTTATATACAGATTACTAGAGGAGATCAAAACCCAAGGGAACACAAATACTCGAACAACCTTAAACCCAACATTGTTATTTATTCAATAATTAAAAATTTTGAATATTTAAATAAACTGGCTCAAAAAGGTGTCAAAACATCTCTTTATCCAGATATAAGATGGCAGAGATCTGATATTAAAAGCATATCTTTACTAGGAAATGTCTTAGCTGCAAATCATGCTAAGAAAAATAAATCTCATGAGGCAGTACTATTTGATAACAGGAATATGATAACTGAGGGTAATTCCTCGAGTATTTGGATTATAAAGAAAAATAAATGTATTACACATCCACTTAACTTTAGAATTTTAAAAGGATGTACTCGACACAAATTGATTTTAATTTTGAAAAAAAATAAATTTAAATTTGAGGAAAAGAAGTTTTCAATTAAATCTCTTCTTAATGCAGATGAAGCATTTATGACAAGTGCCACAAACTTTATCATGCCCATAATAAAAGTTGATAAACATACCATTTCAAACGGAAAGCCCGGTCTAAATACTTTGAAGTTTCGTAGTTTGTTTATTAATGCAATATGATTTTTAGATATTTATTTATTTTAGTTTTGCTCCCCTTATTTAGTTTTGCAAAAATTAATACAATTTACTTGGCAGGAGGTTGTTTTTGGTGTGTTGAGGAGGTCTATGAGGAAATAGAAGGTGTTGTTAATGTTCAATCAGGTTACTCTGGGGGTCATGTTGAAAACCCTACCTATCGAGAGGTTGTAAGTGGAAATACAGGTCATATAGAGGCTGTAGAAATTGTCTTCGACTCAGACATTGTGAGCTTGGATACATTAGTCAAAAGTTTTTTTTTAAATATTGACCCTTTTGACAGTAATGGTCAGTTTTGTGACAAAGGCTATTCATACAAAAGTGCAATCTTTAGCAATGACCAGGAATTTATAGATAAAGTAAATTTTTATATTTCTAAAATTGAAACAAATCACAATCAAAATGTTGAAACTTTAATTTTACCTTTTAAAAACTTTTACCGTGCTGAAGAATATCATCAAGATTATTACAAAAAAAACCCAATTAAATACACATATTACAAGTATAGTTGTGGAAGAGTGCAAAGAATAAAGCAAATAAACATTAATTTAGGATGATTAAACTCTTAATTTTATTATCAATAGTAGCACTATGTATTTTTGTTTTTTTTGGAAACCAATTATCTGCTCGAAACAAAAAGTATTTGATTATTATCTTAATAATAATCTTAGGATTTTTCTTAATATTTTCAGGAAAGCTAAATTTTTTACCTGTGGCTTTAGCACCCGCATTACTTTTCTTTAGAAGAATCTCATCTCTATTAAGTATTCTCAATTTATTTTCACGATCCTCTTTTGGAGGAAAGTTCAAACCAAAAATAAACACAAAGTATCTTCAAATTGAAATAATCCTTCAGTCACGTCAAGCAAGTATCAATATTATTGAAGGTGAATTTAAAGGCCGCTCTTTTTCATCTTTATCTCAAAATGAAGTATCTAAGTTATTAGAGGATCTTAAAAATAATGATCCACGTGGATTTAATATTTTAAACGTAATAATCAGTCAGAATAAACAAACTTCATCATCCTCAGATAAGTCACAAATGACAGAAGAGGAAGCTCTTTCTGTTTTAGGACTTAAAAAAGGTGCTTCAGATGAGGATATTAAAAAATCATATTACGATTTAATGAAAAAGTTCCATCCTGATAAAGATGGAAATAATTATCTATCTAATTTAATAACAGAAGCAAAAAATAAGCTTTTAAATAACTAAATTTAATCTATAAGACACCTATCTCAATGAATGATATCAAGAATCTTGCAATTATTGCCCACGTAGACCATGGCAAAACTACTCTTATAGATAACTTATTAAAACAGTGTGGGATTTTCCGAGATAATCAACAGGTTTCAGAAAGAATTATGGACTCTAATGATTTAGAAAAAGAAAGAGGTATTACTATTTTAGCAAAGCCTACCTCTATAATTTTTAAAGATATTCGAATTAATATAATTGATACTCCTGGTCATGCCGATTTTGGAGGTGAAGTAGAGCGTGTTTTATCCATGGTAGATGGCGTTATTTTATTGATTGACTCTTCCGAAGGGCCTATGCCACAAACAAAATTTGTACTCGGTAAAGCATTGAATCAAGGGCTTAAACCTATAGTTGTAATAAATAAAATTGATAAATCTGATGCGAGACCTGATGATGTGCTAAATGAAGTTTTTGATTTATTTGTATCACTCGATGCAAATACCCAACAATTAGATTTTCCAGTCTTGTATGCCTCGGGAAGGAGTGGTTGGTGTGTAAATGAGCTAACTGAAGAAAGAACAAACCTTTCACCTCTTTTAGATAAAATTATTAATCATGTTCCATCCCCTGACGTCGATAATTCAAAACCTTTCGCGATGCTTTCAACCCTTCTTGATTATGATCCTTATCTAGGAAGATGTTTAATTGGAAGGGTAGATCAGGGATCTGCCAAAATTAATGACAATGTTCACGCAGTTAATCTTTCAGGTAAAATTGTAGAAACAGGAAGACTGACAAAACTACTAAAATTTGAAGGGACTAAAAAAATAACTGTCGACTCTGTTAATACTGGAGATATTGTTTGTATAGCTGGTTTATCGACAACATCAGTATCTGACACTATTTGTTCTACAGAAATAGTAATACCAATAAAATCTTCACCAATAGATCCTCCAACCATGTCAATAAATATAATGGTTAATGACTCTCCTTTAGCAGGGACTGAAGGTAAAAAAGTTACATCAACTTTAATAAGAAATAGACTAATAGCAGAAGCAGAGACGAATGTTGCTATTACTTTCTCAGAAAACCAGAATAAAGACTCTTTTGAAATTGGTGGAAGAGGTGAATTACAATTAGGTGTTTTAATTGAAACAATGAGACGAGAGGGTTTTGAATTAACGCTATCAAGACCAAAAGTTGTTTACAAAGAATTAAATGGAACCAAGTGCGAGCCCTACGAAGAAGTAACGATAGATGTAGATGAGGAGTTTTCTAGTATCATTATCGATAATATGAACCAAAGAAAAGCTGAAATGTTAGATATGAGGCAGTCTGGGACTGATAAAACTAGATTATTGTTTATAGCTCCATCAAGAGGTCTAATAGGCTATCAAAGTAAATTTCTTACAGATACCAGGGGCACAGGAGTTCTAAATAGAGTATTTCACTCTTATAAACCATTCAAAGGGGAGATTACAGAAAGAAGAGCAGGAGCCTTAATTTCAACAGGCGACGGTAAAGCTATTGCTTATGCTATTTGGAAACTTCAAGACAGAGGTATAATGTTTGTTAAACATCAAACACCTGTTTATCAAGGTATGGTCGTTGGAGAACATACTAGAGATAATGATTTAGAGATAAATGTCCTTAAAGGTAAACAATTAACCAATGTTAGAGCTTCTGGTTCAGATGAAGCAGTTAATCTAACTTCCCCTAAAATTATGTCTCTTGAGGAGATGATGACGTATATCAATTCCGATGAGTTACTCGAAGTAACACCTCAAAATTTAAGATTAAGAAAAAGATATTTAAATCCAAACGAGAGAAAAAAATTTTCCAAAGTGGAAAATTTATAATTTAATACTATAATATAAGTTAAATATTTGTATTAAGTAGCTGTTTTTACTAATTTAATATTAATATATTTGATATAGCTTTTAAGAGCCTAAATATTAATAATCTGACTCAATTTAAAAATAAAATAGAGATTTAATGATTTATTCAGAATAAATATTTAAAATTAATCTTATTTTGTTAGATTTAATTAATTTTTAATGAGATTTATAAAATTAATTAGCAAAATCAGAGTATTAAATTAACCCTTAGTTATAATTGCTTTCTCATAAAACTATTTAGATAGTTATTCAATTTATGATTTACAGAAAGCTATAAAAAAAAGGTAAAATCTCTTATTTTTAGGTTAAAAAAGAATGTAAATTGCGACATTCACAAGATTTAAGAAATATTTAGATTTTAAGGCAAAATATTATCAATATTTTTTTTAGTAAATCAATAGTCAAATTCATAAATTTACCTAAGGAATTATACTTAATGAAATTTCAACACACCTTAAAACGCAAAAAAATCGAAAATAGACATTATTTTAAAAGCCATTTAATGGCATCTTCACATCTGTCATCGCCCCAAAAAACCTCATTTTCAACGATAAATGTGGGACTACCAAAAATACCTTTATTTTTAGCCATTTCTGTATTTTTTAAATATTTTTGCTCAATTTCATCTGTTTGAGCCAGTTTTATAACACTTTCTGAGTCAAGCCCAATTTCCTTCAAAGTAGAACTAAGATTTGGTTCTGATCCAGGCTCTAAATGCTCTAAAAACCACTTTTTGTAGGTTAGTATAGTATATTCTTTAATCCACCCTTGATCTTTTCCAAGGATCGCAACCTTATTGGCCTTATCGAACTCTTTCAGCGGGTAGGGAGCTGGGACTTTAGCATCAAATCCATAAAAATTAGCTCTTCTTTGAACATCTCTCCACATATAGTCAATTTTATCTCTCTTTTTTTCTGCCATAAAAGGAACATTCTCCATTTCAATCATTCTAGAGCGAACGCTAAAAGGGCACCATTCAAATTCAATATTTTTTTGATTGGCTATTTCTGTCAATCTTTGAGTAGAGAGGTATGTATATGTACTTCCAATTGAGTACCAAAATTCTATCTTTTTCATTAGTTAAACTTATCCCAATTAATGAAAATTATTATTAAAAATTTGTGATCTGGTCACATCTGTCGCATGTATAAAGGGCCATGAAAAACATGTTTATGCAAATTTACAGTAGCGTTATGGATGCTGAGTGGAATCCTCTTAGAAAGATACCAAGTGTAGCTATGAGACACCTGATTATGCAGCTTTTAGCTTGGATGTGGTGTATCGTATTTTCACTATATTTCGGTTCTTTTTTAATATTTGGTATTACAGCTAGTGCACATTTTTTGCTTATTTTTGGTACTTTTATGACAGCAGCTACATTTGCAACTGCTCCAAAAATAGTAAAATCTAAGCTTAACGATAATAAATAGTATACTGTTTTTACAAATTTTTTGTTACATCTATTAACATAGCATTTGTGATCTCAAACAGCCTTTTTCTTTGAATTTTAACAGAACTATTTCTAGAACCGGCTGCTGGTATTACTAAATCATATGCAATTAAAGATTTATCTGCAAAAATATCTATTTTTATAGGTAATCCAAATGGACAAACACCACCAATAGGGTGAGAGGTATAAGTTAAAGTATCATCAGCAGATAACATTTTTGCCTTTTTTTTGAACAAATCCTTATATTTTTTGTTGTCAATTTTTACATCTCCAGCGGTCATTAGCAAAATAGGTTTATCGAGAACTAATGCTATCGTTTTAACGATTTGTCCTGGTTCTACATTATGTACTCTTGCAGCTTGTTCAACTGTTGCTGTAGGTTCATTAAACTCTAAGATCTTGAGGTCAGGGGCTATTTTATCAAACTGTTCTTTTACTGATTTTATTGACATTTACTTATTTATTTGTTGCATAATATATATTATAAGAATTTTGAATAAAAAGATCTGCATTCTTTAATCTATTTTTAAATATTAACTATAAAAGTAAATATGAAAATATTAAAAATTATTCTGTTTACTATTTTTTCTTTTATAACAACAAACTCTTACGCAAGCATGTGTTCAGCTCATTCATCAGATGGTGAGAATATATCTACAGTTATGATGACTTATAACACTCCATGTGAAATTAACGACACCGTTTTAATGGCTTCTTCGGAAGAAGTTTGCATGACTTTAAAAGAACAGATATCTAATCACGATCACGATTAAGACACTTTCACACTATATAGTTAGTTTAAGACCATCATATGCCGGGTAAACACTATTGCTAAATAGTTTGTTGAACTCAGTTTCATAGTCTATATGGGCTGTCATGTGGCTTAAAAATGTTTGATTTGCATTAACTTTTTTAGTCCATTCAATAACCTCTTTGTAGCTCGCGTGAGATGGATGGTCGTCATACCTTAAACAACCAACAAACCAGCATTTAATGCCTTTAATTTTATCTAAATAATTATCATCATAGAAAAATTTTATATCAAGGTTATAGGCTATTTTATTGTCAAAAATGAAACCATATGAATCAATGTTACCATGATTTTGTTTAATAACTTCAATATTAAAGCCATCTATCTCAACATGTTCACCATCCAGTATATTAGCATTCAAAATTGGTTCATAACCGTGTAATGAAGATTTTATAAACAAATATGAAAAGCTAGTTTTTAGAGTATCTAAAGTGATATTGTCGGCATAAATAGGTATTTTCTTTCTATTTATTAGAGAGATTGTCCTTAAATCATTGATCCCATGTATATGATCGGCATGTGAGTGAGTATAAATAACAGAGTCTATATTATCTATTTTGTTATCTATTAATTGTCTTCTTAAATCAGGACTTGTATCAATTAATATTGATTTTCCTGCCTTTTTCAAAAGTATTGATGGTCTAGTTCTATGATTTTTAATATTTGTTTTATCACAATTTCCCCATATGCTGTGAGATAAAGGAACACCAAAGCTTGAGCCACAACCTAATACATTTAATTCAATATTTTCAGACATTTATTTTAAAAAGCTTTTTATAATTATTATTGCTAATTTTACTAGTTGTTAAATAATCATTACCAGTAATTTCACAATATTTTTCTATAATAATTTTAAGATAGCCAGGTTTATTAACTTTGCCTCTATAAGGATCAGGTGTGAGATAAGGGCTGTCAGTTTCAAATATAATTCTTTTTAATGGGAGTATTTTGATTGTCTCTCTGAGCTTATTTGCATTTTTGAATGTAATAATGCCAGACAAAGAAAAAAAACAATCTAAATCTATACATTTTTCAGCAAATTCCTCACTTCCAGTGAAGCAATGAATAAGAATTTTACCCAATTTTTTAGAATATTCGCTTAAAATTTCAATCATATCAGTTTCCGCATCTCTCATATGTATAACACATGGTAATTTATGAGCACTAGCTACATCTAAATGAGCCTTAAAGCATTCTATTTGCTTATTTTTTGGAATATTGTAGTGATAATCTAAACCTGTTTCCCCTATTCCAACAATTCTATCTTCAAATTTTTTAATATTTTCATTTAAAAGCATCTTTATTTCCTCTGCATTGGTATTAAGAGTACTATTTGGGTGATGTCCTAAAGTAATATCAACAAAATTGAAGTCTTTGATCAAATTAATATCTTTTTGAAACTCGAAGATGTTGGAATTAATACACAAAATTCTTTCTATGTTATTTGCAAGAGCTTCCTTACAAATATCTGAGACAGAATTTTTAAGTAATTCATGACCAAAATTAACGTGACTATCAATTAAATTATTCAATTTTAATAAATAATGGCTCTGGTTTTTGAATTTTAAG
>CABZMT010000018.1 GCA_902526965.1 uncultured Alphaproteobacteria bacterium
TAAGTTTTGGTATGTTCAAGCAGATGGACCATTTGAAGATTGGTTAATTGCCCACAGCTCTGGTTACGACATTAAAATAAAAGATCCTAAATCTAGAGTTCTTCAAATTCAAGGTCCTGCATCAATTGATATTATGAAAGCAGCTTCGAATGGCAAGATTGATGAAAAAATGCCATACTTTAGTTCCGATTTTTTTGATCTTGGTGGCCAAGAACTATATGTTTCCAGAACTGGTTTTACAAATGAACTGGGTTTTGAAATATTTTCAGATAGTTTCGAAACTGATCATTTAGCTTTATGGGACTATCTTATTGAATGTGGTAAACCCTATGGTATGCAGTTTTCTGCTTCTAGAGCTATGACCATTAGGCGAATAGAAGGAGGTATTTTTGGTAATTTAACTGACATTGATACAACCACGACTCCTTTTGAGGCTGGTCTTGGGTATTTTGTAAATATGGATAAAGATTTTATTGGAAGAGATGCACTAATCAATAAAGATAAAAGAACATGTCTGTTTGGAATAACTTGTAAATCAGCTATTCCATCAGCTAAAAGTAAAATTAAATATAACGGAATAGATATAGGCTACATAACAGCAGGTGTTCCATCTCCGACACTTCAACAGGGTATTGGCTATGTAAGATTTTATAATCCTGGTGATTGGAAAGATAAAGAAGTAGAAATATTGCTGCCGGATAAATCTTCACATAAGGGAATTATTGTTGATTTACCATTTTACGATAAAGAAAAAAAAATTGTTAAAGGAATAGATAGATCAATTCCTTCCAAACCTGATAATATTTCTTTTGATGCTAAATAATTTACTTAAAAATAAAAAAATCATTATATCTGCAGGAGCTTCAGGTATAGGTCTAGCATCTGTAAAATTATTATTATCTCAAGGTGCTACAGTTTATACTTGTGACATTGATAAAAAACACATTAACAAACTAAAAAGACACTCAAAGTTCAATAAAAAATTATTTATCTTTGAATGTGACGCTTCTAAAGAAATTGAAGTTAAACATTTGTTTAAACATATTTCAAATAAAACTAACAAAATAGATGGTTTGATAAATAATATAGGTATTGCTGGACCTACAGCTCCCTTAGATAAAATTAATTCTGATGATTGGGAAAAGACTTTACATATAAATGTTAATAGTTATTTTTATTTTACTAAGTATGCAATACCATTGATTAAAAAATCAAAATTTGGATCAGTGGTTAATATTTCTTCTACTGCGGGAATTGACGGCTTTCCAAATAGATCACCGTATGCAGCTAGTAAATGGGCTTTAATAGGTATTACTAAAACTTTAGCAATGGAATTAGGAAAATTTAATATTCGAGTTAATGCTATATGCCCAGGATCTGTTAAAGGCTCTAGAATGAATAGAGTAATAAAAGCTAAAGCCAAAATTTTAAACCAATCTATTAAATCAATTGAAAAAGATTTTGTTTCAATGAGCTCTTTAAAACAGTGGGTACACGAAGAGGACATAGCAAAAATGTGCTCCTTTTTAATTTCTAATGACTCACTCAGAGTTTCTGGTCAAGTGATCTCAGTTGATGGAAATACTGAGAGAATGGATTAATTTTTTTTAAGTTTTAAATATTCACGAGTTTCTTTAGGGCTCATTATAGAGGAACCCAATTCATGAACTATGTTAATTGCCTTTTCAACTAACTGTGGGTTAGTTGCAAGTTTTCCTTTTGATAGATATAAATTGTCTTCAAGTCCGACTCTTGGATTACCACCCAGTAAAACTGTTTGTGCAACAAATGGCATTTCATTTCTTGAAATTGCAAAACCAGACCAAATTGCATTTTTAGGCATGACATCTAACATTGCAAGCATAGCTGACGTTTTAGCTGGTGCTCCCCATGGAATACCCAAACACATTTGATATAATGGTGGATCACTAAGAAGACCCTCTTCATAGAGTTTTGCACCAAACCACATGTTACCTAAATCAAAAGCCTCAACTTCAGGTTTAACACCAATTTCTTTTAATCGCCCAGCAGCTTTTCTTAAATCATTAGGTGTGTTAACTGCTAACACCGAGCTATCACCAAAATTTAAAGTTCCAGCATCAAGTGTGCAAATTTCTGGAAGTAACTCTTCCACATGAGATATTCTTTCCATTATATTGGCCATATCAGTATATGGTCCAAAATCCATTGGATTTTCACCTTCACCGATATCTAAATCTCCACCCATTCCAGTTGTTAGATTTATAATTACATCTGTATCGCTGGATCTAATATTTTCAACTACCTCTTTATAGTATTCAAATTTTCGACTTGGTGTTCCATCTTCCTCTCTTACATGAATATGAACTATGGAGGCCCCAGCTTTAGCTGACTCTATTGCAGATTTGGCAATCTGTTTTGGTGTTTTAGGAAGATCTGGGTGTTTTGAAGCAGTATCACCAGAACCATTTACTGCGCAAGTAAGAAAGACTTTATTTTTCATGAAAATCAATACTATTACACTTAATTAATTATTAAAAATCAAATCTTAATTTAAATTATGTCTATTGATGAATAAATTGCATATGTACTTTGTTATTTTTTTGATAAAATAAAGTCTAAATGGGAGGAATAATCAATGAGATTATCTAAAACAATTATTACTTTTATTCTATCCTCTATTCTTTTTACTGCAACTTTCAGTAAAGCTAATGCAGAAAAATTATTAGCTGCTATTGCTGACTGGACTGGTGGAGAGATTTCATGCCAAGTTGCTGTAAGTATACTTGAAGATGAGTTAGGATATGAAATTGACAGAATAGTATTTGCTTCAGGAACAGGTCTCTGGGAGGCTATTGCTGCTGGTGATATTGATTTTGCTTGTGAGTCTTGGCCTAGTTATGCGGAAGCAGACGAGGTTATGTTAAACGGCGATTTAATTCATGGTGGAGAAGTTAAAATGACTTATTCTGGTGATGGAAGTGTCAAACTTTTAGGAACAGTTGGTATCACTGGTATGTCTGATTATTATGTTCCAAAATATTGGGCTGACGCTAACCCAGACTTTTCTGGTGTCGCTGACTTAAATAAATATAAATCTGATTTTGCAACTATGGAAAGTGGAGACAAAGGAAGATTGATTGGTTGTCCAGTTGCTGGTTGGAACTGTCACGATCAAAAAAGGTTAGATCTACTAGGTTTAGATTTTGTTGCTGATGAACTAGGTACCGAAACAGCTGCTCTCGCTGAAGCTCAAGGTATGTATGACAGGGGCGAACCTTTCTTAATGTACCTTTGGGAGCCACATTGGTTCTTTGGTGTTAACGATTTAGTTGGCGTAAAATTAGCTCCAAATCAAACTTGTGATACATTTACAGAGGCTAACAACTGGGAAACTTGTGGTGCTGACTATTGGCCAGCTACAGGTTGGGCTGTTGACTATCCAATGAACTACGGTAATCCTGAAACATTTGCAAAACCTGAAAATCAACTAGCATTAGAATTTTTCGGTAAGATGGCTTTATCAAACGCTGATCAAGCTGCAATGTTAGTTCAGGTTCGTGAAGGTGGAGAACTTAATGACGTAGTAGCTGAGTGGAAAGCAAATAATAAATCTACTTGGGAAAAATGGTTGCCTACTTCAGTAGAGGGTCTATCAGGATCTTAATATCATAAAACTTCAAAGGCTCTGTTTAAAAGGCAGAGCCTTAACTAACATTCCTTAAAAAACTTTGTATTTAATAATTTTTAATTTAAAAATAAATCAAATTATTTGATTTATTTTGACCAATTATCTCTACAAACACCTTATACAACCAAATATAAATAATAAGAAAACTTTTTTATTACTAGATGACGGAACTAAGATTTCTTATGAAGATTTTATATCTCTTTCTTCAAAAATTTCACATAAATTAGCTAATTTAGGATTAAAATCAGGTGATCGTATACTTGTAAAGTCGCCTAAGTGTAAAGAAACACTATCTCTTTATTTGTCATCAATTCTAACTGGAGCTGTTTTTTTTCCACTCAACTCTAGTTACACTTTAAATGAAACCATCTATTTTATTGAGGACTCAAAACCAACTATCTTAATTTGCGAAAGTTCAGAAGTTAAAAGTGTTAAACCAATTTGTGATAAAATTGGATGTAAAATTTTATCCTTAAATGCAAATGGTGAAGGAGAAGTTACTAATGGTCTAGAAGATCTAGATAGTTTTTTTAAACATAATAATAGAGCTGAAGATGATTTAGCGGCACTTCTATATACATCAGGAACTACTGGTAAACCAAAAGGTGCTATGCTAACTCATCAAAATTTAGTATCAAATGCTCTTCAGTTAATAAATTTATGGAATATTGATAAGAGTGACACTCTTATCCATGCTCTTCCCATTTATCACACTCATGGACTATTTGTGGCTATAAACACCTCTATGATGAGTGGAGCTTCCATCAGATTTATTAAAAATTTTAATATAGATTTAGTAATTGAGGCATTTAAATACTCCACTCTTATGATGGGAGTGCCTACTTTTTATACAAGACTGATCAAAGATAAAAGGCTAGATAAGTCACTAACAAAAGATATGAAATTATTTATTTCAGGTAGCGCTCCTCTATTAACTGAAACACATCAGGATTTTCTTAATATTACTGGTCATCAAATATTAGAACGTTACGGCATGACTGAAACAAATATGAATACTTCTAATCCATTTGATGGAGAAAGAAAAGCTGGGTCAGTAGGTAAGCCTATAAAAGATATAAGTATAAGAATTAATATAACTAAAGGTGACAAAGATGCAGTACTTAATAAAATTGGTATGATTGAAATTAAAGGTCCTAATGTTTTTAAAGGCTATTTAAATAATCCTAAAAAAACTCAAGAGGCCTTTACTGAAGACGGGTACTTTATTACAGGTGATATTGGTTACTTTGATAAAGACGGATACTTATTTATATCAGGTAGAAATAAAGATTTAATAATAAGTGGTGGTTTTAATATATACCCTAAAGAAATAGAAGATGTAATCAATCAACATAAATCTGTAATAGAGTCTGCTGTATTTGGTATAAAAGATCATGATTTAGGCGAAGTTCCTATAGCAGCAGTAGTTATGATTAATAATAATACGAAAATAAAAGATCTTTCTATTTTTGTAGAAAACAATCTAGTTAAATATAAAACTCCAAAGAAGTATTTAGTATTAAATGAACTACCAAAAAACGTAATGGGAAAAGTTCAAAAAAATATTTTAAAAGATAAATATTCTTAAACTTTAAATTATAATATATAAAATTAATATGTCTTCTGCAGTAGTTTTTGGTGGTACTGGACTTGTTGGAAATTATTTAATTAAAACTTTAATTAACGATGAATATTATACTAAAATTAAAGCTTTCACTCGGTCAGAAATCAATATTACAAATTCAAAATTAGAAATTATTAATATAAATTTTGATAACTTTGAAGAGTTTCAAGATTTAATACTAGCTGATAGTTGTTTTTTTTGTATTGGTACAACAAAAAAAAATTCTCCCAATAAAGATGACTATCAGAAAGTTGAACTTGAATTACCTAAAAAAATTGCTCAAATTTGTAAAAAAAACTCAATTAAATCCTATGTTTTCGTCTCATCTGGTTTTGCAAACTCTGAAAATAAAGGAGAATATTTAAGATTTAAGGGTTTAGTTGAGGAAGAATTAAAACGATTAGATTTTGACAATCTTGGTATCTTGAGGCCATCTTTTTTACTAGGTGAAAGAAAACAGTTTAGAATTGCAGAAAAAATAGGAATACCTATTTTTAAATTACTAACACCATTATTTATAGGACCACTTAAAAAAATGAGACCAATTCACGCTAACACTGTAGCTAAAGCAATGTCCAATATTGTAAAGAAAAATTTAGATCAAGTAATATACGAGTCTGATGAAATAGTAAAAATAAGTTAATACAATATTAATTAAACTTATGATAAATGAATAAACTTAATGTTGTTTATAATCAGAACTATGATATTCCCTTGCCAAGCGGTCACAGGTTTGTGGGTACAAAATTTTCTGACCTATATAATTTTATTAAAGACTCTAATCTATTTAAAAATTTGATTATTCATCAAAGTGTATCTGCACCTATAAAAGATGTTCAAAATGTTCATGATAGTGAATATGTAATGAATGTTAAAAAAGGTAATTTATTAAGAGATCAAGAGAGAAGAATAAATCTACCTTGGAGTGAGAGATTAGCTATAAGATCTTTTTTAGCAATACAAGGTACACTACAAACATCTTATTTAGCTTTAGAGAATGGTGTAGCATGTCATTTGGCAGGAGGAACACATCATGCTTTCAAAGATTGTGGATCTGGTTTTTGTGTATTTAATGATTTAGCCTTTGCTTCAATAAACTTACTAAATAAAAAAAAAGTTAATAAAATATTAATCTTAGATTTAGATGTACATCAAGGTGATGGTACAGCTTCAATTTGTCAAAATATTGATGATATTTTTACATGTTCTATACATTGTAAAAACAATTTTCCTTTTGATAAAAAAACAAGCGATTTAGATATACCTATCGATGACGGTATAGGTGATGATGATTATTTAAATATCCTAAAAAACACTCTCGATCAAGTAGATGAAAAGTTTGATCCGGATATTGTTTTTTACGATGCAGGAGTAGATGTTCACTACAATGATGACCTTGGAAACTTAAACCTTACTGATGAGGGATTAAAAAAAAGAGATGAAATCGTATGCAATTATTTTAAGGATAAAAAAATACCCTTATGTACGGTTATTGGTGGTGGTTACAGTAAAAGCAGAAAAGAATTAGCCTCGAGGCACTTCTCTATATTTAATACTGTATTTGAAGTCTATTTATGATTTTTTAAATTAACTCTTTGAATCAAGCCAAAAATTATTGCTATAGCTAATATAATCTTCAGAAACTCGCTATATAAAAAGGGTATTAAACCAAGAGTAACTGCCTGTTCAAAACCTACAAAGAACGATAGGTGACTTAAACCACATAAAAATATTATAAGAGCACCAATAAGAATTATCAGAGATAATTTAATTAAATTAGTGCTTACTTCCTTATTGAAAATGAAAGATATGAAGAACGCAGCAACTACCATACCGTATAAAAACCCGAAAGTAGGAGAGAATATATAACCAATTCCTCCACCGTTGGCAAAAATAGGTAAACCAAGTGTACCTAAAACTACATAAATAAAAGTTGAGTAAAATCCAACCATTCCCATTGAAGCTGCAATGAAATAAACCACGAGTGTTTGTAATGTCATTGGTACAGGGTAAAAAGGAATTGAAATCTTTGATGATACGGTAAGTAAAATCACCCCTAGTATAGTTAAATAGTATTTGGAGAAGAAATGGGTACCAAAAATACTTTCTGAAATTGTTCTGCTCATTTATTTTATCTTACTTTATCTTCGTCCTTATAAAATCTTGGATCAAATTCATCTAATTTAATACCTCTAAATGTCTTATAAAATGAACCAAATTTATAACTACCAAGCTGTTCTAAAGGTGTGCTTGTAAATTTAGCCTTTGCTTCTTCTTCTGATTCAGCCTCAATAGTGACTTGAAAGTCGTATGACATGGTCATATCAATAACAAATTTTCTCATAAGTAACCTCCTAGTTTTTAAATACCTTAAATATCATTAAAAAGGTTCATTTGAACTAAAAAAATATAAAAATATTGATAAATAATACGTATTGGGATTGTTAAAATCTTTGATATAAGATTGATAATTATGGATAAAAAAATTGCAATATTAAATGGACCAAACCTTGAAATGCTAGGTAAGCGCAAAGAAAGTGTTTATGGAAATTTCACCTTAAAAGACTTAGAAAACGAGTTACTTAAAGAGTCAGAATCACTTGGCTGTAGCCTTGATTTCTACCAAAGCAATATTGAGGGTGAAATCATAAATAAAATAAATGGTCTTGATGAGTCATATGTTGGAATTATCATAAATCCAGGCGGTCTTACTCATACCTCAGTATCATTACACGACTCATTAGAAATTAAATCAATTTTAAAAATCGAAGTTCATTTATCTAATATTTACTCAAGGGAGGAATTTAGAAGAAAATCTTTAATATCTCCAGCGTGTGATTGTTCAATTATTGGAATGGGTAAAGACGGATTTATTTATGCGTTAAGATATTTAACAAAAAAGCTCTAATACAATAGATTTTTAAATAAATTTGCTTTTTTTTAAATTTTTCATAATTATTTAATATTTTTTCCATAAGTTATGCACAAGCAATCTGTACCTGAGTTAAAATATTATAATATAATATCAATTTAAGAACGTTCCTATAGGAGGATATAATGAAAAAACTAATTAGTATTTTTGTACTTTTAGTTTCTTTTGCATTCACATCAAACAGTTACAGTAAAACCGAAATTCATTGGTGGTATGGTAATAGTGGTTTTTTAGGTGATGTAATCATAGAAATAGCTAATCGATTCAACGACTCACAAGATGAATATATGGTTATTCCTACTGGTAAAGGAAGCTATGAGGACAACATGGCAGCTACAATTGCTGCTTTTAGAGCAGGGGACCAACCTCACTACTCTCAAGTCTATGACGCAGGTGCGGCTATCATGGTAGCACAAGTTAAAAATGGAGTTGTAATCGGCTTTGAAGAGATGGCTGAGAAATATGGTATCAGCGTTGATGCTGATAATTACATCCCAGGTATAAAAAACTTTTATGCAGATGGTGATGGAAAAATGATTGGTGTACCTTTCAATAGCTCTACTTGTTTAATGTATGCAAATATGGATATTTTAAATGAGGTTGGTATTGAGGAAGTTCCAAAAACATATGAGGAGTTTGAAGGCATGGCCCAAAAGATACTTGATGCCGGGTATATACCACTTCTTCAAAGTCACAGCCCTTGGATTTGGACTGAAAACTTTTTTTCAAGACATAACTTACTAATGACTGATGGAAATAATGGTTACGACGATGTACCTACAACAACTCTTTTTGCTGATACAGAAGCGTTTGTTTACCACTGGACTAAAGTTAAGGAGTGGTATGAAAAAGGTTATTATGGTTATAAAGGAAGAGCATGGGGAGACAATCAAGCGCCTTTCACTAATGGTGAAGCTGCATTTTGGTTTGGATCTGCTGCCTCTTTTGGAGGTATGAAGGGTGTACTTCCAAACTTTACAACTAATCCAATTCCATATTGGGACTCTGTAACTGGTGGTAAAGAATATCCGACATTCATTGGTGGTGCTGCTAATTGGATCTTAAATGGTCATACTGAAGAGGAGTACAAAGGACTTGCTAAATTTATCGAATTTATGGGTTCACCAGAAATGGATCTTTACTATCACAACATGACGGGTTACGCAGCAGTAACAAAAGGTGGAATTGAGCTTGCAGAAACAATTAATTTCTACAGAGCCTCACCCTATCACAAAGCTGTTGGTGATCAATTAGGTCTAGAGGGTTCTACTATTCCAGGTGGATATAGAGCAGGAAACTGGCCTCAAATTCGTGAAGTAATTTATGAAAATGTTGAGCCAATGCTTAACGGAGATATTTCTGTCGAAAAAGCTCTAGGTAACATGGATAAGGGTGCAGCAAAGCTGTTAAAGCAGTTTGCAAAAACTCTATAAATTATAATCTTTAGTTAAGGAGGGTATTTATATATCCTCCTTAAACATCCATGAAAAAAGTTCAATTTAAATCATATTATTCTCAATATTTTTTTTTAGCGCCGCAGTTATTAATTCTTTTAATTTTTTTATATTGGCCAATCATTCAAACATTTAAAGATGCTTTTACAATGCAAGATGCTTTTGGCTTTGGTTCTCAGTTTGCTGGTTTTGATAATTTTTTATTTGTTTTTTCTGATCCGTCATATTTTACAGCATTCAAATTTACTATTATTTATAGTTTTGTTATAACTCTTATTACTGGTTCAATCGGTTTATTACTTGCAGTGCAAGCAAACAAAGTATTGCATGGTAAAAATGTTTATAAAACACTTTTAATTTGGCCTTATGCAATAGCTCCTGCAGTTGTTGGTGTTATGGCAAATTATTTTTTTAGTGAAAGGTATGGCCTTTTACATCATTTGTTCAATAATATGTGGGGATTTAACTGGTATGAGGACGTCTTCGATGCATATATTTATGTAATTATTGCAGGTTCTTGGAAACAAATAAGTGCAAATTTTATTTTCTTTCTTGCTGGTCTTCAGGCTATTCAAAAAACAGTTATCGAAGCTTCTATTATAGACTGTAAAAGTAATATTAGACGATTTTGGACAATTACATTTCCTTTACTTATGCCTACAACATTTTTCTTGATAATAATTAATATCACCTATGCTTTTTTTGATACATTTGGAATTATAGATACTACAACTATAGGTGCCCCAGGTAGCGAAACAAAAACATTAGTTTATAAGGCATATATTGATGGTTTTAAAGGATTAGACCTCGGCAGTGCAGGTGCCCAGTCAATTATGATGATGATAATAGTTTTATTTATAACGATTTTCCAATTTAGATACATAGAAGGAAAAATACATTACAATTAATGACAAGGTATATCTCATCAATTATCAATCATTGTATTCTTCTAATCGGACTTTTGATTATGATTGTTCCAGTATGGATTATTTTTGCAAGTTCAACACATTCAAGCTTATTTATTAACACAAATGGTTTACAATTTTTTTTAGGTGATAATTTTATTGAAAATTACTCAAGAGTTTTATTTAAAAAATCAGGTTTTTTTAATGAAATAACAGCTCTTAAAATGTTTTTTAACAGTTTCGTTATGGCAACAGGCATTGCTACTCTTTCAGTAATTACATCTTTGATGGCCGCTTATGGTTTGGTTTATTTTAAAATCAAATACGCAACTATTATATTTTGGTTAATTTTTATTACTTTATTGGTTCCTTTGGAGCTAAGAATTATGCCTTCATACATTGTTATGTCAAAATTAAATCTTGTAAATACGTTTGCAGGTTTAATTCTTCCTATCTCAGCATCAGCAATTGCCACATTCTTTTTTCGTCAATTTTACAAATCGATTCCAGATGAATTATTAGAGGCAGCTAAATTAGATGGAACGAGTAGTTGGAAATTTTTTATCGATTTCTTAGTTCCTCTATCTAAAACTATGATAGCTGCAGTTTTTATTTTTATGTTTGTTTTTGGTTACAATCAATATTTATGGCCACTAATCATGACAACTAGTGAACAATATTGGACTGTTGTAATGGGCCTTAAGACCATGTACGGATCTATATCCGATCGTTTTGCATTCGTTATTATGTCAATGATACCGCCAGTAGTAATAATAGTCTTTCTTCAAAAATTGTTTATTCAAGGGATATTTCAAAATAAATGAAAATTAAACCTATAGAAATACTTTCACATATTATTTTAATATTAGGGGTTTTATTAATGGTACTACCAATTTGGTTTTCTTTTGCAACCTCAACCCACGATAATGTCTCGATAATGACTGAGGGTATGAAATTCTTTCTAGGCGAAAGTTTTTCTCAAAATTATAACGAAGTTCTCAATGAAAAAGGAGGATGGTCTGAAGAAGTTACAGCAGCTAAAATGTTTATGAATAGTTTCATCATGGCTCTTGGTATTGCTACACTGAAAGTTGTAATTTCTGCAATGTCAGCTTATGCACTAGTTTATTTCAGATTTAAACTTGCTGTACCTATTTTTTGGTTAATTTTTATTACATTGTTAGTTCCGTTAGAGGTAAGAATTTTTCCAAGTTATAAAATAGTATCTGATCTTGGTCTTACAAATACTTATACAGGACTCATATTGCCCTTAGTTGCATCTGCTACTGCTACTTTTTTCTTTAGGCAATTTTATAAAACAATACCTGATGAATTATTAGAATCTGCTAAGCTAGATGGTGCTAATAGCTGGAGATTTTTTATAGATTTCTTATTGCCACTCTCAAAGACAATGTTAGCTGCGATGTTTATTTTTATGTTTGTCTATGGTTATAGTCAGTATTTATGGCCTTTAATTATGACTACAGATGAAAAATATTGGACCGTTGTGATGGGAATGAAAATAATTTTTACAGAAAATTATGAGGGTGTAGCATTACCTAGAACAGGGGAGAGATTTGCATATATAATCTTATCTATGTTACCTCCTGTGTTAGTTGTTGTAATTCTTCAAAGATGGTTTATCAAAGGTTTAATCCAAACAGAAAAATAAAATGAGTTTTTTAGAATTACAAAATATTACAAAAATTTATCCTAATGGAACAAAGGCTGTAAATGAAACATCTTTGAATATTGATAACGGTGAATTTGTTGTATTTGTCGGTCCTAGTGGATGTGGTAAATCAACATTATTAAGAATGATTGCTGGTTTAGAGGATATTACAGGCGGTGAAATATCATTAGATGGTAATATAATTAATAATATTGATCCTTCTGAAAGAGATGTGGCCATGGTTTTTCAAAATTATGCTCTCTATCCACATATGTCTGTATTTAATAATATGTCTTATGGCCTGAAAAATAGAGGGATATCTAAAGATGAAATCAATAACAAAGTTAATGATGTTGCAAAACTATTAGAAATAGATCAATTACTCACGAGAAAACCAAGTATGCTTTCTGGCGGGCAAAGACAAAGAGTTGCTATGGGTAGAGCTATTGTCAGAAATCCAAAAATATTTTTATTTGATGAACCATTATCTAATCTAGATGCAAAACTCAGAAATCAAATGAGATTAGAAATAAAAAAACTACAGCGTCAGATGGGCGTAACAAGTATTT
>CABZMT010000019.1 GCA_902526965.1 uncultured Alphaproteobacteria bacterium
AAAAAAAAAATTAAGAAGCCTTTGAAATTTATTAAAGATTTCACGTAGGTTAACTAGATTTAAACATTTCTTTGTAAACCCGTTCTTCAATCTTATGATCATTATCAAATAATAAAGGTATTTCCATACCTTCGGACATTTCTATTTCAACAGATATAACATCTTTAGCTTCAATATGATCTGCATGAACTACTATTGGTCTTTTAGATGGGTTATTATTTATAATTTTAATTTTGGCATTGTCTTTCAACAAGCCTCCCCTCCAGTGTCTGGGACTATAGGCGCTCACAGCAGTTAGTGCTACTACATTACTTCCAAGAGGAATGATAGGCCCAGAGGCAGAATAATTATATCCAGTACTTCCTGCTGCCGTTGACAATATCACTCCATCACAAACGAGTTCTTCAATTCTGACTTCGTTATCAATCAGAATTTGAATTTTTGCCGCTTGGTATTTTTCTCTACGTATACTTATTTCATTAATTGCAATTGCTTTAATTTCTTGACCAGTAGGATTTAGAGTTTTCATAACTAATGGCCTTAATTTTGTTAACTGAGCACTATTTAAACGCTTTTCTAGTCCTTCAAGCCTGTAATCATTCATTAAAAATCCTACAGATCCAAAATTCATACCATAAATAGGTTTGTTCAGTTTCATATAATTATGGAGTGATTTTAATATAAAACCATCTCCGCCAAGGGCGACAATAAAATCTGCCTCTTCAGGTTCACAATTTCCATATTTTTTAATAAGTTTTTCTTGTGCCTCAATGTTTTTTTCAAGAGGGAAAGAGACAAAACAGATTTTCATTAATTAACCACCAGTCTCATTCATATAACGATTAACATAGCCTTCAAAATTATCTTTTTGAATTTCGAAGTTATGTGCTTTTGGTTTAATTGACATTGCATATTCTATCTGAGCAATAATATCATTTTTTGTTTGATTCCTTAAAGCAAACTTTAAATCAACGAAATCATTTTGACCTAAGCACATATATAACTTTCCAGTGCAAGTAAGCCTCACCCTATTACAAGTGTCACAAAAATTATGAGAAATAGCAGATATAATTCCAATTTTTGAGCTATGATTTGAATACTCATAGTATCTGGATGGACCGTTAGTTCTGTGCTTAGAGGTATTTAAATTTAACTTATTTACTAAATTCTCTTCAAATTTTTTCATTGATAAAAATTGATTAAATCGCTTCTCCCCAATATCTCCAATGGGCATAATTTCTATTAACGAAATATCAAACTGATTTTTTTTACACCAATCTAAAATACCAAAAATTTCTTTATCGTTAAATTTGTGAGTCAAAACAGTATTTATCTTTATTTTGATACCTTCTTGTTTAGCAACTTCTATTCCATTCAAAACTTTATTTAGGTCTCCCCATTTAGTTATTTTTTTAAAACTTTCTGGATCTAAGCTATCAAGGGAAACATTTATTCTTTCAACACCATTTTTTTTTAAAAAAGATGCATATTTAGATAAATTTGTACCATTCGTAGTTAAAGTATGTTCAGAAATTTTACCCTGAATTTTTAGATAATTTAAATGCTCTATAATTGAAACAACATTTTTTCTGACCAGAGGTTCACCCCCAGTTAATCGAAATTTTTTGACACCTAACTCATTAAAAATATCTGTAAGTTTAATTATCTCTTCGATTGATAAGACTTCCTGCCTTGGGAGAAAGGTAACATCTTCAGCCATACAATATGTACATCTTAAGTCACACCTGTCAGTTACAGATATTCTTAAGTAATCAATTTTTCTTTTAAAATTATCAGTCAGCATTTTCGAATATTTTTAAATCTATGATATTTAAATCTATAACTTTTTTTCCAACATTCTCAAAGTTAATAGTGATTTTACTATTTATACAAGATTGAACTTGTCCCAGACCCCAATCGGGTTGAGATGGACACTCCACAATTGTACCAGGTATAAAATCGCTATAATTAATGTTATTTTCCATTATTAATCTTGTTTAGTACAAACAAATATTTACTATTTATAATAGAATCAAATGGATAAAAAAGAAAATTTAAACAAGCTTAAATCAGTTATAAGTAATATTGAAAAATCATATGGTAAAGGCTCCATAATGATGCTTGGTAAAAAAGATATAGACTCCAACATCGATGTATACTCAACAGGATCTCTTGGTTTAGACATAGCTTTGGGTATAGGTGGTGTTCCAAAGGGTAGAGTAATAGAAGTTTATGGTCCTGAAAGTTCTGGTAAGACGACTCTTACTCTTCACATTATTGCAGAAGCTCAAAAAACAGGTGGAACTTGTGCATTTATTGATGCCGAACATGCTTTAGATCCTGGGTATGCAAAAAAACTAGGAGTAAACATAGATGAATTATTAATATCTCAACCTGACACAGGGGAACAGGCTTTGGAAATTTCTGACACGCTTGTTAAGTCAGAAGGTATTGATTTACTAGTAATAGACTCAGTAGCAGCATTAGTACCAAGAGCTGAACTCGAAGGCGAAATGGGAGACTCTTTACCTGGACTACAAGCAAGGCTTATGAGCCAAGCACTTAGGAAACTAACAAGCTCTATTTCTAAGACAAATACGATGGTTGTATTTATTAACCAACTTAGAATGAAAATTGGTGTTATGTTTGGAAGTCCTGAAGTTACCACTGGTGGTAATGCTTTAAAGTTTTACTCCTCTGTAAGATTAGATATTCGAAGAATTGGTGCAATAAAGGATAAAGATAATATTATTGGTAATCAAACAAGAGTCAAAGTTGTCAAAAATAAAATGGCCCCTCCATTTAAAATGGTCGAGTTCGACATTATGTATGGTGAGGGTATTTCTAAAATTGGAGAAATTATTGATTTAGGAGTTCAAGCAGAAATAATTGATAAATCTGGAGCATGGTACTCATATAAAGATGAGAAAATAGGCCAGGGTAGAGAAAACACAAAGCAGTTTTTAAAAGATAATCCTGAAATGCTAAATGAGATTGAGAGTAGAATTAGATCTAATTCAGACACGGTAGAAGAGCTAATGATCGATCCACCTCCTCCTATTACAGAGGAAACAATCGAAAAAAGCTCAAAAGAATAATATTAAATTTCAGTTAAATTAATCTATATTCCTTGAATATGAACTCTAATCATGTCCGTAATGCATTCATTGATTATTTTAAGAAAAATGATCATAAACATGTAAAATCTGGATCTTTAGTCCCAGAAAATGACCCTTCATTAATGTTTGCAAACTCTGGAATGGTGCAATTTAAAAATGTTTTCACTGGATTGGAGGAAAAAGATTTCAAAAGAGCTACTACTTCACAAAAATGTGTTAGAGCGGGTGGTAAACATAACGATCTTGAAAACGTTGGATTTACAACAAGGCACCACACTTTTTTTGAGATGTTGGGGAATTTCTCTTTTGGTGACTATTTTAAAGAAGAAGCTATTTTATATGCATGGAATTTAATCACGAAAGAATTCAAAATTAATGAAAATAAATTATTGGTTACTATATATCATGATGATGAAGTCGCAGAAAAATTTTGGAAAAAGATTGGTAATTTACCTGACAATAGAATAATAAAAATTTCAAATTCAGATAATTTTTGGTCCATGGGCGATACGGGACCTTGTGGACCATGCTCAGAAATATTTTATGATCATGGCGATAAGTATTTTGGTGGCCCTCCTGGTTCAGTAGATGAGGATGGGGATCGTTTTATTGAAATATGGAATTTAGTTTTCATGCAATATGAGCAGGTTGACAAAAAAACTAGATTAGATTTACCTAAACCATGTGTAGACACCGGAATGGGATTAGAGAGAATAACTGCTTTATTGAATGGCAGTAATGATAATTATACTTCAGATCTATTTACAAATATTATTGATATTACTCAGGAATATATACAAAAAAAAATAACTGAAGAGAATAAATCTAGTTTTAGAGTTATAGCAGATCATTTAAGAGCATCTTCTTTCTTGATAGCTGACGGGGTTTTACCTTCAAACGAAGGTAGAGGTTATGTTTTAAGAAGAATATTAAGGAGAGGTATAAGACATGCTTACTCACTAGGTTCCAAAGATGCATTATTTCATGAAATTTTTGAAGAATTGAAAAATTTAATGGGAGATTTTTACCAAGAACTTAATACAGGTGCTGATGCTATTAAGGAAACTCTTTACTCTGAGGAAATAAAATTTAGAGAAACTTTAAGTAAGGGTTTGGATATACTTGGACAAGAACTACCTAAGATTAAAAATAATAAACTAGATGGCAAAATAGCGTTTAAATTATACGACACATTTGGATTTCCTCTAGATTTAACACAAGATTATTTAAGATCAAAAAATATTAGTGTAGATGTTGTATCATTTGATGCTGCAATGAAGCTTCAAAAAGAGGAAGCTAGATCCTCATGGAAGGGTAGTGGAGATGGAGATACCCAAAAACTATGGTTTGATTTAGCAAAAAAAATAAAACCAACAACTTTCGATGGCTATAAAGAGACAAATATTATTTCAAGTATATCAGCATTAGTTTTAAACTCTAAGCAAGTTCTAAATTTAAGTGATAATAATGAACAATCTGCAATTATAACTGATAAATCATGTTTTTACGCGGAGTCTGGTGGGCAAGTTGGAGACAAAGGCACTATTACTTCAGATACTGCTGAATTTAAAGTAACAGATACAAGAAAAACCCCTCAAGGTATATTTATTCATTTTGGTAATGTGATTTCAGGAAATTTTAAAATAGGTCAAGAAGTTAAACTTAAAATTGATACTTATTTAAGAGATCTCATAAAAAAAAATCACTCAGCTACACATTTACTTCACGCCGCATTAAGAAATAATTTAGGAACACATGTAGCACAGCGTGGATCTTTGGTTAATGAGAATAAACTACGTTTTGACTTTAGTCATAATAAACAAATATCTGCTGAGCAAATAGAAATTATTCAAAAAGAGGTAATAAGCATAATTTCTAATTCTTGTGAAACACAAATTGATATTAAATCTCAAGATGAGGCCATTAAACAAGGTGCTATGGCTTTATTTGGTGAAAAATATGGAGATGAAGTCAGAGTTGTTACCCTTGGTAAAAATAATGATAAACCCTACTCAATTGAATTATGTGGTGGAACACATGTAACAAATGTTAAAAATATTAAAAAATTCCTTATCATGAGTGAAGAGTCTGTCTCTTCAGGAGTGAGAAGAATTGAAGCTTGTACTGGAAATAAGGTGGATGAATTTATCAGCAATAAATTAAAACAAAATAAATTACTTGAAAAAAAACTTGAAGATAAAATTAAAAATTTAATATCACAAATAAAAAAATTAGATGGAAAGATTAGTTTTAGAGAAGATAACAAAAATATTTTTATTAAGAAATTAGAAAATTATTTAGAAAGTTTAAAGAATAAATCAATCCTTTCTAATAATGATAATAATAAAATCAATGAAATAAATATTAATGGGATTAATTTTGTTTCTCAAGTAATAGATAACTTACCTCCCAAAGAACTAAGATCAATTTTTGACAAATTTAAATCAGAGAAATCTAAATCAATATTAGCTTGCATCACAATAAATGATGATAAAGTTTCAATAGTTGTAGGATTAACTCACGATTTAATCGATCTTTATGATGCAAGAACATTAATTAGAAGTACTTTTGATATACTTGGTTCAAAAGGTGGTGGAGGTAGAATTGACTTCGCACAAGCTGGTGGTAATAAAAAAGATCAAGTAAATCAGGCTTTTTTAAGTATTAAAAACCAAATTTAATTCAATTTAGTTTGAAGATTTTTATCAAGACAACTCAAAAAATCCTCAGTATTCATCCATGGAGAATTTTTATCAACAAGCATTGCCAAGTCTTTAGTCATTTGACCAGACTCAACTGTTTCAATACAGGTTTGTTCTAGTGATTTAGTAAATTTAATAAGTTCTTCATTGCCATCAAACTCTCCTCTAAAGTTTAGCCCTTTTGTCCATGCAAAAATAGATGCAATTGGATTTGTAGAGGTTTTCTCTCCTTTTTGATGGAGTCTATAGTGTCTAGTTACTGTTCCATGGGCAGCTTCAGCTTCTATCGTTTTACCATTAGGTGTCATTAAAACACTAGACATCATACCTAAAGAACCGAAACCCTGTGCAACAGCATCAGATTGAACATCCCCATCATAATTTTTACATGCCCAAATAAATTTTCCAGACCATTTCATTGAAGATGCAACTAAATCATCAATAAGACGATGCTCGTAGACAATCTTGTTATTTTCAAAATCAGAAGCGAATTCATTCTGAAAAATTTCATAAAAGATCTCTTTAAATCTTCCATCATATTTTTTTAAAATTGTATCTTTTGTAGATAGATAAACAGGCCATTTTAATTTGAGCCCATAATTAAAACAAGCTCTTGCAAATCCTCTTATCGACTCATCTACATTATACATGGAGAGGGCTACGCCTTGATGCGAAAATTGAAAAACCTCTTTTTCATCTATTTTTCCATCATCATACACAAACTTCATAAAAAGTTTACCTGGTTTGTCTATTTTCATTTCTGTGGCCTTATATTGATCACCAAAGGCATGTCTTCCTACAACAATAGGATGGTCCCAAGTTCTTACAATTCTTGGAATATTCTTACAAATAATAGGTTGTCGAAAAACAGTGCCATCTAAAATATTTCTTATTGTTCCATTTGGCGAGCGCCACATTTTTTTAAGATTAAATTCTGATACTCTTTTATCATCTGGAGTAATAGTTGCACATTTTATACCAATACCGTGCTTTTTTATTGCATTCGCTGCTTCAACTGTTATCTCATCATTTGTTTCATCTCTATTTTGAACTGATAAATCATAATATTTAAGGTCAATATCTAAATAAGGAAGTATGAGTTTTTGTTTAATAAAATCCCATATAATTCTTGTCATTTCATCGCCGTCAAGTTCGACAACTGGATTTTTTACTGGAATTTTTGCCATTTATATAGAGATATTGACTGTATAACAGATTAAATTAATAAAAAAAATCTATTTTATTGATCAAATTATGCAATTCAGATATTAATTCCATCTTATGTACTTTAGGTTTCACAAAGAGATTTCTGCCGCACTCATCATACTGTTTTTGTTGGTAATTTTTTTTTATTTTATTTATAAACCTCTATTTTTAATTTTCTTAATATTATTAATTTTTACTTTCTATTTTTTTAGAGACCCAGAAAGGGTTATTCCCTTGGGTGAAGATATCTTGGTGGGCCCAGCTGATGGCTTAATTACAAATATTACAGAATTCAAAGAAGGAAAAAAAAATTATACTAAAGTTTCAATCTTTCTTAGTGTTTTCAACGTGCACATACAAAGATTACCAGTCTCAGGAGAAATTACAAAAATAGATTATATTGAAGGTAAATTTATTAATGCAACACTCGATAAAGCTAGTGAAGATAATGAAAGATTAAGACTAACACTTAAGTCAGGTTCTAATAATATATATGTCACTCAAATAGCTGGCTTAATAGCTAGAAGAATAATCTGTTATCTAAAAGTAAATGAGAAAGTGAATCAAGGTGATAGATATGGGATTATCAAATTTGGAAGTAGAGTTGATATTGAATTTCCAAACTCCTATAACTTAATGGTTAATGTAGGACAACAATGTATTGGTGGTGAAACTA
This sequence comes from uncultured Alphaproteobacteria bacterium, assembly GCA_902526965.1. Classification (GTDB taxonomy): domain Bacteria; phylum Pseudomonadota; class Alphaproteobacteria; order HIMB59; family HIMB59; genus HIMB59. The sequence continues at coordinate 7,704 of CABZMT010000019.1, forward strand.
TTATTGCCAAGGAACTTAAAAATAATAAAAATATACAATCTAGAGAATATAAAAAGATCTAGTTACTTAGATGGCTGAACACCCTCTTACTAAATTTATACCTAATTTAATTACGTTAATGTCACTCATTGCAGGTATTTCTTCAATAAAGTTTTCTATTCAAGCTAATTGGAAACTTGCTGTCTTAATGATAATGCTTGCTGCCTTTTTTGATTTTTTTGATGGATGGATGGCAAGAAAATTAAAAAAATCCTCACAGTTTGGAGCTGAGTTGGATTCTTTATCAGATTTTATTAGCTTTGGATTAGCTCCATCTTTATTAATAAATTTATGTTTTACTCATGAGTTTGGCAGAATTGGTTGGGTTATAAGTTTATTTTATATAGTTTGCGCAGCTTTAAGATTGGCTCGTTTCAATATAGAAAATATGAAAGAGCAAAGTAAAGTGTTTTATGGAATACCCTCGCCAGCTGCTGCAGGGGTAATAATGATACCCTTGTACCTAAATTTTATTGATCAAGTTCAATTCACAATTAACTATCCTTTAATTTGTGCCATATTGACAACTTTTGCTGGGGTCATGATGATTAGCAGAGTTCCTACACCTTCTGTTAAAAATCTTAAAGTTAAACCATTATATTTTAGACTTATGATCATTTCCGTTGTTATAGTTTTAATATTTTTAATCAGTTATTTTTGGCAAACAACACTTTTGGTTGCCATTGCATATTTACTTCTTTCCTTATTAAGCTTACTTACTTACTTTTTTACTTTTTTTAGAAGAGTTAGTTAAATATTTTGATTTAAGCATCAATGCCGATGGTGTTACTAGTAATGTTAAAAGAGTAGAAAAAAGTAGACCAAAAACAATAGCCCTAGATAAATCTACCCACCATTGAGTATCTGGTGAGTTGTAAGTATATTCAAGATTAACAAAGTCGATATTTAATTTTAAAGCCATAGGAAGCAAACCTAAAACTGTTGTAGTTGTTGTCAATAAAACTGGTCTTAATCTTTGTGCACCAGTCATTAAAACGGCATCTTTAGCATCTTTTGTTTTTTTCATTAGTCGATCAAAAGTATCTATTAAAACAATATTATTATTAACAACAATTCCCGCTAAAGAAATCACACCAATACCACTCATAACGATTCCAAATGGTTGTTTTGTAATCAACAAACCTAAAACAACCCCAACTGTGGACATTATAACTGCAAATAATATTAAAAGCGTGCTACTGAAACTATTAAATTGAGTTAAAAGTATTAAACCCATTAAAAATACTGCAATGAGAAATGCTTTTTGTAGAAACTCACTTGACTTTTTTTGACTTTCGTCCTCTCCCTTGAATTCTATCTTTACTCTTGGATCAATATTAGCCGAATTAAATTCGGGTATCTCCAATCCAAAGCTATTTGGAATATCAAATTTTTCTATGCCAAGCCAATGTTTAATCAATCTTACATATGCATCTGTTTGGTAAAATCTAGTAACATCTGATTTAATTGACTCAATTCTGTTTTGTTCAACTCGAGTTAAATTTCCTGTCTCTTGATTAGTTTCAATTTTAGTAAAATTCGAAATTGGTACATAGCCTGATGATGTTGGTATCTTTATATTATCTAATTGATCAATAGTTCTCTGTTCTTTTGGCAGTCGAAGATATATTGGTATAGATTCATCACTATCATCAGGTCTAAATTCGCTTAACTTAAGCCCACTTGTAAGAAGCTTTATTGTATTTCCTATTATAGATATACTCGCTCCATATTTCGCAGCTTCTTCTCTATTAACATAAAGCTCGTACTCAATACTCGGAGAAGGTAAAGATGTCTCTAGATCTTTTAGTCCAGATATTTCAGATAAATATTTTTCAATTTTTTTTAATTCTTTTACAGTAATTTTAGGATCTAAAGAGGTTAAATTAATTTCAATTGGTTTTCCACTTGGAGGACCAGCTCTTTCAGTTCTTGTCTCAACTTTTATTCCAGCAATAGAAGATGTTTCCTTTCTTATCTCAGAAATTATAGTTTCTGCTTTTCTTCTTTTATCCCAATCTTTAAATTCAATATCAATAAAACCAATTATATCAGGTGAGCTTTCTTGTCTGTTTTCAACATTTCCTGAGGTGGTATAAATTGAGTCAAATTCATTATTTGTTTTTTGTAATTTTAATACTTGCTGTTCTACTTTAGCGACGAGGCGATCTTTTTCTAAAACAGATAGATTTCCAGTAGCATATATGATTACTTTCGTGTTTTCTGCTTCAACTGAAGGGAAAAATATAACCCCTTTCCCAAATTTTCCGTAAACACTGTATATTCCTACTAACAATCCCAGCGACAATATGATTATTTTTACTGGATTGTTTATACAAATTCTCAAAATAAAAAGATAAATTCTCGTAAAAAAACCTACTTTGCTCAAATCAGTTAAATCTTCATCATCATCAGCATTTATTCGCGGAATTATCATTTTTTGAAAAAAACCTTTGTTTTTGATATATCTAAAAAAGAAAAATAAAATTGCACCTAAACTAAGTGAAGTTAAAATTTTTATTCCGATGTTTAGGTAGTTATCAAATTCTAATAGAGATAAAAAATCATATGCGATAAAATTTATAACTCCAAATAAGATTAGAGGAATTATAAAAAAGAAAAAAAGGTTTTTTATTTTATAAGCTTGAGTTCCGATAATAGGAATAACAATTAAAGCCATTGCTAAACTTGATCCCAAAACAGATATTACTGTGATAGGAATATACTTCATAAATCCACCTGTTGTTCCTGGCCAAAATAATAATGGTATAAAAGCTGCTATAGTTGTGAAAGTTGAAGCCATTATAGGTAATGACATTCTAGATGCTGCTTTAATGTATGAGTCAGCTAGTCCCATTCCTTCTTGAATTTTTCTCTGAGCGTATTCAACAACAACCACTGCTCCATCAACTAGCAATCCTACAGAAAGTATTAATCCAAACAAAACGACCATATTTATTGTGAAACCAAGAGAATAAAGAATTAATATTGATGACAAAAACGATCCAGGAACAGCTAAACCTACAAGTAAACTAGATCTTATGCCAAGAAAAATAATTACAACACTCATTACGAGTATAACAGAAAAAATTACATTATTTTGAAGGTCACCTAACATATTTTTTATACTTACTGACTCATCACCTGAAAAAGTAATATTAACTTTTGAAGGTAAGATTTTTTGCTCTTCATTTATTAACTCTTTTACTTGGTCAACAGTATCAATAATATTTGCCCCAATTCTTTTAGAGATTTCTAAGGTAAATGCCGACTCGTTATTTAAACGAGCAAATTTTTCAGGATCTTTGAAAGTTCTTTTTAGTTGAGCTATATCCTTAAATTTAATTGTTTTTTTATCATTAACCTTAATAGGTGTGTTAAAAACATCATTGAGGCTTTCATAAAGACCAGGAATTTTAATTACAAATCTTCCATCTCCAGTGTCAAGATTACCTGCTGAAACTATTTGGTTATTAGATCGAACAAAATTTAAAATTTCATTTAAATTTAAACCATAAGCTTCTATTTTATTTTGATCAATTACGATGTCTAATTGTTCTTCTCTTTCTCCACCAATATTAACTTCTAAAACATTTGGCAAAGATTGAATCTTATCTTTAAGGTCATTAGATATTTTTTTTAGTAAAAACTCAGAGATGTCACCACTAATAGAGACTACCAGGATAGGAAATAGGCTTATATTTACCTCAGTAACCTTAGGTTCATCAGCATCATCAGGTAAGTCAGATTTGGCTCTATCAACTTGCTCTCTTGTATCTAAGAGCGCTTGATCTGGATCAAATCCAACATCAAATTCTAATAAGACATTTCCACCACCTTGATAAGACGTACTTGTCATTTCTTTTTTTCCTTCAATATTTGAGACTTCATCTTCAACTGGTTTTATTAAAAGTTTTTCAGAGTCCTCAGGCGAAATACCTGTTAATCCAAGAGATACGTAAATATAGGGTAAATTAATGTCCGGATAGGACTCTTTTGGAATTGAATTAAAAACGAGAGATCCACTAAATATAACAAATAGAAAAATTGATATTGTAGTTCGATAATATCGACTAGCTAAGTTAACTAAGCTCATGAGAAGTTAAAAACTGACTTTTTCTCCTGCTGATACATATTGTTGACCAACAATTATAATTCTTTCTTTCTGACTCAATCCAGAGACCAACATGTAATCAGAAGTATCCTCAATAACATTAATCTCTTTGAATTGAACAATATTTTCGGAGTCAATAACTTTTACTCCTAATTCGCCTGAGTTACCTAAAGCTAATATCGATGGAGAGATTTTATGAGCGAGAACATTCCCTTTTACTATCGAAATCATTGATGACAAACCATCTTTATAGCGGAGATTTTTATTTTCCACTTTAACAACAATTTCAAAAGTTTTAGTTTCTGGGTCAGAGATGGGTGAAATATAATCTATTTTTCCTTCAACCTTTTCATCTAGTATTGTCACTTCTACTTTATTATTTAAAGAAACATCAAGAATTTCATTTTCGTTTATATAACCAAATATCTTTAGCGAGCTGAGATCAATAATTTCATAGACCTTTTCACCTGGCATGACAAGTTCCCCTACAATTTTATGACCATCTAAAAGCAATCCCCCAAAGGGTGCAAAAAGAGCGTATTTATCAAATTCACTTTG
>CABZMT010000020.1 GCA_902526965.1 uncultured Alphaproteobacteria bacterium
TCCAAGTACCGTTATTCTTAAATCTACAGAGTCTAATTTTTTCGCTACTTCCAAAGGTTGGTTGATTATCATTCTTAGAGCTTTGTCTGGAAAATAATCATCAATTTTTTTTTTGTTAATTGTAATATTTCCTGTCCCGTTGGATATCCAAACTCTCGCAATAGATTCTTTACGTCTGCCTGTGCTATAAACTTGATTAGACATTAACTCAATTCTTCCTGTTCATTGACTTAAAATCTAATGATTTAGGATTTTGGGAGTCATGAGGATGATTAGCGTCCTTGTATATTTTTAAATTATTTTTCATAAGATCCCTAAACAAAGGTGAATTAGGAAGCATTCCTTTTATTGCTTTTTTTATAATATCGTCAGATTTATTTTTTTCTTTTAGCTTCTCTGGAGTAATTTCTTTTATACCACCAGGATGGCCTGTATGTTTATAATATTTTTTATCAGTTGTTTTATTACCTGAAAATCTTACTTTATTAGTATTGATGATAATCACACCATCTCCAACTGGTAAGTTAGGAGAGTATTGAGGTTTATTTTTACCTTTGAGTATTAAGCTAACTCTAGAAGCAAGTCTGCCAACAGAAATATTAGTAGCATCTAATAGATGCCATTGTTTCTGAAACTCAGATTTTTTTAGAGTAGTTGTTTTCACGATAGGGGGAATATAAGTAAAATCATTAAAAAATCAAGGATTATAGATAAAATTTTTGACATAAATCGAGATACTGTAGAGTTTTAATCATTATTTTCATAATTTTAATGGTGTTTATTATTACTGGACTTGAAGCAGCTACCTCAAACCCTCAAGACGAATATTATATGAACATTTTTTAATCTGAGATTATCTAGAGTTTTTAAGAAGTCCCAATAAATCTTTTAAATCTGAAAGGATATTATCATTTAGTGATTTATTTTTTGATTTTGATTTTGATAAATAATCGTTTACACCGTCTAATGTTAATTTTTGGACATCAAGTAAATATTTTATTTTTTTTAGAAGGAGTAAGTTTTCATAATCGTACAATCTGTGGCCTGATTGAGTTCTAATAACTTTCAATTTTGAAATTCTACTTTCCCAAAATCTTATAGTGTGTTTCTGCTCCCCCACTATCTGGGATACATCATCTATATTATAAAAGTTTTTGTTCATAAGAGTAATTTATTGGATTTTTTAAAGCTTATAACTTTTCTTGATTTTATTAAATACTCTTCTTTTGTTTTTGGATTTCTTCCAATTCTTTCATTTTTTTGATTTATTTTAAAAGAGCCAATATAATTTATTGATAGATCTGAGTTGATCATCATATTGCTCCAAATTTCTAAAATTTTATCAATTTTTTTATAAACTGTAGAATAAGCAATACCAAATTCAATTGATATTTGTTTAGCTATTGTTTCTCTGGTTAATTTATCTTGAGACATTTTTCTTAATCTCATTTAGTAAATTAGCATCAATGCATTTAACACCAAATTCTATTGCATTTGCAAATGCATGTGAGTCTGCATTTCCATGACTTTTTATAACAATACCGTTTACTCCAATGAACATACCTCCATTATAGTTTCTAGGATCAATTGAATTTTTAAAATAATTAAAATTTTTTTTAAGCAATAAAGACAAAAATTTTGAATATGGAGAGGAAGTCAAACTTTTTTTTAAAGAGTCAGTTATAAATTTAGATACACCTTCTGCTGTTTTAAGTGCAATATTTCCAGAAAATCCATCTGTGACAATAACATGGTTGTTTGTGGAGGTTATCTCATCCGCCTCTACAAAACCCTTATAATTTATTCTTTTATCACTTTTCATTAACTCATGTGTCTCTTGAATTAAATTATTTCCTTTAAGTTCCTCTGATCCAATATTTAGAAGTGCTACTTTGGCGTCAATTTGCGGATAAAGAACTTTATAGTAAGTGCTGCCCATAACAGCAAAATCTAATAAATTTTCTGAACTGCATTCAGCATTTGCTCCTAGATCTAAAAAACAAACTGGATGTTTTTCTGATGGAAAAAGTGAAGCAATCGCTGGTCTAGTTATATTTTCAATTGTCCTTAAATAAACAGTTGCATAGGCCATCATCGCACCTGTATTCCCTGCTGAAATACTTATTTGATTTTTATCCTCTTTTAAATTCAAAATAGCATTAGACATTGAACTGTTTCGATTATCTTTTTTTAATGCATCACTAGGTTTCATATCTGGGGAAATAAAGTTTTGAGATTGGATCCAATAAGAGTTATCAAATAAGTCTGAAAATACTGGTTTAAATTTTTCATAAACAGATTTTTCTGAGTGTAAATTAAAGTTAATAGATGGATTATTAGTTTTAGCAATATTTGCCCCTTCTAGAACTGAGTTTGGTGCAAAGTCACCACCGTGAAGATCAAGATTAATTAAATACTTATTCATGTATGTTTTTATTGCTTTAAAGAAACTTATACCTTATTTGTTTTTATTGTGAATATTTTAAAAATTCATAAAACTCTTTTAGCCCTTATGTGCTCAATAATTTTATTTTCTTGCTCAAAAGATGTCTATTTTTCTGGTATTTCAGAAAATAGTCTTAATGAAATCAAAGAAAATTATCAAAAAATAGATTACTCAAAAGAAGATATAATAACTATTATTGGTCCCCCTTTAATAAAAGAAAACCTTGAAGATTTGTGGATTTATAGAACCGATAAAAAAAAAGGAATAGCTGCTTTCAAGCAAACTGTTTACAACAAGACCTTAAAACTAAAATTTGAAAATAATATTTTAAGGTCCGTTGAAGAAATTGACTTAAATTAAATAATGTTTAGGTGAACAACTATTGATAGCAATAGTATTGATACAATATTTGTTATTTTAATCATTGGGTTAACAGCAGGGCCTGCGGTATCTTTATAAGGATCGCCTACAGTATCTCCCGTAACAGAAGCCTTATGAGTTTCGCTACCTTTTCCACCTAAATTACCATCTTCAATATATTTTTTTGCATTATCCCATGCACCGCCACCTGCGGTCATTGATATAGCTACGAAGAAACCAGTGATAATAACTCCAATTAAAAGAGCTCCAAGTGCTTGAAAGGCAGTATTAACGCTTCCTGTAAGGGAGTAAACACCAAAGAAAATAATAACCGGCGAAAGTACGGGTAATAAAGATGGAATGATCATCTCTTTAATGGCTGCTTTTGTAAGTATATCAACACACCTGCCATAGTCTGGTTTTTCTTTACCAGACATTATTCCCTTTTTTTCTTTAAACTGCTGTCTAACCTCTAAAACAACTGAACCAGCAGCTCTTCCAACTGCGGTCATACTCAAAGCACTGAATAAAAAAGGAAGAAGCCCACCTAATAATAATCCAATTATCACATAAGGTTCTGAAAGATCAAAAGATACATCGAAAGCATTATTTCCTGTTTCTTGATTAAAGAATTTTAAGTCTTCTGTATATGCAGCAAATAAAACTAATGCACCCAACCCAGCAGACCCAATGGCGTATCCTTTGGTCACAGCTTTTGTGGTATTTCCAACAGCATCTAGAGCATCTGTTCTTTCTCTAACTCTCTTATTCAAGCCTGACATTTCAGCAATACCACCTGCATTATCTGTAACAGGTCCATATGCGTCTAGAGCAACTACCATTCCGGCAAGAGCCAACATTGAAGTAACTGCGATTGCTATACCAAAAAGTCCAGCAGTTGAAAAAGTTAAGCCTATTCCAGCACAGATAATTAGAACAGGTATTGCTGTAGACTCCATCCCCATAGCTAGTCCTTGAATAATATTAGTTGCATGACCAGTTTGAGATGCTTCAGCAACACTTTTTACAGGTCTATATTCAGTACTAGTGTAATATTCTGTAATAAAAACAAGTGCCAAAGTTATTACTAAACCGTAAACTGCACAAAGAAATAAATCCATTCCATTGTACCATTTATTTCCTAATTGGAAAAATTGATCAAAGCCAATTGAATACTGAGTAATAAGTGCAAATAAAATTACAGAAATAAATAATGTCATAAAAAAACCTTTGTACAATGCTCCCATAATTGAAGATTTAGGAGTGGATATTGATACAAACTGAGAGCCAATGATAGAAGCTAAAATACTAGAACCTGCGATTAATAATGGATAAATAGTTAGTTCACTAACTGTTCCTTGAAAAATAATAGCTAAAACCATTGTTGCAACAATCGAAACAACATAAGTTTCGAATAAGTCTGCTGCCATACCTGCACAATCTCCAACGTTATCTCCAACGTTATCTGCTATCACCGCTGGATTTCTTGGGTCATCCTCTGGAATATTTTTTTCTACTTTTCCAACCAGATCAGCTCCAACGTCTGCGCCTTTTGTAAAAATTCCGCCACCCAATCTTGCAAATATTGAAATTAATGAAGATCCGAAACCAAGAGCAACTAACGGTTCTATAAGTTCTCTTCCTGTTCTTCCAAATCCATAATATAGTATCATAAAATATCCAGCTATGCCTGCTAAAGCCAGTCCGACAACTAACAATCCTGTTACTGCTCCTGCATTGAAAGCTACATAAAGACCTTTTTTTAAAGAAGAGCTTGCTGCTTGAGCTGTTATTACATTTGCTCTCACAGAGACATTCATACCTATATAGCCAGCAAGGCCTGACAAAACTGCACCTATCAGAAAACCAACAGGTACATCATAAATATGTTTAAATGGTATTAAAAAAAAAGCAAAAAATATAACAATACCTACAATTGCTATAGTTGTGTATTGACGGTTAAGATAAGCTTTAGCTCCTTCTTGAATGGCACTGGAAATTGTTGTCATTTTTTTTGTGCCTTTAGGTAAACTTAGAATTTTGTTAGTTGTGAATATTCCGAAAGCAATTGCCGCTATTGCAGCAAATATTACTATTTGTAAGTACTGTATTTGAGACATGGTAAGTTGTTAATCTATTTCTATTTTATTTTCAAGGTGCTTTTTTAGAGGCATCATCTAACAAATAATTGAAGTATTTTACCTCTTCTTGAGTAAGAAAATCCTTAGAAAGCTTGATATATTCACTCATTAATATCTTTTTTTTCTCCTTATTTAAAAGATATTCAGAACAAAAAGCATAAAGTAGAAAAACAGTTATTTTATTAGTTTTTTCTAAAATTTTAGAATCTATCAAACCCTTAATTTTCTCAAGATTAGAGTTAAAGCTATCATTTAAAGAGAATAATTTTTTTTTGTTAAAGGGTCTTTTTTTAATATTTTGTTTGATGAATTCATCTAACTCAAAATCAGTGGAATAATTTCTTTGAAATATAAATTGAAAAAAAAATAGTCTAGTGTTTTTATTTAAATTAAGCATTTAATCATTTTAACCATTGCACTTGCTGCTTCATGCCCTTTATTTTTGTTATCATTTTTTGATCTTTTTAAAGCTTGGGGCTTGTTGTATGCATTGATTATTCCATTAGATATAAGAGTAGTTTTATTTTGATTTACAATATCTAAAAGGGCCTTTCCAACAGAGTCAGATATAACTTCAAAATGATAAGTTTGGCCCTTAATAACACATCCAAGAGCAATAAATAAATTATAGTTATTTGGTTTTATTTTCCATTTTATCATTTGAGGTATTTCATAAACACCGGGAACAATTAAAATTTCGTATTTGAGATTATTTTTTTCAAGGAATTTAATACAAGATTTTGTTAATGGGTTTGTTATTTCTTTATAATAATCGGCAACAATGATTTTTATATTTAATTTTGAATTATTCATGGTTAAAGGCTCTCTATCTTATTTACTTTTAATCCATAAATTCCTAAATCTAAATCTTCTCCAAGTGAGTTAGACAAAACAGAAATATTATTAATTGAGAAATTTTTAAGTATTTGAGCTCCTAAACCATAGTATTTTACTTTTTCATCATTAGATAATTTTCCAAGATCTCCCAGTATTGGATTATTAATGAGTACTATTATTCCAGATCCATGAGATTTTATTTTTTCAATTGAGGCATGTAAGTCTTTTGTTTTTGGATTATTAAAATTCATAATTATATCATCAAAACCTTGAACAGGATGAACTCTTGTCATTACGCTGTCTTGTTTGGATAAATCTCCTATGTGTAAAGTTGCGTGGTGTAATCCATCAATTGTATTTTCAAATACATTGAATTCAAAAATATCTGAGTAGACATTTTTAATTTGGTGCTGCTTTTCAGAAATTTTTTTTATGAGTAAGTCGTTTTTAATTCTATACGCAATCAAATCTTGGATAGTGCCTATGTTTATGGAGTGTTTTTTTGCATAAGGTATTAGGTCTGGAACTCTTGCCATGCTACCATCATCGTTCATGATCTCACAAATTACAGCAGAGTCATTTAATCCAGCTAGTCTAGATATGTCTACAGCAGCTTCCGTGTGACCTGCCCTTGTTAGCACTCCTCCGTCCCATGCAATTAGAGGGAATACATGTCCGGGACTAACAATATCTCCCTGTTTAAAATTTGGATTTATTGCTGCACTGACTGTTTCTGCTCTATCAAATGCAGAAATACCTGTTGTAATGTTGGTACTAGACTCAATTGAAATGGTGAATGCTGTGGTCTTCTTCTTCCAATTATCTGGATTCATTAAAGGCAGTTTTAATTCATCAGCTCTAGTCTCTGATATAGAAAGACAAATTAAGCCTCTTCCATATGTTGCCATGAAGTTGATATGTTCTGGTTTGCAAAGAGAGGCAGGTATAATTAAATCACCTTCATTTTCTCTATCTTCACTATCAACCAGAATATACATTTTACCATTACGAGCATCATCTATAATATTTTCGATATTTGTAAAATCTGACATTAATTTAAAAAGCTATGTTTTTGAGGAGTGAGCGTATCTTGCTAGCATATCAACTTCAAGATTTAAAATTTCATTTTTCTTATACGTATTAATATCTGTATGTTTATAGGTATGAGGTATGATCATACAATGACATTTATTTGTTTTAACATTATTTATTGTAAGAGAAATACCATTTAAAGATATTGACCCTTTTTGAACTATAAATTTTTTAAGATTTTTTGGAAAAATAAAAGATAAAAACCAACTATTTCCAATTTTATATAATTCTTCAACAGAGCAAGTCGAGTCAATATGACCAAAAACAAAATGACCAGAAATCTCATCACCAACTTTTAAAGATTTTTCTAAGTTTATTTTTTTTCCAACTTTCCAATATTTAGCATTGGTTTTATTCATTGTTTCATATGAAATATCTGCTTTAAAAGCATTTCTTTTTTTTGATGTAACTGTTAAACAAATTCCAGAACAACATATTGAAGAACCTAACTTATATCCTTTTAGTGAAGATTGGATTTCAACCACTAATGACTTTTCTTCTCTTGTCAATTTTTTGATTTTACCTTGAGATTGAATTATTCCACTAAACATTAGTTTGTAAATTTATAAATAATATCCTCTCCATACTTAAAAGAAGACTTTAATTTGAGATTATTTGTTATTGATTTCATTGATAAAAAATATTTTTTACTTGCATTTTTTATAGTCTTGTTTGATTGGCAGACTATAACCTCATCAAATAAATTACAATTAAGAAAGTATTTAAAAGTTTTAAGTCCACCTTCGATAAGGATAGATTGGGTTTTCAATTTTTTAAATAAAGAGAAATTTTCAGTAATCGTTTTTTTATAGTCAACTATAATCAACTTATAATTCTTAAATTTAATTTCTTTATTTGAGAATATTAATTTATCAATATTTTTTGAAACACCTTCTAACCTACATGTTAATTTTGGCTTATCATCTAACACCGTATTCATACCAACACCAATAGCATCATGAGACAATCTTAGACTATGCATAAAATATTGAGTTTGATGAGAAGTTATATTTTTATGAGTTGGGCTCTTACTAAAACCATTTTCGGAGATTGCGATTTTAAGAGTAATGAAGGGTCTATTTAAAGTTTTACGAGTGTAAAAAAATTTATTAATTATCTTAAATCTATCTGTCAATTTAAATGAATGAAAAACTTTTATCTTTTGTTTTTTTAAAAAATCAATTCCCTTGCCTTTTATATTTGGATTTGGATCTAATGAACTGATAAAAACTTTTTTAATACCAGCTTTAACAATTGATTTAGCACAACAACCACCTTTTTTAAAACAGGGTTCTAAGCTAATATACATGACAGTTTTATGATTTATTTTATTACGTGATATTTTTTTTAAAGCATTAATTTCTGCATGAGGTCTTCCATTTTTTGAAGTTAAACCATAGCTAAGAATTATCCCTTTCGATGATTTAGAATAATCTACAATCAGACATGCAACTGAAGGGTTTTTTCCTGTAAGTCCAATATTTCTAATTGATAAATTATTCACACTTTGAAGATAATTAAGGTGATTTTGATTAACCAAATTTTACTTTTTGTCTATTGTGTCTAAAAATTGCTCAAAATCTTTAGTCTCACGAAAGTCTCTATAGACAGAAGCAAATCTAACATACGCAACCTTATCGATTGAAAAAAGAGCTTTCATAACAGACTCACCAATTACATTGGAGCTAATTTCGTTTTCACCCATGCCCTCAACATCATTTACAATTCTAGAAATTAATTTTTCTTTAGTGTCTGTATCTACAGGTCTTTTGCGCAGTGCTAATTCAACAGACTTTGCTATTTTGTCTCTATCGAAATTTACTTTATCTCCATCTTTTTTAACAACTACTATCTCTCTGAAATGAATCCTTTCATGAGTAGTAAACCTACCTTTACAATCTATGCAGATTCTTCTTCTCCTTATAACAGAGCCATTTTCCGAGGGTCTTGAGTCTAAAACAGATGTCTCTTTGTTTTTGTCAATACAAAAAGGACATTTCATCAGGTCTAATAAATTGGATACTTAGAGCAAAGGTCCTGAACTTCCTTATTAATAGAACTTTCAAGCATAGAAATATCAGAATTAGATACAGAGAGATTATTAATTATTGTTGAAATTTTTTCTCCAATAAATTTAAACTCTTCTTCTTTAAAACCTCTTGTTGTTGCAGCTGGAGATCCCAATCTAATACCTGAGGTAATAGTTGGGGGATTTGGATCGTTTGCAACACCATTTTTATTACAAGTCATTCCAGCTCTCTCCAAGCTTTCTTCAGCATCCTTACCAGTTACGTTTTTTGATCTTAAATCTACTAAGACCATATGAGAGTCTGTGCCACCAGTAACAATATCTATTCCATTTGACATAAGTACTTCGCCTAGAATTGAGGCATTCTTTTTAACTTGTTGAATATAGCTTTTAAACTCAGGTTGAAGAGCTTCTCCAAAAGCAACTGCTTTGGCTGCAATCACATGCATTAAAGGCCCACCTTGTAGACCAGGGAAAACAGAACTATTGAACTTCTTTCCAAGATCTAGGTCATTACAAAGTATCATTCCCCCTCTTGGACCTCTTATAGTCTTATGGGTAGTAGATGTGACCACGTGCGCGTGTGGCAGTGGATCTGGGTATTCTTTTGCAGCGACAAGACCAGAATAGTGAGCCATATCAACTAGTAGGTATGATCCAACTTTATCTGCAATCTCTCTGAATTTTTTAAAATCAATATTTCTTGGGTAAGCAGAGCCACCGGCAATTATCATGCTAGGCTTATGCTCGACTGCTAAACGTTCTACTTCATCATAATCTATTAAAGAGGTTTCTGGTTTAATGCCATACTGAATAGCATTGAAATATTTTCCAGATTGATTAGGTCGTGAGCCGTGAGTTAAGTGTCCACCAGCGTCTAAAGACATTCCTAAGATTGTGTCTCCAGGTTTAATTAATGCTAAAAATACAGCTTGATTAGCTTGAGCTCCTGAGTGAGGTTGGACGTTGGCATAATTACATCCATATAATTCTTTTAAACGATCGATAGCAAGATTTTCAGCTATATCTACAAACTCACATCCGCCATAGTATCTTTTTGCGCTATAACCCTCAGCATATTTGTTGGTCATGATTGAACCTTGAGCTTCAAGAACAGCTTTAGAAACAATGTTTTCAGAAGCAATTAATTCAATTTGATTTTGCTGTCTTGATAGTTCTTGTGAAATACTTTGGTATAAGTCTTTATCTGCATGTTCTAGGTTACTAGAAAAAAAATTTTCACTGAGTGTCATAGTTGTGATATTCTCCTTAAATGTCTGCCTTTGTCAAATTCTGTTTTAAAATAGGCGTTGAGCATAGCAAAAATATTTTTTTTTACAAAAGATCTTCCTTTTAAACAAATAACGTTACTATTATTGTGTTTTCTAGTCATTTTTGCTGTTTGTGCATTATGACAAAGAGAAGCTCTAATGTGCTTATACCTATTTGCACTTATACTTACTCCTATTCCTGAACCACAGATCAAGATACCCATGCTGGATTTATTGATATTTTTACATAATGTTTTTGCAAATTTTGGATAATCAACGGATACATCTGAATTTGTCCCTAAATCTACAAAATTACATTTTTTTTTGCCAAGGTATTCTTTGATAATAAACGATTTTAACCTAAAACCTGCATGATCTGAGGCTATATAGATTGTTTCAATTTTTCTTGGCAACTTCATTTCTAGAAAAAGGTAAATTAATATTCAAATTAATCAATACTCTGTTGACTATTCTGCTCATAAAATCAAAAAAAACCGATTGGTGATCCTTATTGTTTTTCAAATATTCGTAAATATCCTCATTAGTTCGCAAATTATTCACATTATAAGAATTAAATATTTTTTCTAAAACACTTTGATTGAAATCAGGTTGATAGCCTGAGGTTTTTAAGATTTCAAGTTCCAATAATAATAGCTCTGAAAGATAGTTAGACCTATCGTTCATTTTAGACATTAATAACAAATAGTAATTTATAACATTAGAATTTTGATCAGCTAAAAAAAGTAACTTATTTATTAAAAAACAAATATAATCGATTGCCTTTAGCTCATATTTTGAAAATAAAAACCATTTAAAAGAATTAATAGATGTGGAGGAAAGGCAAACATTATTATTATCAAATTCAATATTATTAAATCCACCCTTTACGTAATTAGTGCTTTTTTTTTTAGACTTTCCTCCAAAAACAACAAGAGATTTTTGGCCATGCTCAGACGAATAAACTGAAACACTTAAATGATTTTCTTTAAAATTTTCGACTTTTGTTAGTATTGCTTCAGTTTTAAACAATTATTTATTTATTCAAGTTATTGATGATCTTAATCATTTTTTTTGCTGCTAAAATTTCTGCTTTTTGTTTAGAAATTCCTTCTGCCTCTACTTCGTTGTCATTAACTTTTAAAGACACTATAAATTTAGGTTTGTGTTTTGTGCCAGCTTCTTCAATTAGATTATAGTGAGGAATAGTTTTATATTTTTTTTGACAATATTCTTGGATAAATGTTTTAGGATCTTTTTGAGGAAGAGTATTTAATTCATCTTGCCATAATTCCATTATTAATTTTTTTGAAAAATCTAAACCTTTTCTCGTATATGAAAATCCAATCAAAGACTCTAAAGCATCGGCGTATACAGAATTTTTATTTGAGTTGGGGTCAAGCTGATGTTTGAAAATATCACCTAAGTTATATTTTTTAAATATTTTTGCTAAAGTATTTGTATTTACAAGATGAATAAATCTTCTTGAAATTTCATCAAGTGTATTATGAGAAAAAGTAGCAATCAAATATTCTGATATCACTAAACCTAAAACCCTGTCACCTAAGAACTCATATTTTTGAAATGGTTTATCAGAATTTTTTTTTGATTTTTCAAAACTATCATGTTGCAAACTTTTATCGAAGCCCTTAAGGCTTTTAAGAGTTTTGAAAAATTGTGCCTTATTCAAAATATTTATTTGATAATATTAAATAGCCTATCATACCTGATATGTAGAGGTAAATTCCAAAATTTTGAAATTGAAAAATCTGTATCAACTGAAAACCAGATAAACCAAACTTTTCCTATTATATTTACCTTGGGAACAAAACCTACCCCACTGAGAACTCTGCTGTCAGATGAATT
>CABZMT010000021.1 GCA_902526965.1 uncultured Alphaproteobacteria bacterium
ATAGGTGAGTTTGAGAATGATCATAAAATGATTACAACTTTACAATTGATAAATTATCGTTTGATTGAATTGATTAATCCAAAATATTTAATAATTATGTCAAATTATTGCATTAAGATGTTATTAGCTGCAGATTTATCCTCAATGTCTCTTAGAGGTAAGTGGTTTGACTTTAATACTCCAAATGACGTAGTCCCAAAAAAATGCCGTGTGCTCTATGAGCCATCTTTACTTATTAATAACCCAGATCTTAAAAAAGATGCTTGGGAAGATTTAAAAGAAATAAAAAAACAACTAGGTGGTTAGAAATGAAAATTGTTCTCATATTAATCTCACTTTTTTACTCACAAACTGTATTTGCCCTTAGTTCAAAAGATATAGGTCTCTACAAAAGTATTTTTAACGATTACAGAGATGGTAATTTTGCTAAAGGTGATAAAAACATTGCAAAACTTGATGATTTAATACTCATGGGTCATGTTCAAGCTTTAAAACTCCTCCATCCAACAGCACATCGATCCAGTTTTTTAGAACTACGAGATTGGTTAAGTGAATACAGTGATCAATATGAAGCGCGAAGGATTTATAAATTAGGTGTGCGTAGGATGCCAGATGGAGCAAAAAGACCAAAAAAAAATTCATACCCCTTCTTTAGTGAAATCTTTCAAAAAGATAAAACAAAAGCTACCAATTCAAGTAAATCAAATAAAATATTTTCAAATAAAAATTACTCAAAAAAAATTAGTATTTATAACACTGTGAGATCAAGAGTTGGTAGAGGATGGCCAACTGGAGCTTTAGAATATTTGAATCACCACATTAAATATTTTAATCAAAAAGAGAAGTCATTTTTATTATCAAAAATTGCCAATGGGTATTATCTCGCAGATTTAGATGATAAGGCTATTAAAGTACTTAACGATGAGGCATTTTTAAGTCAACCTTACTCTGAAGGCTTGTGGATTAAGGGTCTTTCGTATTATAGAAAAGGTAAATATCAAAAAGCTTCAAGGCAGTTTTTAATACTCTCAAAAATTTCAGATAACAAATGGCTCAGCGATGCTGGAGCATACTGGTCATTTTTATCGTCAACAAAAGATGCTAAAGATATAATTACTTTTAAAGCTTCATTAGAGGCTTTAAATAAATCTTGTGGGCCAAGTTTTAATATTTATTCGATTTTATCTTGTAGAATAATTGATAAGACCATTCAGGACTTTGAATTAAACAGTTCTGTAATGAACTCGGATCTTGACTCATTTTTAAATACAAAATTAGGTAAGAGAATTCAGGCATTAATAGACATTGATGAACTGCCAATTGCAGAGATTGAGTTAAATAGACTTCAAAATATTTCTAATGATAGATTTAAAAGACTCATTTTAAATTTTTCTATTAAAAATGACTTGAGTTCCCTTCAAATTAAGACAGCAAAATATTTATTTAAAGATGACGCGCCAATAGATTATCTTTACCCAACACCAAAATGGATTCAAAATTATAATTTCAACGACATAGATCCAACTATTATAATAAGCATGATAAGACAGGAGTCTCAATTTAGCGCTTTTGCAAAAAGTGGGAAAAGTGCATATGGATTAATGCAAATTCTTCCCTCCACAGCTCGTATGGTAAATAAAAAACATCAATTTAAGTCAAATCCTAGAATATTGTATAATCCTGAAATTAACGTCGAAACAGGAAGTCTTTATTTACAAAATTTATTATCCATAAATTATATAGAGGGTGATTTATTAAAAGCACTAATCTCTTATAATGCTGGACCCGGAAATCTTTCAAAATGGATGAAAAAAACTACTTTTAATAATGATAGCTTCCTTTTGATTGAATCTATTCCATCAAGAGAAACTCGATTATTTGTAGAGCGAGTTCTAACTAATCTTGTTATTTATGAATTAATAAATCATAATTCTTTTGATTATGCTGATGAACTGATAGAAACTAATACGATTTTGATTAATGATTGATAAAACAATAACATTTAAAAAAATAAATATTGCCGTCATTACTTTATCGGACACAAGAAAAGAGAGCGATGATAAATCTGGTAACACATTAAAGGATCTAATACTTCAAAAAGGACATGATGTTTCTCATTATCAAATTATCGAAGACGAACCAGAAATCTTTATACCTATAATTAAAGGCTTAACTAACTCTGTTGAAAACGATGTTATAATTACAACAGGAGGAACAGGTTTAACGGGAAGAGATAATACAATTGATGCTTTGAAAAAAATATCTCAAATTGAAATACCAGGATTTGGTGAATTATTTAGACAACTCAGTTATGAAAAAATTGGAACTTCAACCATACAATCTCGAGCGAGTGCCTTTTTATTAAATCAAACTTATATTTTTTGCTTGCCTGGATCTACTTCTGCTGTTCGAGATGCTTGGAATGATATCCTTTTTCATCAATTAGATATTAGACACAAACCATGTAATTTTATCGAATTGATACCAAGACTTGATGAGTGAATATGTCGTTGGTGTTGACGAAGTTGGCAGAGGTTCTCTTGTTGGAAGTGCAATAATTTGTGCATTTAGATCTCAAAATTCTTTCTTTCAAGAACTTCCTTTTGATGTTATTGACTCAAAAAAAATAAATAAGAAAAAAAGAGGGGAAATTTATAATTATTTCAAATTAAATAAGGGATTTAATTTTAATTATCAAATTATTGTCGGTAAAAAAAAATTTATTGAGAAATTTAATATTCACAATGTAGTTTTGCAATGTATGAAGCAATCAATTATTTTGTTATCTAAAAAAACGGATATAGTTGTTATTGACGGAAAGTTTATTCCAAATGGCATGGAGGATTATAAAGTAAAATCCCTGGTCAAAGCTGACGATAAAATAAATCAAGTCTCTGCAGCATCTATTATTGCAAAAGTATATAGGGACAAATTAATCACTAAACTTCATTCAAAAGATAATGTTTATCAGTGGAATAAAAATGCAGGTTATGGAACTAAAAATCATTTAGATGCTATTTATTCACATGGTGTCAGTAAATTTCATCGGACAACTTATCAACCAGTAAGTAAACTTATCAAAAAGTTATCTACTTAGTTATCAACAGACTAGAATGCTTTTTTTACCCATGATTCTTTAATAGTAATAAGATTCTTTAGTGTTAAAACAAAATAGTCTTTACTTAGGTGATTGCATTGATCTATTTGAAAAAATTGAAGACCACACTATAGATTTAATCTTTTTAGACCCCCCTTACAATTTGCAACTAAATAAAGTTTTAACTAGACCAAACCATTCCGTTGTCAATGGAGTAAATCAAGATTGGGACAAATTTGATAATTACGCTAGCTATGATAAATTTACTCTTTCATATTTACTTGAGTGTAAAAGAGTTTTAAAGCCAGATGGTGGATTATGGATTATAGGGTCTTATCACAATATATTTAGAATTGGGAAAATTCTCCAAGATCTAAACTTTTGGATTTTGAATGATGTAATTTGGGCTAAATCAAATCCTTTACCAAATTTCAGGGCAACAAGACTTACAAATGCTCATGAAACTCTTATATGGTGTTCAAAAAAACCTAAGTCAAAATACCAATTTAATTATCACACTTTAAAAGTTGCAAACGAGGATAAACAAGAGAGAAGTATTTGGAATTTTTCGATTTGTTCAGGTAAAGAAAGAATTAAAAATAAAACAAACCAAACAGCCCACCCTACCCAAAAACCTTTAGCTTTAATGAAAAAAATAATACTTCAATCGTCAATTCAAGGAGATCTAATTTTAGAGCCATTTGCGGGTACGGCAAGTTTTTGTGCTGAGGGAAAATATTTAGGTAGAAATTATATAGGTTTTGAAAAGGATAAAGAATATTTTAATTTAGCTGAAAAAAGATTAAAAAAAATTAAACCTCTAAAAAATAATTTATTAGAAGTTAATGAAAAAGATAAACCAGTTCAAAAAATACCTTTTGCAAGTTTAATTGATAATGGTCACTTAAAACCAGGAACCATACTTTATAATAATAACAAAAACTATAAAGCTACTGTGCTTCCAGATGGAAGCATAACATACAAAAATGATAGAGGATCAATTCATAAAATAGCTGCAAAAGTAAATAAGACATCAAGTTTTAATGGATGGGATTACTGGCATTACGAAGATAAAAAAAAGAATTTAATATCTATAGATATGATAAGAAAAAAGATGAGAGGTTAGTTAAGTATCTTTTTAAATAATGTTGGTAAAGCAAGTTCTTTTGTTTTTATCTTTTCAATCCATACTGTATTAGCAATTTTATATTTTTTTTGATTTAGTTTAAAAACGTTAACTTGAAAAAGGTTATTTGTAATTACAAATTTAAAACTTTTAATCTTTTCCTTTTTTTTTAATTTTATGTTTGAAATAAATTCATCATCCAAATTTGAAGGTAAATGGATAAAATTTTTGTAAAATTGAAATTTTGGTTTTTTTATAAAACAAATGTGTAAAGGGGAGTTTAATATATAGAAGTCTATTTTCTTATTAATTTTTTTTGTATTTTGATTATTTTCAAACTTTTGAAATGCTGATTTACAAAAATTAGAAAATTTACATTTATCACAATCAGGATTATTTTTTTTACAAATTATGGAACTAAAATCCATCATAGACTCAGCTAAACTTCTATAGGAAATCTTACTTTTACAAGCCATACTTAATATACTCTCAACTTCTTTATCTTTAAATTCAGTACCAGATATTCTTTCTACTAATCTTTTTACATTAACATCAATAGGGAATGCTTTTTGGTTATGGCCTATAGCTAATATTGCACTTGAGGTGTATGTGCCAACACCAGGTAAAGAAATTAGCGAATCCCTATTATCTGGTAAGACTCCGTTAAATTTATCGTTAATAATTTTTACTGCTTTGAATAAATTAACTGCCCTGTTGTAGTAACCTAAACCTGACCAAACTTTGAGTAATTGTTCTAATTTTTTATTCTTAAAGGAATTAAAACTTGGAAAAATATTTATTATTTCTAATATTTTGTTTTCTACTGTTTTCACAGTAGTTTGTTGAAGCATAATTTCAGATAAGTAAGTTAGATATAAATCTCTATTTGTTCTCCAATATAAGTTTCTTTGATTTTTTTTAAACCAATGTAGGATTAAAGGAATAAATTTATTTTTATGAAAAAATTCTCCAAACTCAATGACATTGCTTTTCATCTAGTTAATAAAGTAAATAAAAAAAAACTAAAAATAAATACTCTTCTTCTTAAAAATTGGGAGTATATTTTTGGCAAAAATAATAAATTTGTTAAATTAAAAAAAACTATAATTAACAATAGAATAGAATCTGTTATATTTGAATTCAGAGTTAACCCTAGTAAATCATTTGAGATGCACTCAAATACAAATGAAATTATTATAAAAATAGAGGAAGTGACTGGAGCAAAAGTAAATAAAATCGTATTTTTTCAAGACCTTTCTCATAGTAATTCAAAGTTTGATAATAATACTAACTTGTCCAACAAAGCTTCTAGAAAAACTCTTAATAATCAAAAATTTAATGATATAAAAGATCAAGAAGTAAGATCTATTTTTGAAAATATTAATAAAAAGTTATATGAGAATAATTAGTTTAATACTTGTTTGGGGAGTGCTTTTTTTAAACTCGGCAACATCGAAAGATTACGAATATAAACAATATATTGATGACAATAGTATAAAGCCTTTAATTGAGTCATTAGAGGAAAATACGGTTGATATAATTGAGTTTTCTTCATTTAGCTGTTCGCATTGTGCTGAATTTCATAACAAAACACTTCAAGAATTAAAAGAAAGCAATGTACACAAGAATATTAATTTTTACTTAATTGACTTTCCATTAAACCAAGCCGCTTTTTACGCAACAATAGTAGCAAATTGCAACGAAGGTATTCGTCCAAGCTACGTAGACTCTGTTTATGGAAACTATGACGTTTGGACAAAAGCAAGTTCAGGAGAAGAGATAATTGAACTACTCAATAGTTATGGATTACAACATGGACTTGGAGATGAAGAGTTGCAATCTTGTTTAAAAGATGAGGACTCCCACAATAGACTTTTATCTCTACAAGTTGATGCTCAAAATATTTTTGGAGTTGAGAGCACACCAACATTTTTAATTAATGGAGAAAAAGTTCAAGGCAATAGGCCAGCTTCAGAATTTATAAAAATAATAAAAAATAAATTGAATAATTAATTTGTTATCTTTACATAAACTCTCAATTAAAGGTTTTAAATCTTTTGTTGAGCCTACAGATTTTGAGATAAAAAATGGGCTTACTGGCATTGTAGGTCCTAATGGTTGTGGAAAGTCAAATATTGTTGAGGCAATTAAGTTTGGTTTGGGTGAGGTCTCTGCTAAACAGCTTCGTGGTAAAGAAATTGATGATTTAATTTTTAATGGTACTGATAGCCGTCCTTCATGGAATATTGCAGAGGTAGGATTATTTGTGAATATTGAAGGAAGCGATTTAGAAAATAAATTTGAGTCCAAACAATTAGAAATTGCTAGGAAGATCTGGAGGGGAGAGGGAACAAATTCCTTTATAAACGGTAAAGAGGTTAGATTAAAAGATATACAATTACTTTTTGCAGATGCATCTACATCAGCAAGATCTACATCTATTGTTAGCCAAGGAAGAATAGGAGCTATTACTCAGGCTAAACCAGAAGATAGAAAAATGGTTTTAGAAGAAGCTGCAGGAATATTAGGTCTACAGTCTAGAAGGCACGATACAGAGTTAAGGTTAAAAGGTGCTAAAAATAATTTACTAAGAGTAGAGGATGTGATTGAGACATACGAAGAACAATTAGCTGTACTTAAAAAGCAAGCTAAGGAAGCAGAAAGATTTAGAAATATATCAACTTTAATCAAAAATGCTGAAGCTTCAGTGTTTTTTGTTAAGAGAAACGAACTTCAACTTATTATTGAAAAACTAAATGAGGAAAAAGACAAAATAAAAATTAAGCTTGCTGACTTTCAAGGTGATGTATCAATCCAAGATCAAGCATATGAGGATTTAAAAGTTAAAATTCCCCCGATGAGAGAAAAATCTTACTCATTGAATAGCGAACTTGATAGATTGAATATGACTGTAGAAAATCTAAAACAAGAAGAATTACGTTTTGAAGAACATAAAATAAACCTAGAGCGTCGAGTAAGACAACTAAATCAAGATTTGCAAATCGAACAAAAACAATTTGAAGATACCATTAATAAAATTAATACAATAAAAAAAGATATTGAAGATTTGTACTCTAAGGATTTTGAAGCAGAAAATCGTGACAAACCCATAAATCAGTCTGATAAAAGTCTACTAAATAATATTTCGTTTGATAAAAAATATGAAAATGCAATAGCTGCTATTTTTGGTAAAGAGCTTTTGGCATCACTTGAGCCAGATGATATATATTATTGGAGTGAGCATTTAGGAGAGAGTGCTACAAAAAAATTCAATTTTAAATGTGAGTTAGCTTCAAATGTAATAAAAGCCCCAAAACAAGTAATTAATAAACTTAAAAATGTAGCAATCGTATCAACAAAAAAAGAAGGAACAGAAAATCATAGTAAAATAGATATCGGTCAAGCTATTGTTGATTTAGAGGGTAATTTGTGGAGATGGGATGGCCTTTTTATTTCAAGTAGATATGAAGCAAATATTTCTACAATCCTCTCAGAATTAAAAGAAAAGAGACTGAATGATCTCAAAAAGCAAATTATTGAATGGGAAAGAATTTTAGAAGTCACAAATCAGAAAACTGAAGATTTAAATCAAAGAATAAAAACTACAAAGGAAGAATTAGAAGTATCCGAGAATAATCCTGGAGATATTGATAGTAAAAGACAGTTTTTACTAAATAAAATTAATCAACTAGATGGTGAAAAAAAACTTTTTGATAATGAATTACAAGAACAAGAAAACCTTTTAGAAAAACTCTCCAAAGAGTTGAGAAGTAAAGAACAAAATTACTCAGTTGTTAAAGAGGAGTTAATTCGAAAAGAATCGGAGATTTCAAACTATTCAAATAACTTAGCTCAGCTCACACAATCTTGTAGAGAAAAAATAAATGTCGATTTGTTAAATTTAGAAAATGAAGTAGAAAAATTTAAGAAAGATGAAGATTTAGAGACTGCAGAAAAAAGAGTCTCGAGATTGAATGCCGAAAGAGAGAGAATTGGTGCTGTAAATTTGCTTGCTGAAGATGAATATGTTAAATTAAGAGAAAAAGTTAATGAAACGATTAAAGATAAAAATGAAATTCAAGAGTCTATTGAAAAGCTTCACGAAGCAATAAATAAAATTAATAAAGAGGGTGTCACAAGGTTAAAAGATGCTTTTAAAATTGTTAATGAAAATTTTGAAAGACTCTTCACCAAATTATTTGGTGGAGGGAAAGCTTATTTAAAACTTATACAGAATGATGAAGACCCACTAAATTCAGGTCTAGAGATATTTGCAAGTCCTCCTGGAAAAAAAATGCAAAATATAACTCTTTTATCAGGGGGTGAGCAGGCATTAACTGCGATTTCTTTATTATTCGCTGTATTTATGGCGAACCCTTCGCCTTTTTGTATATTAGATGAGGTTGACGCCCCTTTAGATGACAATAATGTTGATAGATTTTGTAGTATGGTTGAGGAAATTTCTGAAAAAGTGCAAACTAAATTTATAATTATTACTCATAATCGAATGACCATGTCTCGAGTAGATAGGCTTTATGGTGTAACAATGCCTGAAGAGGGAATTTCTCAAATAGTATCTGTTGAATTAGAAGAAGCAGTAAAGTACGCTGAATAATGGACAATAATGAAGAGCCTGACAAACAACCAAAGATGCAAGGTCTTAGCTTTGCATATAGAATCTCAACAGAGTTATTAGGTGCCTTAATAGTTTCTGTTATTATAGGTTTGCTTTTAGATAAGGTGTTTGACAGCAAACCCATTGGGTTAATAACATTGATAATACTGGGTTTTTTTGCTGGTTTGCTGAATATTTACAGGCTTATACGTCGCATAGAAAATCCCAAATAAATCTGTTTTATTACTTTCATGGCCAAAGGCGAAAGTCCCCTTAAACAGTTTGAAATTCAACCAATAATAGACATAAATCTGTTTGGATTAGATATTTCATTTACCAATTCGGCTTTATGGATGACTGTAACAACTGCATTTATACTGATATTTTTTACTGCACCTTTTTTAAAATCAAAAAAAACAAATTCTGTGAGTGATCTTTACCCGTCTAGGATGCAAGTTGCAGCAGAACTAGGTTTTAGTTTTATTAATAGTTTGCTAAGTGACACAGTTGGCAAAGAGGGGAAGAGGTACTTTTCCCTTGTATTTACTTTATTTATGTTCATTCTCTTTGGTAATCTTTTTGGAATGATCCCCTATAGTTTTACCTTTACTAGCCATATTATTGTTACACTTGCACTTGCCATGGGTGTTTTTATTTTTGTTACTGTTTTAGGTTTTGTAAAACATGGAGTGAAGTTTTTTAGCTTCTTTGTAATTCCTGGTTTACCTATCTATATGCTCCCTCTCCTTATACCAATAGAAATAATTTCTTACTTATCTAGACCTATAAGTTTATCTGTTCGACTCTTTGCTAATATGCTTGCTGGTCATACTTTATTAAAAGTTTTTGCAGGTTTTGTATCTGCTTTAGGAATTTTTGGAATTCTGCCATTAGTATTTATAATTGCCTTAACAGGTTTAGAAATATTAATTGCATTTTTGCAAGCATATGTCTTTGCGATATTAACATGTTTGTATATTAACGACGCTTTACACTTACACTAGATGTACATAAGGAGGTAAATATGGAACTAGTTGAAGGACTTAAATATTTAGGTGCAGGTTTAGCCGTGATTGGTGTGATCGGTGCCGGTATTGGTATTGGTAATGTTTTTGCTGCATTTATTACAGCTGTTGGTAGAAACCCAGCTGCAAGAAATGAAGTCTTTACCATGACAATGTTGGGTTTTGCCCTTGTTGAAGCTATTGCTTTATTCGCATTAGTTATAGCCTTAGTAATATTATTTTCCTAAGGAGATTGAGTAACTTATGCCTCAATTAGAGCAAGTAGAATTTTTTATTTCTCAGCTTTTTTGGCTGGGTGTATTTTTTGTAATACTGTTTTCAGTACTAACATACATAACACTCCCTAAAATTAGAGCTTTTTTGAACAAAAGAGATGATTTTGTTAGATCACATATCTCGAAACAAGATGAATTAATCAAAAAAGCTGAGTCAATAATTGAAAACTATGAGGCAAAACTTACTGAAGCTAAGAACCAAGCATCGCAGATAATAAATGATGCTAAAGATGAAGCTTTGCATGAAAGCGAGAGGTTACTTAAAGCGACTGAGGAAAAGATTCAGCAAGAAATTAAGCTCACCGAATCTAGAGTACAGAAAGAAAAGGAAGATGCATTATCTGAATTAAACACTCAATTAAAAGACTCAGCTACAGACTTTATCTCGAAGGTAACCAATATAGAAAAAGGAAATATAAATTTATAATGAGTTATTTATTTCAAGATCCTAAGTTTTGGTTATTAATCTCTTTTATCACATTTATAATTTTAATGATTAAGCCATTTAAAAGTATGATGATTGGTGGCTTGGACTCAAAAATTGCTGAAATAAAAGAAAATATCAATAAATCTTTAGAGTCCTTTACGGAAGCTGAAGCTAAATTAAAAGATGCAGAAAAACAAACAGAGGATCTATCAAATAAGATTGATGAAATTATTGTAAATGCAAAAAAACAGTCCGAGTCTATCTCAAAAAAGATAATTGATAAAACTACTTTAACTATTCAATCAAAAGAAAAAAATTCAATTGACAGAATAAAACAAATAGAGCTATCTGCTGTACAATCAATAAAAAATCAAGCTTCAATTGAGCTTAATAAATTAATTTTTAATTATTTCTCTGAAATATCAGATGATAATAAAGCGAGAATGCTTAACAAAAGCGTTACTGATCTTAAATCAATCAACTAATAACATAAAATCTCGCAGACTTATAATAAGAATCTTTTCAATCAGATTTTTATCATTAAAGTTAAATACAAATGGCAGTTTTTACTCAAATATCTCTTTCTGAGGCACAAGAACTGTTCCTCCCTATTGGGAAGATAACAAATTTTGAGGGTATAAAAGAAGGTGTAGAAAACACAAATTATTTAGTTCATTTAAATAATGAGAAAAAATTTATATTAACTCTGTTTGAAAAAAGAACCAAAGAAGAGGATCTACCATACTTTAATAATTTGATGAAATTATTTCATAACAATGGAGTGTCTTGCCCTCTAAGTTTATCTTTGAATAATGAAAACTTATTTAAAGTTAAAGGGAGATCTTGCTGTATTTATAGTTTTATTGAAGGCAAACCAGTAATAAGACCCAATGAGGCGCAACTGATTTCATTAGGAAAATCGATTGCGAAATTACATCAATCTGGAGATAACAAGGAACTGTTTAGAGAAAACATGATGTTATTACCCTCATGGAAACTCATAACTAATCAATTTTTGGAAAAGGAGTCAAAAGTAAATCTTAGTGAATATAAATATATTTTGAGCAATATTAATAAATTGAGTGATAGTTTTCCAAAAAATTTAAGAAGAATTAATATTCATGCAGATTTGTTCAAAGATAATATATTTTTTATTGATAATG
>CABZMT010000022.1 GCA_902526965.1 uncultured Alphaproteobacteria bacterium
TATACGGTGTGAATTCCCAAAAAAGGATAATCTAGATTAGGTACTGGATATATTAATCTATTAGGAATTTCATTTTTGTCACTAAAGTTAATTTTCCAATATTTACCCTTGAAGGGGAGAGATGTATAATCAGTTTCTAAATTTGCCTTTTTAGCTAAATGGTCAGCGTGCAAGCCTGCAGAATTAATAATAAAATCAAATTTATTAATATTACCTTTTGTGGTGATAGAAGTATTTTCTGATGATATTTCATCTACCCTAAAACCATATTTTATAATCACATTTCTTTTTTTCAAAATCTCAATTAATTTATTAGATACTTCTTTTGGATCTGCTATAGCAGTATCTTTTATGAAAAGAGCATCATTATATAAAGGATTACAATTTGGTTCTATTCTTATAATATCTTCTATACTATTTAATTTCTGAGCTTCAACCCCCACCTCCTTTGATCTTTCATATAATAATTTCAAAGTTTCAATATCATTTTTTGTTTTGGGGAGTAATAATTTTCCACAATTATTTATGTAAAGATTATTATCAATAATAAATTTTTTCATTAATTTTGCCCCTTTAATACAAAGATTTGATCTTAAAGTATTAGGTTTATAGTAAATTCCTGAATGGATGACACCACTATTTCTTCCAGTTCCATGAGATAATGAGTCTTTTTCTTTTTCAAAAATAGTTACTTCTATATTATTTTCTGTCAAAGTATGCGCAAGTGTTAGGCCTACTATTCCAGAGCCGATAATAGCAATTTTCATTATTTTTTTAATTTATCTAAAAGGTAAAATTCTATTGGTGAAAATTTATTTTTGTTATTTGATATAAAGTCATCAACTAACTTTAACTTGTGATCTTCCATTTCGATAACTTTGCGGATACTCAAATCCACGTAAAGAGAGCATACTTCTGAAGTAGCTGCTCTAAAATTTCCACTCTTACTAACAATTTCTAATTGATAAACAAATCTTTTCTTGTCTCGATCTAAAAATAATAAATTTATATCAACCTCATCGCCCTCTTTAACCTCTTGTATATATTTAGTATGAGACTCTACAGCAAATGTTGATCTTTGTTCAGTTTTTGCTGACTTTCCTCCCATTTTAAATTTGTCCAGTAGTACATCCCACCCTTGATCAAATAAATGAATGTAAAAGGCTAAATTCATATGGCCATTGTAATCTGTCCAATCTGGGATAATTTTTTCTGTTCTAAGATATATTGACATTAGTTGATATTATAAAAATTATTAAATATTAACATTGAAAAATAAAGTAATAATAATTTTTTTATATTAAAGGGGGTAAGAATGAGAATAGGCTTTATTGGATTAGGTAATGTGGGAGGAAAACTTGCTAATAACCTTCTTGAAAATAATTTCCAAATTACAGTTTTAGATAAAAATAATAAATTAATGGATAAGTTTAAATTAAAGGGTGCTGACACAGCTAAATCAATTCAAGATCTAGTAATCAGCACTGATATTTTGATAACTTGCCTTCCCTCCCCAAAAATATGTGCAGAAGTTTTAGAGTCTAAAGGGGGTATTATAGAAACTATACAAAAAGATCAAATTTGGATTGAAATGAGTACAACTGAGGATGGTCAGTTAAAAAGACATGCTTCATTAATTCAAAAAAAGAATGCAATAGCCTTAGAGGCACCTGTAAGTGGAGGCTGTCATAGAGCTGCAACTGGAAATATTTCTATTTTTGTTGGAGGAAGTAGAGAAGGATTTGATAAAGCTATGCCTGTTTTAAGATGTCTAGGAAGAAAAATATTGTATACAGGTGATTTTGGAAGTGCTTCTATATTGAAGGTTATTACTAATTATTTGGCTACAGTTCACTTGGTAGCATTAGGAGAGGCTTGGACCATAGCCAGTAAATCAAATTTAGATTTAGCAAAAACATTTAAAGGCATTGCCGCTTCATCAGGTAACTCATTTGTCCATGAAACTGAGAGTCAAGTTATATTAAACGGATCTTATAATATAAATTTTACTATGGACTTAGTAGATAAAGATGTGGAACTATTTCAAAGCCTTGCAACTAAACTTGGAGTTGAATTAGAAATTTCTCCCATTGTTTTAGACATTATCAAAGATGCAAGAAAAACTTTTGGTGATCGTGCTTGGTCCTCTATGGTAGTTAAAAGGCTTGAAAATAAACACAATATTAACTTTAGAGCTGAGGGATATCCAGAAGAGCTAGTGGATTATGAGGAAAAAAGCCTTGGTTATGAGATATGATAATTTGGGGTATTTGATATTATTTATCCATGAATTTCATAACTGATGTAATTCTTCCATTAGCCTTAGCTTTTATAATGTTCACTTTAGGATTAGGTTTAACCTTTTCAGATTTTGCAAGAGTGGCAAAGACACCTAAGAATTTTATTATAGGACTTATTAGCCAATTAATTTTTCTACCAATAGTCGCTTTAATAATTGTTTTTGTTTGGCCGCTTCAACCTGAATTAGCTATAGGCATAATACTAATTGCTGCTGCACCAGGAGGTGTAACTTCAAATATTCTTACATCTTTTGCAAAAGGTGATGTTGCATTGTCAATATCTTTGACTGCAGTTATGAGTCTTTTAAGCGTTATATCTGTTCCTTTAGTTTTGGGTGTTTCAATGGGATTAATATCTGATAATTCTTTAGGTACAGTCTCCTTAACTGGAATTGCTATTAGTATGTTTTTGATAGTGACATTGCCTGTTTTAATTGGAATGACTTTTCGAGCAAGCTTATCTTATTTAACAAAAAGGATAGAGAAATTTGCCAAAATTCTTTCAACGGCTTTGTTTGTTTTAGTTTTAATTGGGGCTATTTTGGCTGAAAGAGAAAATTTATTAGAATATTTTGCTCAAACTGGACTAATAGTTCTTATTCTAAATATAATAATGATGATCATTGCTTTTTATTGGGCAAAGATGTTTGGCGCTGGCTCCTCTCAACAAAAAGCTATTTCTTTAGAGTGCGGTCTTCAAAATGGAACTCTAGCTATTTTTGTTGGCACAAGTGTCTTTGGAGGTGGTCTTTACATTATTCCAGCAGCTACATACAGCGTTGTAATGTATTTAACATCTTTAATATTTATTTACTTTATCAGAAATCATTAAATATAAATTTTATCTGCAAGTCCAAAGCAAAGAATAGCCCATCCAATTGCAAGTCCACCAGTAGATAGATATCCCTCTCTTGAATATTGATCTGTTCTGCCTAGTTTATCGACTTCACCAGTATAATAAGCTGCTATAGCTATTATGGTCATGATAATAAACATAAAATTAAAAAATGCCCATGTTGCAGCAGTTCCTCTGAACAAAATGTATAATTGCATAAACAAAGCACCTAAAATTACTGCACCAGCAAATCTTGCAAAAAATGCAGCGGTCACATCAACACCATATTTGCCTATAAATTTTTTAGTGTTAAACAAACAATTGTAAGCGTAAAAAGCGTTCATGGCCAAAATAATTAAAAATATTACTAAATAAAATATACCATTAAAATTTTCTAACATATGAATCTCCTATCTATAATTTTAACAGATTTTTAATTTCAATGTTACTTTGTTTTCATAATAAAAATGAAATTTAATTACTATTATTTTTTGATTTTTTATGACATGAATATTTTAATAAATCTATGATCAAGCTCGATATATTTTCAGATACAGTTTGCCCTTGGTGTTACATTGGCAAGAGGCGATTAGAGAAAGCAATTAATAATCATAAAAATCTAGAGTTCAAGCAAACATGGAGACCTTTTCAATTGAATCCCGGGATGCCACCTGACGGTATGGATAGACAGGAATATTTAATTTCTAAATTTGGTAGTGCCGATGCAGCAAAAACAATCTATGACAATATCTATGATGAAGGACTTGTAGAGGGGATTAATTTTAACTTTGATTCTATTCTAACAACTCCAAATTCATTTAATTCCCATAGGTTATTAGCATTAGCATATAAACAAGGTATTCAAGAAAATGTATTAGATAGTTTATTTGAGTCTTATTTTCTAAATGGTGAGGATATAGGTGACCCTAACATATTACTGCATATTGCGATAAAACATCAAATTGATGCTGAGGATTTTAAAACCTATTTATCAGATCAAGAAAATATTGAGCCTTTAGCTAATGAAGAAATAGAAGCAAGAAAAATGGGTATTAATAGTGTACCAACCTTTATAGTGAACAAACAAATTGTTATTAGTGGTGCTCAAACATCTGAAAATTTTGATATTATTTTTAAAAAACTCACAAATAAAATTAATTAAAAATAATTAGTAGTGGTGCTTTTTTTCTATATATTTTTTAGATGTCTTTAAAGCTCAGTGATATATCTTCATATTTAAGTTTTGCAAAAAAACTCTCAAATACTTCAGAGGAGATTTTAAAAAAGACACCATCAAATCGTATAAAAATTAATTTTAAATCAGATAAGTCACCAGTTACCAAAATAGATATGGAAATTGAGAGAAAATTACGATCAATGATTAATAAAAGATTTCCTGATCATGGAATATTTGGTGAGGAATATAAAAATAAATCAAATAGCTCAGCATTCTTATGGGTAATTGATCCAATAGACGGTACTAAAAATTTCATCAATGGTAATAGTAATTTTGGTACATTAATTTCTCTATGTATAGAGAGCACTCCTGTTATTGGAATAATTAATTGTCCAGATATTAAAAAAACCTGGATTGGAATAAGAGATAACGGTGCCTATTGTAATGGAAAAAAAATTAATAAATCTTCAAACAATCTGCCTTTATCGAAACTTTATTTTAGTACCTCTGGTATGACCGCTTTCAAATCAAATAGTAAAAATAAAAAATATAATACCCTGATTAAAAAAACTAAATATGCAACTTTTGGTGGTGACTGTGTGCAGTACGGACTCTTAGCTGAAAAAAGAATACCGCTAGTAGTGGAGTCTTTTTTAAAGCCTTATGACTATATTCCTTTAATTAATATTGTTGAAGAAAGTGGTGGAATAATTAGTGATTGGAAAGGTAATCCTTTAGATTTCAAATCTAATGGTGATGTAATTGCATCAATATCGAAAAAAGCCCATCAACAGTTTATAAAGATTTAATATTGTCCTTTAATACAATTTGAAATGAGTTCTTTAAATTTTTCTTCACTCATCTCTAGTGGGTTAGCTCCTGTACTTGGATCTTCTTGAGCTAATGGTGCCAATTTCACTTCATCCCCATTATTTACACCCATATCTTTAAGAGTTTCAGGTATCTGCATTTCTTTTTTTAGTCCAATAATCCAATTAACAATACCTTCAAAGCCATTTTTAATATCTAGAAAGTTTGCCAATCTTATAAATTTTTCCTCAATTGTGTTGCGGTTATAGTTCAATACAAAAGGCATAACTGTTCCATTTGTAGTTCCATGATGGGTATTATATAAAGAGTTAACTGGATGAGTAATCGAGTGAATAGCTCCTAAACCTTTTTGAAACGAAGCTGCACCCATCATCGATGCAACTAACATATGAGCTCTTGCTTCAATATTATTTCCGTTGTGATAAGCCTCTTGAATGTTTTCTTTGACTAACCTTAGACCCTCTAAAGCTGTTCCTTCTGCCATAGGGTGATAAAAAGGAGAGGAATATGCTTCTATGCAATGAGCTAGTGCATCCATCCCTGTGCCTGCAGTAATATTTTTTGGTAAATTGACAGTTAGAACTGGGTCTAAAATAGCAATTTCAGGAAGCATTTTAGGATGAAATATAATCTTCTTCTTTAAGTTTTCCTCATTAAGAAATACTGAGGCTCTTCCTACTTCTGAACCTGTACCTGCAGTTGTTGGTACTGCTATGATGGGTTTAATTATATCTGAGTCAGCTCTTGTCCACCAATCACCTATATCTTCAAAATCCCATAGTGGGCGTGTCTGATGTGCCATAAAAGCAATCCCTTTTCCAGTGTCCATACCAGATCCTCCACCAATAGCTATGACGCCATCATGATTACCCTCATTAAAAATTTTAACACCATCCATCACGTTGGAACCAGTAGGATTACCTTGTACATCAGAATAGATGTTTGTTTTTTGTTTTAAATCTGAGTTAATTTGTTCAATTATTGAAGTCTGTAGTAGACCTGGATCGGTGACTATGAGAGGATTGTTTATTTTGAGATGATCACAAGCATTTTGAATTTCCTTAGATCGATTTTCTCCAAACCAAACAGTTGTAGGATAGTTCCAATTAATACTATTCATTTTTGTAGTTTTAAATAACCTTTCTAATGTGGAAACTTTGAGGTCTTGTAAATTGATCAAAAGCAAGTGTAGACAATGAACAGCCAATACCTGTATCTTTTACACCTGTCCATGCGAGTGCAGGATCTAAATAATCACACCTATTCATAAAAAAAGTTCCTGTTTCAATTGATTTACCAAAATCTTTTGCGAATTCAGTATCTTTTGTCCAGACAGATGCAGTTAAACCATATGGACTATCATTCATCAAATTTTTTGCTTCCTCTTCGTCATTCACAGGCATTATTCCAACAGCAGGACCGAAGGTCTCCTCCATCATAAATCTCATATTATGATTTACATCAACCATGACTTGGGGGCAGACATAACAATTATACTCTTTAGATATAGTAAATTTACTCTCATCTACAAGACGTTTTGCTCCCTCGCTCTCTGCTTCTTTCATTTGGGTTCTTATAAAATCTGCAGCTGATTGTCTTACAACGGGGCCTAAGTTAGTGTCTGATTTTGAAGGATCATTCAAATTATAATTTTCAGTAATACTTTTGAAGCCATCTATAAATTCTTTATAAATTTTTTTATCAACATAGATTCTTTCAATTCCACAACAAGACTGGCCAGAATTAAATAGAGCCCCATCAGCCAGATTTTCAATAGCATGATTTATATCTGCATCTGCCCTGACATAGGCAGGGTCTTTTCCTCCAAGTTCAAGACCGGCATTAATAAATCGTGTTCCAATGTATTTTTTTACCTCCTGCCCTCCTCTTACAGAACCAGTAAAAACAACATGTGCAATTCTAGAGTCTGAAATTATTTTTTCACACGCTTTGTGATCAGTATGAATAAATTGAAATACACCTTCAGGGATACCGGTATTTTCAAAAGCACTAAATATTAATTCTGCACATCTAGGTGTTTGAGATGAGTGTTTCAAAATTAAACTATTACCTGAAATTAATGCAGGAACAATTGTATTTGTAGCAGTGATAATTGGATAGTTCCAAGGTGCCATCACAAATATTATTCCAAGAGGTGATTTGTATATAAAATTGTCAAATTCATCATTTTGAGTTGCAGGGAGATTTTGTAAAGACTCTTTAGCAATGTCCACCATGTGTCTTGAGCGCTCCTCAAAACCTCTAAGTTCACCTGCACATTGAGATATAGGTCTACCTATCTGCCAACAAATTTCCTTGGAAATTTCATCTTTAAGATCAATCAAGTTATCAATGAATTTATTTACAATACTAATTCGATCATCAAGTGATGTTTTTTTCCAGATTTTAAAACCGGTTGATCCTTTTTCTATAACTGAATTTATTTGACTATCAGTGGCTAATTCTCTGTCTAGATAAACAGTATTATTTATGGGTGTAATAGTTTCTTGAATACTCATCAATCCTCCATTTGATATGTATTATAATGTATTTAAATGGTTCCTGAAGAGATTTTATTTTCTCACTGCCAATTGGATGATCGTGAAAGATTATTTTAATTTCCTAACGATTCATCTTAGCTATGACTTCTCCTGGAAAAGCAATAGCGATAGCGTACTGATATATTACCGATCTAAACTCTTGTACATCCTCCCAAGTCTCAGAATTTTGTCCATGAAGTTGTAAGCCAGTCGGAGTTTGATAATGCTCGCTTAAAAAATAAATGACATTATCAGTAACACCTTTTGAAGGGTCAGTTATATCTACTGGCTCAAAACCTTTAACAATAGAATAAGAGTTTAACCTATCATCACCAGATAATGAGTGTTTATCATGCATAAACTGATGATGGCTTTGTAAGATTGCTTCCACTTTCTCTACATCTGCAGAGGGGACTTTTAAAGTTAATGCAAAAGAGTCTGGCTGCATGTGGCCATTTGCAAAAGCAAATGACGAAAAAATCGAAAAAATTAATGTAATAAAAATTTTCTTCATTGTTTACCTTTCTATAAATAAAAATAGAATTTA
>CABZMT010000023.1 GCA_902526965.1 uncultured Alphaproteobacteria bacterium
GCTGAGTTTAGTAATTTTTTCTGTACCATTATATAAGCTTTTTTGCGATATAACTGGTTTTCAAGGCTTTAATAAAGAAGTTCAAATTCAAGAAGAAAACCAAAATATGAATTCAGGAAAACTTGATATAAAAGTCATATTCTCAGCTCAGGTGAATGATGGTTTGGACTGGATGTTTGAGGCACCTCAAAAAATGAATATTACTGAGGGTGTTAAGTATGATGTAGTTTTTAGAGCTAAAAATAATACTGGCTTTGAGTCCACAGGCACATCTATTTTTAACATTTTACCCCCCAAAATTGGTCCTTATTTGTTTAAAATAGAATGTTTTTGTTTTATTGATCAGACTATCCAGCCAAATGAAGTTATCGAGTTTCCCGTCACTTTTTATTTAGATCCCTTAATACTAGAGGATCCTGAGGCAAGTAGGACAAAGAATGTCACTTTGTCATATACCTTTTTTGAGAAAAAAGCATGAAATATATTAAATGGTTGATTTAGTATTCAAAGACTCCGAAAAGAAACACAAATTTCATCTTGTTAATCCAAGTCCTTGGCCAATCGTTGGTGCCTTTTCAGCTCTTTTTTTAGTTTCTGGTGCTATTTTATATATGCACTATGAGATGATATGGCCAATGCTAGCTGGTCTTTTTTTAATACTTTTTACTATGTTCATGTGGTGGAGAGATATCATCAAAGAAAGCACCTTCCTAAAAGTTCATAATTCAATTACGGAGATTGGTCTTAGGTGGGGGATGGCTCTATTTATAACCTCAGAAGTTATGTTTTTTGTCGCTTTTTTTTGGGCTTTTTTTGATGCAAGTTTATTGCCTAAAACATTTTTAGCTGAATACAAAGAAGTTTTTACAGGCACTCTTGGAATAGGAGTTTGGCCTCCAAAAGGAATTGAAACTTTTGACCCATTAGACATCCCATATTTAAATACTTTAATTTTACTTCTATCAGGCACTACATGTACATGGGCTCACCATGAATTAAGAGAGGGAAATAATAAAGAGGCACTTAAAGGTTTATATTATACAGTTTTTTTGGGTTTCATATTTTCTCTTTTACAAATATATGAATACCAACATGCAACTTTTGGTTTTACTGAGGGTATATATCCTTCAACCTTTTACATGGCAACCGGTTTTCATGGATTTCATGTTTTGATTGGTACTTTATTTTTATTAGTTTGTTTACTGAGAATAAGAAAAGGTCATTTAACCACAGAAAGACATTTTGGATTTGAAGCAGCTGCATGGTATTGGCATTTCGTCGATGTTGTTTGGTTGTTTTTATACATAAGTATTTACTGGTGGGGAAAATAGACCAAAAATTTTATTCACTAAAATCACTTAAAATAACAATCTATGAATAAGTCATCGTTAACATTTGTATTCATTAGTATTTCAATTCTAACTTTCATTTTAGGATCATGGCAATTATTTAGACTTAATTGGAAAAATGATCTAATGGATAATATTAATAATTCAATTATTAATCCTGATCTTTTCTCTAATGATAATAAATACAATAATTTAGTTTCAGTAAAATTAGACAAAAATTATACCATTTTTGATAAACCAATCTTTATAGAGTCCAAAACATTCAAAGGAAAGCCAGGATATCACCTGATACTTCCCCTTAAATATAATAACGAAATATTTAGTGTCATCAATTTTGGGTGGTTTAAAGATAAAGATTTTGATCAAGTCAAAAATATTATTAAAAAATATTTAGCTGTAAATAATGCAAAAGTTTATATAAGAGAATTCAATTCAGATAAGCCATTTTTTACTCCTGACAATGATTTATTAAATAATACCTGGTATTCAGTTAATAAGAATGATTTTAACCAATTTTATAAATATGAATTTCCATCAAAATATTATTTTGTATTACTAGATGATAGGATAACTAAATATAGTTTTAATCCTTTAGTATTTTTGAGAAATAATCATTTGAATTATTCAATAACTTGGTTTTTGTTAAGCCTATCCAGTGTCATAATGCTGTTAATTATTAGGAAGAAATATGAATAAACTCAGAGAGTATTTTAAGAATTATTATGTCTTAAATGATGTCAGTGGAGTTTTATTTTGGGATAATGCCACTAATCTACCAAAAAAAAGTATCGACTCTAGATCAGAGCAAATGTCTATTTTATCTAAATTTACTGACACAATATTTAGGGGCGAGGAGGTTCAAGAAGAGATAGAAAAAGCTGAAAATACAAAATTGACTGAAACAGATAGTAAGTGTTTAAAATTAATGAAGAGTATTATCATAAAAGAAAATGCTATTGATCCAGATTTAAAATCTTTACTGATTAAAAAAAAATTAACTTGTGAACATTTATGGAGAGAAGCTCGAACAAAAAATAATTGCTCAATAATTGAAAAAGACTTCAATGATTTATTAGATTTAGTACATGAAGAGGCGACTCAATTATCTTATGCTACTAACTTAACACCTTATGACTCTCTAATTTCAAAATATGACATAGACTACGACTCAGTAAAGATTGATGAAGTTTTCTCTATTATTGATAAAGAAATAATACCTAAGTATAAAAATATACAAAAAATTAAATCTCCTTTCATTTATAAATCGGATATTTCTGACACAAAAATAATAAAAGAGATAAAAACAAAATTAGAACAACTCAACTTTGATTTTAACAGAGGAAGAATTGACCAATCTCACCATCCATTTTGTGGAGGTGCCACAAATGATGTGCGGATAACAACAAGATTTGAAGAAAATATATTAGAGTCCTTATCAGCTTTGTTTCATGAGACAGGTCATGGCGTATATGAGCAAAATCGACCAATTCAATACCTTTATGAGCCATTGGGTCAATCTCGGAGTTTAAGCGTGCATGAAAGTCAATCTCTCTTCTTTGAAAATCATATCTTTAAATCGCAGACTTATTTTAAAATTATTAATACCATTTTTGATAACTCTAAAGATTTGGAAAAATCGTTTTTAGAGCATTACCACACTGTTAGAATTAATCCAATCAGAGTTAGTGCTGACGAATTTTCTTATCCAATTCATGTATTTATTAGATATCAAATTGAGAGGGAAATATTCAAAAATAAAATTAAATTTAAAGACATAAAAGATTTATGGAATAAAAAATACCTAGATCATTTAGAAATAGATCTAATCTCAGACTCAGAAGGAGTACTACAAGATATTCATTGGTATGAGGGAATATTTGGTTATTTTCCTACTTACGCTCTTGGTGCAATGATAGCCTCTCAAATCAAATATAATTGTCCTTTGTTTGACATTTTTTTGAAAAACCCTGATGAAGAAAATATTAAGCAATTAATTATATGGTTAAATAATAATATTCATCAAAAAGCCTCTTTATATTCTTCTGATGAAATGTTACAAAGCATTTCTGGTGAAAAACTAAATTCAAAATATTATTTAGAGCATTTGGTTAGTAGATTTGTTAAATGAAATATATAAGCACAAGGAATAACAAAACTGATTTTTCTGCTGAACAGGTTCTAAATTATGGTCTAGCACCAGATGGAGGACTCTTTATTCCAAAAGAAATTCCAAAATTTAGCATTGATCAAATTAATACACTTAAAGGAAAAAGTTATTTTGATATAGCAAATTTTATTCTATCACCTTTTTTATTAGATTTATTTGATTCTAAAACAATTAATAAGATAATTCACGAGGCGTATAGTAAATTTGATCAAGAAATCGTCTCAGTATCAAATATAGGAGACAATGAATTATTAAATTTATTTCATGGTCCTACATTAGCTTTTAAAGATTATGCTATGTGCTTGTTGGCAAAAATATATGAGTGCTATTTAAAAAAAGTAGATAAAAAATTATTATTAATTGGTGCAACTTCTGGAGACACTGGTTCTGCAGCGATACAAGCTTTTAAAGGTATTGATAACATTAGTATTTTTATACTTCATCCTCATAATTCCACATCTCTTTTTCAAAGAAAACAAATGACTACAAGTGGAGCAAATAATGTTTTCAATATTGCCTTAAATGGAAGTTTTGATGATTGTCAAAATTTAGTAAAGAAACTTTTT
Organism: uncultured Alphaproteobacteria bacterium; assembly: GCA_902526965.1. GTDB lineage: Bacteria > Pseudomonadota > Alphaproteobacteria > HIMB59 > HIMB59 > HIMB59. The sequence continues at coordinate 4,083 of CABZMT010000023.1, forward strand.
AAAGATAAAAATTTAAATGAGACCTTTAGTTTTACTGCTGTGAATTCAATTAATTGGTTCAGGGTATTACCACAATCTATCTATTATGCTTGGTCATATCTAAATTGTAATATTGATAACTTTGTAGTGCCAAGTGGAAATTTTGGAAATATATATTCTGCTTATTTACTCAAGTCTATGGGATTTCCCATAAATAAATTAATTGTTGCAACAAATGAGAATAATATCTTACATCGAATTATAAGTAATAATGATCTACATCTCTATAATGTTGTAAAAACTAATAGCCCTAGCATGGATATAACTATATCAAGTAATTTTGAAAGGCTCTTAGCTGAGTTTCTTGGACCAGACTCAACTAACGAACTATTTCAAAATATTCCAAATAATGAACATAATAAAAAATTGGATAGCTCTATACATAATTCATTATCAGAGAATTTTTTATCAGAAAATGCAACCTCTGAAGAAGTTGAAAATCAAATTAAAAACACCTATGAAAATTACAATATTTTATTAGACCCTCACACAGCAGTAGGTGTAGTATGTGCTGAGAAATTAAATCTTAAAAAAGTAATGTGTTTAGCCTGCGCCCATCCTGTAAAGTTTCAAGAAACTGTTCAAAAAGTATTGGGCAATGACATTAACTACAATAAAAATATAGAATTTTTAAATGAAGAAAAATTTGAAATTTTAGATAATAATTTCGAAGCGTTGGGAGATTACATTAAATTAAATGCCTAATATTCATAAATTAAATAATGGGATGACGCTCATAACGGACCATGTGAATACCGTAGAAACAGTTAGTGTGGGTATGTGGAATAAGGTAGGGGCCAGAAATGAACGTAAAGAGATTAATGGTGTCGCACATTTATTGGAACATATGGCTTTTAAAGGAACTAAAAATAGATCTGCAGCTCAAATAGCGAAAGAAGTAGAACTGGTAGGAAATTCTCACAATGCATATACATCAAGAGAAATCACTGCCTATTATATGAGTGGCTTAAAAGAAAACGTTGAATTATCAATAGACGTTATTAGTGACATATTACAATTTTCAACTTTTGATTCTAAAGAACTCGATAAAGAAAGAGGTGTGATACTTCAAGAAATTGGTATGTATGCCGATGAACCAGACAGTATTGTGGGTGATAAATTCGATGAGTTAGCATATCCAGATCAACCCATGGGTAGATCGATTTTAGGTACTGCTGATATTATTAAATCCATATCAAGAGACCAAGTAGAGGGTTTTATGAAAGGTTTTTATAATCCTAAAAAAATGGTTTTTTCAGTATCTGGAAATTTTGAAGAAGAGAAAGTTATTAAACTTGTTGAAGATAAATTTCAAAACCTACCTCAAGGCAACGACGATTATATTCCTAAATCATCATATTCAGGTGGGGAATACCGAGAGGAGAAAAATTTAGAGCAGGTTAAATTATTACTTGGTTTTGAGGGAGTAGATATTCACTCTGATCTATATTTTGCTACAAGAGTCTACTCAACGCTTCTTGGATCAGGTATGTCTTCAAGATTATTTCAAGAAATTCGAGAAAAAAGAGGCTTAGTTTATAGCATTTATAGTAGTGGTGATTTTTTTTCCGACTCTGGTATTTTTTATGTCTATGCAGGTACCGGTCAAAAGGAAGTTAAAGAATTAATCCCTGTACTTTGTGATCAATTAAATATTAACGCTACTACCTTTACACAAGAGGAATTAACAAAGACAAAAGCAAAATTTAAAGTAGGAATCCTAAAAGGAGAGGAGAGCATTGCCTCTAGG
>CABZMT010000024.1 GCA_902526965.1 uncultured Alphaproteobacteria bacterium
ATATGGCCTTTGATAGAGGATGGTAAATATAAACCTACAATTTATGAAACATTTAAAATGCATGAAGTAAATAAAGCACACGAAGTTATGGAAAAGTCCGATCACATCGGAAAAATAGTATTAGATATAAAAGGAGAACAGGCATGAATCTGCACGAGTACCAAGCGAAAATTTTATTAAAAAATAATAATGTAAGGGTTTTAAATGGATATCCAGTTTTGGATGATAGCGATATAGATACTGTTGTAGACTCTATCCAAACACCGATAATGGTGGTGAAATCTCAAATTCATGCCGGAGGACGAGGTGCGGGTAAGTTTAAAGATAGTGGTGATGAAAAAGGTGGAGTTAGAGTTTGTTTTTCCAAGGATGAGGCAAAAGATAATGCTAAAAAAATGTTTGGTAAAACTCTGGTAACAAAACAAACCGGTCCTGGCGGAAAGCAAGTAAATCGCCTTTATATTGAGGAGGGTTGTGATATTAAAAAAGAGTATTACTTAAGTATGCTGGTAGATCGAGCTACTTCTTCAATTTCAATAATAGCTTCTACCGAAGGTGGTATGGAAATTGAAGAAGTAGCTGAGAGAGAACCTGAAAAAATCATTAAAGTTAATATACCCGGGGATAGTGTGATTGATCAAAATAGTTTAGATAAATTGATTAAAGGCTTAAAAATAGATCAAAATCTTTCAACTGACTTCTGTGATCAAATTCAAAATATATATAGTAGCTTCTTATCAACAGATGCTTCTCTAGTTGAGGTTAATCCCTTTGTTTTAACTGGCGAAGGTAATTTTTTAGCTTTAGATGCAAAAGTATCCATAGACGATAATGCACTTTATAAACATAAAGATGTTGTGTCTATGAGAGATGAAACTGAAGAAGATCCAGCTGAAATCGAAGCATCAAAACACGAACTTAACTATGTAAAATTAGATGGTCAAATTGGTTGCATGGTTAATGGAGCAGGATTAGCAATGGGCACAATGGACATTATTAAATTACATGGTGGCAGTCCTGCAAATTTTTTAGATGTTGGAGGTGGAGCTACAAAAGAAAGAGTTGCAAAAGCATTCTCTATTATTTTGCAGGATCCAAATGTAAAAGCAATTTTGGTAAATATTTTTGGTGGTATCATGAAATGTGACATCATTGCTGAAGGTGTTGTAGCTGCAGCTAAAGAGCTGTCTATAGAGGTTCCATTGGTAGTAAGATTGGAAGGAACCAATGTTGACCTAGGAAAAAAAATTTTAAATAAATCTGGGCTCTCAATCATATCTGCTGATAATTTAGATGATGCAGCTCAAAAAGCAGTTAGGGCTTTAAATTAAAGGAGAGATCATGTCAGTATTAATAGATAAAAATACCAAAGTAATTTGCCAAGGATTTACAGGCTCGCAAGGAACTTTCCATTCAGAACAAGCAATTAAATACGGAACACTAATGGTCGGTGGCGTGACCCCAAAGAAAGGTGGTCAAGAACACTTGGGTCTTCCAGTATTTGACAGTGTTAAGGAAGCTAAAGACAGTACTGAAGCAAATGCAACTGTAATATATGTTCCACCTCCCTTTGCTGCAGGGGCAATTATTGAAGCTATCGATGCTGATATAGAGTTAATTGTTTGTATAACTGAGGGTGTCCCAGTACTCGATATGATGCAGGTAAAAAGAAAATTAGAAAAATCGAAATCACGTTTAATTGGTCCAAACTGTCCAGGAATAATTACACCAGATGAATGTAAAATAGGTATCATGCCTGGCCATATTCATCAAAAAGGCAAAATAGGTATTGTTAGTAGATCTGGGACTCTTACTTATGAAGCAGTCGCTCAAACATCTGCAGTAGGTCTAGGACAATCAACTTGTATTGGTATTGGTGGAGATCCAATTAACGGAACAAACTTCATAGACTGTCTTGATCTATTTTTAAAGGACCCTGAAACTGAGGGTATTATAATGATTGGAGAAATTGGTGGCACTGCTGAAGAAGAGGCTGCGGAGTTTATAAAAAAATCCAAAATTAAAAAACCAGTTGCATCTTTTATAGCTGGCGCAAGCGCTCCTGCTGGAAAAAGAATGGGTCATGCCGGTGCCATTATTTCAGGAGGAAAAGGCACTGCTGAATCAAAGTTTAGTGCTTTAGAGGAAGCTGGAGTTCATATCTCCAAGTCACCAGCAAAATTAGGTGAAACAATTAAAGAAGCACTAAATTAATATAATTTAGCTTCTTTTGCTCTAAGTTTTGTTAAAGCGAGCACTGTATCAATTGTTGGTGTTGGAATGTTTGTAATTCTTCCAAGTTCTTGAACTGAAGAAATTAAAGCATCAATTTCCATTGGGCGATCACGTTCTAAATCTTGAAGCATTGATGTTTTATGTTCACCGACTGCTTTTGCAGCATCTATTCTTCTTTCCACATCAAAAGGTTTGTCAATTCCTAATCTTTGAGAAATGGCATGTGCTTCATTCATCATATTTTTGACAACATCCCTTACTTCATGGTTGCTACATATTTTGACAAGAGTAGATGTAGTAAGTGCACTGATAGGGTTAAGAGACAAGTTACCAAAAAGCTTTAGCCATATATCTCCCTTAATATTTGGTCTAACTGGTGCTTGAAAGCCAGCTTTTTCTAATGTCTCAGAAAGATTTTTAATTCTATCTGTTTCCTCACCGTTAATTTCTCCTAATTGAAACTTGTCACCCTCTAGGTGTTGAATAACACCTGGTTTGATAACCTCTGAGGCTGGATTGACAATACAACCAATAATTTTTTCAGGACCTATTCGAGACCATTGACTTCCATCTGGGTCAACTGAGGTAACTTTTTTATCTTTGAAGTCAGGATTACTGTGATTATAAAAGTACCACCAAGGAATACCATTTACACCCCAGACAAAAGACGTATCTTCTTTCATAAGTACTTCAAAAGCATCAAGACAACCTGGCACAGAATGCGCTTTTAGAGTCACAAAAATATAATCTTGCTTTCCTGCTTTCTCTGCTGTGTCAACACACTTGGGATAAACCACAAGTTCTTTACCATCTTTTCTTAATCTTAATCCATCTTGTCTAATGGCTTCGTAATGAGGGCCCCTTGCAATCAAAGTGACATCAGCGCCAATTTCAGTTAACTTTGCTCCAAGGTAACCACCTATTGCACCAGCACCGTAAATACAAATTTTCATTTAGACTTTTAAATGTTTGATGGCTGCAGCAACGCCACTTCCAAGTTCAAACTTTATTCCTACATCATACATTGCTAATTCGGCTGTCGAAATTGCTCCAAGTATCATAGTGCTATTTAAATCACCAAGGTGACCTATTCTAAATAACTTTCCAGCAACTTTATTCAATCCACCGCCAAAGGAAGTGTTATATTTATTGTAAGCTGTTTTAACAACGTCTGTGGAGTCAATACCCTCTGGAACCATGATAGCTGTAACAGTATTAGAATATAAAGATGGATCTTTTGCACAAAGTTTAAGTCCCCAAGCACTTGATGCTTTTTGAACTGCTTCAGCTAAAAACTTATGACGTGAATAGATGTTGTCAAGTCCTTCTTCCATCATCATATCAAGAGCCTCTCGAAGACCTCTTAATAATGGCATTGGATTAGTATAAGGCCAGTAACCTGTTTCATTAATTTTTAACATATCTTGATAATCGTAATAGGCCCTGGGTAAATTTGCAGTTTTAGCAATTTCAAGTGCCTTCTGACTAACGCAGGAAATAGCAAGACCTGCTGGTAACATAAAACCTTTTTGAGATCCTGAGACTGCAACATCAACGCCCCACGCATCCATTTCAAATTTTATTGAACCTATGGAGCTTACCCCATCGACAAATAATAAAGCTGGATGGTTAAGATTGTTTAAAAGCTCTCTTGTGGCTTTGACATTATTTGTAACTCCAGTAGATGTTTCGTTTTGTGTAACAAGCACAGCTTTTATTTTATGTTCTTTATCAGCTGATAAAATCTTTTCAAATTCTTCATGCGGTGTTCCTGAGCCCCATTCGCAATCTACTTCTTCAACATCAATATGAAGTTTTTTACACATTTCAATCCAAAGGTGAGAAAAATGTCCAAATCTTCCAGATAAAACTTTATCTCCATTACTTAATAAATTAGTAAGTGCTGCTTCCCATCCACTAGAGCCTGTACCTGGAAATATAATTGGTTGACCTGAGGTTGTTTCAAAAACTTTTTTTAAATCATTTATTAGTGGATGCCAAAATTTATCCATTCCTGGTGCTCGGTGGTCCTCATTTGAAATATCCATTGCCTGTCTTACTCTATCAGGCATATTAGTAGGCCCTGGAACGAAAAGTGAAATTTTACCTGGCATAATTTAGTCTATATCCTTTCTATTCAAATAATGACTCTATGGATTGCTTTGCAAAGATTATTTTAGCAATTTCACTAAGTGAAATAAAAGTCAATATTTTGGCATCTCCTACGGGAATCGAACCCGTGTCTTCACCGTGAAAGGGTGATGTCCTAACCGCTAGACGAAGGAGACATCGGTCTTTAAAACAAACAAAATAGCTAGATTTAATAAAAAATCAATCAATGAATATCTTCAAGGTGTATTATAGTCTTATCACTGTAAGGATCTTTTTTAACCTTAAAATAGCAATTAAACTCAGATCGATTTGCTAAATAATTTTTAAGATCCGATGATGAAACATCAAAAAACATTCCCTCACATGAAAAACCAAGGTTATCAGATACCTTTAATCTTGCATGCTTATCTTTAAAAATTTTTAAAATATCAATTTTAGCATTTTCAATTTTAAATATTGGCTCTGCATTTTGTTGACCAAATGGGCTTAAATATTCTAGGTCTTTTAAAAGGTTATCATTGATAACATTCACATCAATTAATGAGTCATAAGACTTTTCGTTTAAAATTTCTATATCCTTTGTCTGATCAATTAAAAAACTTTTAAAAGTATCAACATTTTCTTTTTTTAATGTAAAACCACAGGCTTTGTTATGTCCGCCTCCTTTTACTAGAATACCTTTTTGCGTTGCTTGCATCATTAATAGTCCAATATTTTTTTCGCCATGAGATCTACCAGAACCAACTACTAAATCCTTAGACTGTGTCATTACAAATGACGGTCGGTTATTTATACGCATAAGCCTTCCGGCAATAATCCCTACTACACCGATATGCCATTTTTCATCATAAAAAAAATTTATATTAACGTTATTGTTATGATCTAAATCTATCTCTTCTACGATTTTAGTTTGAATTTTTTGCCTATTTTGATTATGAGACTCAATAATTTGTGCAACTTGAATAGCTTGGTGTATGTTTTCAGATGATAAGAGGTTATAGGCCAGTAAAGACTCCCCCATTCTTCCCCCTGCATTAATCCTAGGCCCAATAATATATCCAAGATGATACTCAGATATTTTCTGTTTAATCTTTGTTAAATTTATTAGAGTTTGAATACCTTTATTTTTATTTTCTGAATTAATTATCCTCAATCCTTGCTTAACAAATGATCGATTTATATTATTTAGAGGAACTAAATCACAAATTGTAGCTAGTGAAACAAGATCAAGATATTGTAATATATCTTTTTTTGAAAAATATCTTCATTATTTAGAAAAACCAGAACTAGGAATGATAATGCTGTGGC
>CABZMT010000025.1 GCA_902526965.1 uncultured Alphaproteobacteria bacterium
ATTCTTCCTTCAAAAAATCCTCAAGCTGATTAATACTACTGACTTTGCTTGGACTTGTTATATTACTTGAAGTTAATTGTTCAATTTTATTCTCAACGAAATCTTTTTGTTTATATTCATCAAGATTCATCAATTCCAAAAGAATATTTTTTTGGTAATCTAGCTGTTTCATGTTTAAAAAATTATCTATATTTTATTACAGTATATGTTTTTTGGGATTTATTGTACATGCATATGGGTCCCAATTAAAAAATACATTTGATAATCAACTTCTAAGTTCTATATATGCCGAATACAATAATGATTATTTAACATGGGAGAAATTACCCAAGTACGAATTATTAAGTGACCAGTCCTCAGATCTACTAAGTAAAATTATTATAGGAGATTACAAATTAAATAGAATGAATGAAAATAAAAAGGAATTTATTCATGAAATTCTTCACTTTTTGAATAATATGAGCGAAAATAAGTGTTCTAATCTTCCAAATAAAAAACAGATTTACATTTTTGAGGAGTCTATCTTAAAAAGTATAAATTTTTGGATGTCATTTTGTGATAATAAAAATATTGAGAGTAATTTACAAAATTTAAATACTATTGATAATAGATTTATAAATTTAATATATATAAACAAAATTTATTACTACCACTTAAGAAAAGACATAAGCCGTTTAAGAAAGATAAATAAAGAATTAACTACCAACCTAGAGTCCCTTTCTATCTTTAATTCAAAAGAAGTAAATCTATTAAATAATATTTTTAGTTTTAATGACCTAAATTTTCCAATTACAAAATTTATTAAATCATCGACTATGTTAAATAATTTATCATTAGAATTAGATAAGGAATATATAATCATAGATTATAAAGACGTTATATATCTTCAACTATTTCAAACTAGTACTTATTATTTTTATGCAGGTGAGTATAAAAGTGCCCTTGCATTATTATCTTATTTAATTCAAATAGACTCAAAGAATAAAGATTATTACAATTATAAAAAACTCTCATTCTTAGCTGAATTAAATCCTAGTAAAGACATACTTAGTTTAATAAAGAATTTTAATTCAAGTAATACTAATTTCAATTTTTTTAGAAACTACCTTTTTATTTCATCTTCCATCAAACTAGATAGTAATTTGAGTGAATTAGTCTACTTCTTCAATAATATAAATCATGATAGTGATTGGACTCATTTAGAATTAGCATTTATTTTAGCAATGGAAATGTACCGTTCAAATGACGACCAAGCAGCTTTAGATTTTATCAATAACTGTTGTTCGAGTCTTTTAAAAAAATCAGATGATCCTATCCATTTATTTAAATATGGGATTTTGCTTGAGAGAAATAATGAAATTAAAACTGCTGAAGATTTCATCCAAAGAAGTATTGATATTTCTGATAGTTCATATCCCTACGTGCTAAACTATCTTGCATATTTATGGGTTGAAAATGAAAGAAAATTGGATCTTGCAGAAGATATGCTCCAAAAAGCAGTCAAAGACTCTGACTATAATAATGGCGCTATACTCGACAGCTTAGGCTGGCTTTATTATAAGAAAAATGATCTAAATTTAGCTGAAAAATGGATTTATAATGCATACTTGCTAGAGCCCTCAGAGCCAGAAATAATTGACCATTTGTCACAAATTTATTATCAACAAGGCAGATATAAAGAGGCTAAATATCTTGATAACAAAATCTTATTATTTCACAAAGACTATTTTAAATTTGATGAAGTTTTAAATAGAAATGAATAAAACTAAACTCATTAGTCCTGCCAAGATAAATTTTGATTTAAAAATAAAATATTATGATGAAAATTTTGAAAAACATAAAATTTCTTCAAAGGTTGTATTATTAAAAATAAAAGATTTAATTTTTGTTTCAGATCACTCAAAATTACATATTACTTATCGTGATCATAATAATAAAATAGTAAATTTAAAAAATGATATAATAAAAAAAACAATTACATTTTTTGATCACAGGTATAAGACTAGAACAAAATTAAAATTTTTAGTTCATAAAAATATACCTATTGGATATGGTTTAGGAGGGGGATCTTCTAATGCTGCCACAATTTTAAAGTTTTTGTATAAATATCATCAAATTAAATTAAATAATTTCAAAATAGATGCTCCATTAATTGGATCAGATGTACTTTTATTTATTGATAAATATCCAAAAATTATTGATGGATTAAATAAATTTAGTTATTCTAAAGCTAAAATGAATTCATGGAAGAAAATTTTTATAATTTTACCCTTAAAAAAAAATTTAACTAAAAACATTTATAACCACTTTAAAAATTATAATTCACAAATAAATAGTAAGCATAATTCTCAAAATAATTTAACTAGGTCCTCAATGATTTTAAATCAAGAATTTAAGGAGATATTTATGTATCTTTCATCTTTTAGGAGAGATTATCTAAAATTTGGCATGAGTGGTAGTGGACCTTCTATTTTTCTATCTTTTAAGGAAATTTCGAAAGAAAGGCAAATTTTGAGGAATATCAATAAATTTTATCCCCTAGTTAGAATTGAAAAATCTCTTTATTTCGGATAAGTTCTTTAATTCCTGATGGGGCGTAGCCAAGCGGTAAGGCACCGGTTTTTGGTATCGGCATGCGTAGGTTCGAATCCTACCGCCCCAGCCATTTCTGAGCTATAAATTTAATAATATGAATCAACTTATATTTTCACTCAAAGAGGGATTTATCAGTTACCATAAAAATGAAATTTTTAAGGATCTAGATTTAAACATTCATAGAAAAGATTTTATTGCTCTTGTTGGTAAAAATGGGGCAGGGAAATCTACTTTAATGAATGTCATATCTGGTCAACATGAGATTGATTTAGGTGAAATATGGAGCATTGACAATATTGCAGTTAATTACTTTAACCAAAATTATAAATTACAAAATGAAAATAATACCGTTGAAAAAGAGATTTTGTCGGTGATTACTAATCAAGATGATATTTACGAAATAGACATCTTCTGCAATAATTTAGGTGTTGATAAAAATAGTTTAATTAAAAATTTATCAGGAGGTCAAAAAAGAAGAGTAGGCCTAATCAAAACATTAATAAAACCATCTGACCTTTTGCTCTTGGATGAACCAACCAATCATTTAGACCTAGATACAATTGTATGGCTAGAAAATTATTTGAAAAAACTAGATAGTGCTATTTTATGTGTAAGTCACGATCGACAATTTCTTAAAAATTTTACTAATAAAATATTATGGATAGACCGATCCAGAGTGAAAGTAAATAATAGTGGATACAGTGATTTTGAAAACTGGTCTAATAATTTGTTATCACAAGAGGAAAGAGAATTACAGAATAGAAAGCAATTTGTAAATTTAGAGGTTAATTGGGCTAACAAAGGAGTAAAAGCAAGAGTAAAACGAAACACTAGAAGATTAGAGCAAGCAAAAGAGCTCAAGGACAATTTAGATAAAGATATAAGTGAATTTAAAAAAGTAACAAGAAAAATAGAAATTAATCAAATATATGAAAATTCAAAGAATTTTAAACATGTTGCTGAATTTCATAATGCTGAATTCTATTTTGGCACTGAAGATAAAAACTTAATTTTAAAAAATTTTAGTTTGAAAATCAGTAAAAAGGATAGAATAGGACTTTTAGGAAGTAATGGCTCTGGTAAATCAACATTTTTAAAAATCTTACTTAATGAGCTCCATTTAAAATCAGGGACTTTAAAACTAAGAAAAGATTTGGAATTTTCATATTTTGACCAGTTAAGAAATGATTTAAAAGATAATCTTCCAATAAAAAAAATATTAGTACCCTCTGGTGGGGATTATCTTAAAACACAAGGCAAGGAAAGACATGTGTGTAGTTACTTGAAGGATTTTCATTTCGATCCATCTAAAGCAAATGATCCTGTTGGTAGTTTATCGGGTGGAATGAAAAATCGACTACTTTTATCGAAGGTTTTATCAAATCCTAAAAGCGGTCTTATATTAGACGAACCAACAAATGATCTTGATATAGATACTTTAGATTTAGTGGAGTCAATATTATCAGGTTACAATGGAACTTTAGTGATCGTATCACATAATAGAGATTTTTTAGATAAATTAGTGAATAAAATATTATTTTTTAAGGGAAATGGAGAGGTTGTTTTATTTAATGGAGGCTATCATGATTTTCTTAATAACAAAAATCTTCTTATAAATGATAGCGATGATTTTTTAAAGATCGATCATAAAGCTGACAAAGATAAAAAAAATTATTCAAATGCTATTAAGAGGAAATTAACTTTTAAACTACAATATGAGCTTAAAAATTTACCCAAACAAATAGATCTCTTAAAAGAACAAATAGATCATTTTGAAAAAATCATAGGGGTACCAGATCTTTATAAAAAAGATTATGATTTATTTATGACCTCTAGTGAAAAATTAGGATCTCTTCAATTAGAATTAGAAACTAAAGAACAAAGATGGTTAGAACTGATGGAACTATCTTAAATACATGAATTTAAAAAATAAAGTTAAAGAACTCATAAATATTTCTCATTTAAATGAAATCTGTAATGTTCTCCCATATGAAGACAAAGATATTTATCTTATTGGAGGTGCGACTAGATCCATACTTTCTGATAAATATGACAATAAAGATATTGATTTGGTTATACCAGATTTAGACAGGTTTACTGTTGATAAAATTTTAGGTAAATACGATAATGCAAAATATTACCCAGGATATAAAAGCATATACTTAGTATTGAATGATTTTGAATTTCAAATAAATTCATTCAGAAAAGATATAGCCCCAGCTGGAAGACACTCTAAAGTAGCTAAAGCTAATAGCATTAAAGAAGACTCCCTTAGAAGAGATTTTACCTTCAACAGTGTATATATAAACCTAAAAGGAGATGTTTATGATTTTTATTTGGGTATAGAACATTATCAAAATTGTTATTTAAAATTTATTTTTGATCCGATAGTTCAAATTCAAAAAGATTATTTAAGGGCAATACGATATATGAGATTTTTATCATTATTTGAAAATACAAAAACATTTCCTGCTGATATGGAGGCAATAATTATTCTCTCTAAAAATATTACAGATTTTGTAAAAGAAAAAAAGGTAACTCAAGAGTTAAACAAAATCCAAAAGA
>CABZMT010000026.1 GCA_902526965.1 uncultured Alphaproteobacteria bacterium
GTAGTTGATGTTCAGGTATTAGTTCGAAGAGGTGTCGAAAAGGATGAAAGAACAATAGCTATTGAAAGAGTTGAGATAGATAGATTAGCAAAAGACAGAGATGACGAGAAAAATATTTTAGAAAATAACTACAAACAAAACCTTATTAGTATTTTTAAAAATAAAAATGCGAGTTCAAATATAGATACTTTTGTCAAAGGTAATAACATTGATGAAGAAGCACTAAAATCAAAACCAATTGAAATTTTAGAACAAATTCAAGTTGATGATGCTTCATCGATGGAGACCTTTACTTCACAAAAGAAAATTTTTAGTGATGCTGTCATTTTATTAGATAAAAAGTTTCAAAATAAAATTGAAAAAATACAAAGTGGTGATGACCTGTTACCTGGTGTTTTAAAAGTTGTTAAAGTATTTGTCGCTGTAAAACGAAAACTTCAGGCAGGTGATAAGATGGCAGGAAGGCATGGTAATAAAGGTGTTATTTCAAAAATCGTTCCGATTGAAGATATGCCGTTCTTGGAAGATGGAACACCAGTAGACGTACTTCTCAATCCTTTAGGAGTTCCAAGTAGAATGAATATCGGCCAAATATTAGAAACTCACTTAGGTTGGGCTGCTTACGGTATAGGTAAACAAATCTCTCAAAGTTTAGATATGGCAAGAAAAGAAGGAAATATAATTCAATTAAAAGAGTCTCTATCGAGTTTTTATGGGCAGAACAAAGACTCCAATAGTGAAATTAGTAAAATGAATGATGATCAATTGATTGAATTGGCTAGTAACTTAGAAAAAGGTGTCACGTTTGCAACACCTGTTTTTGATGGAACTAATACCCGAGAAATTACAAATCTTTTAGATAAAGCTGGTTTTGATAATAGTGGTCAAGTTTATTTATTTGATGGTAGATCTGGTGAACGATTTGAAAGAAAAGTTACTGTTGGGTATAAATATATCTTAAAACTTCATCACTTAATTGACGATAAAATTCATGCTAGATCCATTGGACCTTATAGTCTTGTAACTCAACAACCTTTAGGTGGTAAAGCTCAGTTTGGTGGTCAAAGATTTGGAGAAATGGAAGTATGGGCATTAGAAGCATATGGTGCATCAAATACTCTTCAGGAAATATTAACTATTAAATCTGATGACGTAGCTGGAAGAACAAAAGTTTATGAAGCCTTAATAAGAGGTGACTATAACTTTGAAAGTGGAATACCTGAGTCATTTCATGTCTTAGTCAAAGAATTAAAATCTCTTGGATTGAATGTAGAGTTAATTGAAACAGATCCAACTGTTAATAGGGAGAACGTATAATGAAAGATTTAACTAATTTATTTAAAACTAATACTCAAACATTAAATTTTGATCAGATTAAAATTTCAGTTTCAAGCCCTGAGCAAATAAGATCTTGGTCTTTTGGCGAAATAAAAAAACCTGAGACTATAAACTACAGAACTTTTAAACCTGAAAGAGAAGGTTTGTTTTGTGCTAGGATTTTTGGACCTACAAAAGATTATGAGTGTCTATGTGGAAAATATAAAAGAATGAAGTTCAAAGGCATTACATGTGAAAAGTGTGGTGTCGAAGTTACACTTTCTAAAGTAAGAAGAGAAAGGATGGCTCATATTGAATTAGCAGCACCTGTAGCGCATATTTGGTTTTTAAAATCACTACCTAGTAGAATAGGCCTCGCACTTGACATAACTCTAAAGAATCTCGAAAAGGTTTTATATTTTGAAAGTCATATCGTAATAGACCCTTTAATGTCTGGTTTAAGCCCAAATCAGCTATTAAATGATGAAGAATTAGAAGAAGCTATTGAACAATTTGGTGAAGACTCTTTCAAACATGGGATTGGAGCAGAAGCTGTTCAAGAAATATTATCTAAGATTAATTTAGAAGCAGAAATAGAAAAACTTGTAGAAGAAAGTGAAGCTACATCATCTGAAACTAAAAAGAAAAAAATACTAAAAAGAATGAAGGTTATGGAGGGTTTTAAAAACTCTAATATTAAACCTGAATGGATGGTTTTGAAGGTACTTCCAGTAATACCACCTGAATTAAGACCCCTAGTTCCTTTAGAAGGTGGCCGTTTTGCTACTTCTGACTTAAACGATTTATATCGAAGAGTAATCAATAGAAACAATAGATTAAAAAGACTGTTAGATCTTAGAGCTCCTGACATTATTGTTAGAAACGAAAAAAGAATGCTTCAAGAGTCTGTAGACGCATTATTTGATAATGGAAGAAGAGGAAGAGTAATCACAAGCACCAATAAGAGACCTCTAAAATCTCTATCTGAAATGTTAAAAGGAAAACAAGGAAGATTTAGACAAAACTTATTAGGAAAAAGAGTTGATTATTCTGGTCGTTCAGTAATTGTTGTTGGACCTGAATTAAAACTTCATCAATGCGGTTTACCTAAGAAAATGGCTTTAGAGCTTTTTAAACCCTTTATTTACAATAAATTGGAGTCCTATGGATTTGCCTCAACACTAAAATCAGCAAGAAAAATGGTAGAGTCTGAGAGACCAGAAGTCTGGGATATCTTAGATGAAGTAATTAGAGAGCATCCAATTCTTTTAAATCGTGCACCAACACTTCATAGATTAGGCATTCAAGCATTTGAACCAATTTTAATTGAAGGTAAAGCTATCCAACTTCATCCATTAGTTTGTACTGCGTTCAATGCAGACTTTGATGGTGACCAAATGGCTGTTCACATACCTTTGAGTCTTGAAGCACAATTAGAAGCGAGAGTTTTAATGATGAGTACGAATAATATTCTCTCTCCTTCAAGTGGAAAGCCAATTATCGTACCAAGTCAAGATATTGTGTTGGGTATATATTATTTATCATTGATAAATGAAAAAGAAGAACCAAAGAAATATTATTCACATGTAGGTGAGGTAGAGTTTGCTCTAGAAAACAAAACTATTGAACTTCACACACCCATTCTTTATAGAACTAAAGTTTATAACTCAGAAAAAGATAGCTTTGAATATAAAAAATATACCACTTCTGCAGGTAGAGTTATCCTTTTTAAAACAGTACCTGAGAGCAAAAACTTACCTTTTGATGTAATAAACAAGGTTCTTACAAAAAAAGATATTAGTAACTTATTAGATAATGTTTACAGATTTACAGGTCAAAAGGCGACTTGCATATTTGTTGATCAAATGATGACAGTTGGTTTTAAGTATGCTGCAAAAGCAGGTATCTCATTTGGTAAAGATGATTTAGTCATACCTGAAGAAAAGAATATTTTAATCCAAGATACTCAAAAATTAGTGAATAGCCTTGAAAACCAATATCAAGAAGGACTTATAACTGAAAGAGAAAAATACAATAAAGTTGTTGGTCTATGGTCTACTTGTACAGATAAAGTTGCAAAAGCAATGATGAAAACTGTTTCATCTAGTAAAGATAGTCAAATCAATTCTGTTTATATTATGGCTGACTCTGGTGCTCGTGGTTCTGAAGCTCAGCTAAAACAGCTGGCTGGTATGAGAGGTTTAATGGCAAGACCATCTGGTGAAATTATTGAAAACCCTATCACATCAAACTTTAAAGATGGTTTAACAGTTCTTGAATATTTTAACTCTACTCACGGTGCTAGAAAAGGCTTAGCTGATACCGCTCTTAAAACTGCAAGCTCTGGTTATTTAACTAGAAGACTAGTTGATGTAGCGCAAGATTTAACAATTACCTCTAAAGATTGTAATTGCTGTGGCGGTTTAACAGTTGATACTATTTACGAGTCTGGAGAAGTTTCTATACCTTTGACAGAGAGAGAGTTTTTGGCAGATATCTAGCTGATGATGTAAAAAATAAAAAAGGCGAGGTCATTCTTAAAAATGGTGAATACATATCTCATGAGGAAATTGAGTTATTAGAAAGTGAAAATATTACATCAGTAAGAATAAAATCGCCAATAACTTGTGGTTCTACTCATGGTATTTGTGCTAAATCTTATGGAAGAGACTTAGCTAAAGGAGTTCCAGTTAACACCGGTGAGGCAGTAGGCATTATAGCAGCCCAGTCTATTGGTGAACCAGGTACTCAGTTAACAATGAGAACTTTTCACGTGGGTGGTGTTGCGAGTTCTTCAGCTGAGAAATCAAATTTTGAGTCACCAAGTGATGGTAAAGTAAAAATTAAAAATCTTAGATCAGTTATAAACGGATCAGGCAGTGAAATCATTATTAATAGAACTACTGAACTTGAAATATTTGATAACAACAAAACTTTAGTTTCATCATTCAGAGCACCATATGGATCAACATTATTAGTGAAAAATGGCGCTGATGTTAAGCTTAACAGCTTATTACTTGAGTGGGATCCTTATACAGTTCCTATAGTTGCTGAAGAAACAGGAAAACTAGATTTTAGTGATTTAGTTGAGGGTGTATCTTTTATTGAAAAGTTTGATGAGACTACTGGCATTTCATCAAAAGTTATAATTGACTGGAAGAGTTTCCAAGGAAAACAAGATCTTAAGCCTCAGTTGTTAATTACCGATAAAGATGGTAGCCCAATTAAATCTAAAAATTCATCTACGTATGATTTGAGCGTTGGTATTGTTTTAAATATTGAAAAAGGTAAAGATGTTAGCGCCGGTGATGTAATTGCAAGAATTCCTAGAGCTTCTTCTAAAACAAAAGATATAACAGGTGGACTTCCAAGAGTTGCGGACATTTTTGAGTCAAGAAAACCAAAAAATCCAGCTGTATTAGCTGAAATTTCTGGAACGATTGAATTCGGAAAAGATATTAAAAGTAA
>CABZMT010000027.1 GCA_902526965.1 uncultured Alphaproteobacteria bacterium
AAGCGTAATCATTTTTACCTGAGCAGGTTGGACCTACAACAAAAAGGAACTTATTCAATAACGAATGGGTTGATTAACCAAAATTCATTACCATCTCTGATAACTCTTAATAATAATTTATCTCGATTTAATTTGATGCTATTTGCAATTATTGATTTAAAGGAGCTAATATCTTTAATTTTTTCGCTTGAAACTTGAATAATAACGTCATTGTTTAATAGATTTTCGTTTTTATCACCTACTTCTTTGACCAAAATTCCTGAGGTTTTTGTGTCTAAACCCAAACTATTTATAGTTTCACTAGATAATTCTTCGACGGTAATATCTAGTTCTTCAAGATAAACTCCCTCTTTTTTAGCAAGTTTACGGCCTTCTTCTAACTCACCTACTTTAACATCAATATTTATTATCTCTCCATTTCTCCAAACTTTAACCACTACTTGGCTTCCGATAGGAGTTTCAGCAACAACTTTTGGTAAATCTTTAAATGATGAAATTTTTTGATCATTAAACTCGATAATAATGTCCCCTGCCTGAATTTTTGAAAGTGCTGCGGGGCTATTTGGTTCGACAGAAGCTACAAAAGCTCCCTCTGTAGAGTCATATCCCAAACTGTCAGAGAATTCTTGAGTTAAATCTTGAATCTGAACACCAAGCCTTCCTCTCTTTGCTTGACCAAAAGAAATTATTTGTTCAACAATTAATTTTGCTGTTTTAGATGGAATTGAAAAACCTAAGCCAACACTACCCCCTGTTTGAGAGATTATCATAGAATTAATTCCTATTACTTCTCCGTCTAAATTAAACAAAGGTCCTCCAGAGTTTCCTCTATTAATTGGTGCATCGGTTTGTATAAAGTCAACGTAAGGGCCTCCACCGATATCTCTGTTTATGGAAGAAATAATTCCAGATGTAACGGTTCCGCCTAAACCAAGAGGATTTCCAATTGCTAAGACAATATCACCAACTCTAGAGATATCTGAGTCACCCCAACTTACACTTTGTATATTGATAGATGAAGGATCGATTTTTAACACAGCGATGTCAGTTTTAGGATCGGTTCCAACAAGTTCCGCAGAGACTTCATCAATTCCATTATTAAAAATTACTGTAATTTGATCTGCACCACTAATTACATGATTGTTTGTCACTACATAACCCTCATCATTAATAATAAATCCAGATCCAAGACCAGTTAAATTTTCACGTTTAGGCATTTGATTTCCAAAAAAATCATCGAACATATCATTAAATGGATGGCCTTCTGGTAATTCAGGTAATTGACTAGTTTTTCTCTCTACTGTCTGACTAGTCGCTATGCTAACAACTGAGGGTAGCAGCTCATCTACTAAGTCAGCATATCCTCTTTCAAATTGTGCAAGAGAAGTGTTTGTTAGAAAAAAAATATTGAAAAGAGATAAAAAGAAGAGTCTTTTCATTGATATGTTTTAATTTTAGTTTGAACCCTCAGAGTTTTCAAAGTATTCAAAGAAATCACTATCAGGAGATATAACCATGGTAGTTGTTCCGTCTTTAAAAGTATCTGAGTAGGCTTCCATAGATCTTATGAACTCAAAAAACTCTGGATCTTTTGCAAAAGCATCATTTAGGATCTGGTTTCTTGCTGCTTCTCCTTCACCTTTTAGAATATTAGATTGTTTTTCAGCTTCTGCAATAATCTCAATTTTTTGTCTGTCTGCAGTCGCTTTAATTTTTTGTGATATCTCTTGGCCCTCTGCCCTTAAAAGATTTGCTTCTCTTTCTCTCTCAGTTCTCATTCTGTCAAAAACGTTTGATTGAACCTCAGGAGTTAATTCAGTTCTTTTAAGTCTCAAATCAACAATTTCAATACCAAAGTTATCTTGATCTTCGCGAACGTTTTCAAAAATCTCAGCCATAATTTTTTCACGATCATCAGATAACAAATCATTTAATTGATACTGGGCAATCACTCCTCTAACTGAAGAGTTTACAATTCTACCCAATCGATCATTTAATGCTAATTCTGTTCTTGTTGTCTGAAAAAACTTCAAAGGATCTTTAATCATGTATCGTACAATTGAGTCGACCACGATACGCTTTTGATCTCGTAGAATTACTTCTTCTTGGGCCGGATCTAGGTTTAAAACCCTACTATCATAGTAAACAACGTTTTGAATAAAAGGTAATTTAAACTTTAAACCAGGAGTTTGATGTACTGCACGAGGTTCACCAAATTGTAAAACAATTACTTGTTTTGTTTGATCTACAACAAAGAAAAAACCTGATGCAAATAAAATAAAAAAGAAAGACAATCCAACGATTACATAATTTCTCATTTTCATTGGCTATCCCCTTGTTTATTTTTATTTAATTCGTTTAATGGCAGATAAGGAACAACGCCATTTCCAGAGTTTTGATCGATCATTATCTTACTAGATCCTGAAAGAACATCTCTTAACGTTTCTAGGTATATTCTTTTTTTAGTTGTTTCTTTTGACTGCTCGTAAGTATCTAGCACTTGAAGAAATCTACTTGATTCACCCTCAGCTTGTTTAATAAGTTTGTTTCTATAACCTTCTGCTTCTTGAAGAATTTTTTCAGCTTCACCTCTAGCTTCTGGAACAATTCTGTTACTGTAGGCTTCTGCCTGATTGACAGTTCTCTCTTTATCCTGTCTTGCTTTTTGAACATCATCAAAAGCGTCAATAACTTCTCTTGGAGGATTAACATCTTGTAATTGAATAGACTGGATTAATATACCGACTTCATACTCATCTAAGAGTTCTTGGAGTAAAGACCGTGAGTCTCTTTCAACTGACTGTCTAGATACAGTAAGAAGGCCTTCAAGGTTTGTTTGACCTACAACTTCCCTAAGAACACTTTCAGAAATTACTTTTACGGTTTCCTCAGGATCCCTTAAATTAAATAAAAACTGACCAGCATCTTTAATTCTATAAAGAACAGTATAGTCTAAATCTGAAATATTTTGATCAGATGTAAGCATCATGCTTTCTTCAAGAACATCTCTCGTTGAATTACCACTTGATCTAAAGCCAACGTTAATTTTTCTAATTGCCTCTACTTTTGGTGTTAGAACTTTTCCAATAGGTGTAGGAAAGAAATAATGAAGTCCGGGGTCAGTTGTACTTTCGTTCCACTTACCAAATAATAATTCAACTCCTTGCTCATCAGGTTCAACTCTGTAAAAACCAGTTGCCAACCAAATCACAAAAGCAATTAAAATTAAAAATGAGACACCCTTAAATCCACCTTTAAAAGGCATTTTAAACTTATATTTATTTTTAAGATCTTTAAGAAGATCATCAATTGAGTCATTGTTGCCACCAGAAAAACCTCCACCAGATCCTCTATTATTATTTCCAGAAGAGGAACCCCATGGGCCATCAAGTGCGAAAATTTTAGATTTGTTTTTGTTCACGATACAATATATGTAGTGTTTAATAGATGAATATCAAGACTTGTTTTGGAATTTCAAGTTGTAAAGGTGGCGTTGGTAAATCCACTGTAGCTTGCAATATCGCTATAACTTTAGCGAACCAAGGATACAAAGTTGGCCTTTTAGACGCAGACATATATGGACCTAGTGTCCCAACATTACTAGGTATCGGAGATAAGGAACCCAAAGTTGAAGATGGGAAGTTTTTGCCCTTTGAAGTATTTGGGATAAGGGCGATGTCGATAGGCTTCCTAGTCAATGAAGAGCAAGCAGTTGTCTGGAGGGGGCCGATGTTAGCAAAAGGCCTTGATGGTCTTATAAATAAGACAATATGGGGTGATTTAGACTATTTAATTGTTGATTTTCCCCCTGGTACTGGAGATGTGCAAATATCAATGTCTCAAAAACTAAAACTGGATGGAACTCTCATCATTACAACTCCCCAACTGTTATCACTAAAAGATGTCATTAGAGGTATTAATATGTTTATCAAGGTGAATGTTCCAATACTTGGTGTTGTAGAAAATATGTCTTATTTAGAAGATCAAAATGAAAAAAAATATATTTTTGGTGAGTCTAAGACAAAGTCTTTATTGCTAAAGGAAAATATAAATTTAAT
>CABZMT010000028.1 GCA_902526965.1 uncultured Alphaproteobacteria bacterium
TTTTGATGCATTATCAGATTGTATCTTGTCTAAATTTAATGTGAGTTCCATTAAGCTGATTTAGATATTTCTTCATATCCTTTTTCTTCTAACTCTAGAGCTAAGGAATAATCTCCTGATTTCACAATTCTACCATCTGCAATAATGTGAACAAAATCAGGCTTTATATAGTTTAAAAGCCTTTGATAGTGAGTGATTACTAAAAAGGAGTTTTCTTTGCTTCTTAATTTATTGACACCCTCGGAGACAATTCTTAACGCATCTATATCCAGACCAGAGTCTGTCTCATCTAAGATAGCCATCTTAGGGCTTAACATTGACATTTGTAAAATTTCTTGTTTCTTTTTTTCACCACCTGAATAATTTACATTCAAGTCTCTTTTGAGCATTTCAGTATTGATATTTAATTCTTCAGCTTTTGACTTCATTAATTTAGCAAATTCTAGAGCATCCATTTCACTCTGACCTAAATATTTTCTCTTTGAGTTGATTGCTGTTTTTAAAAAAAAAGAAGTTTGTACGCCAGGTATCTCCATTGGATATTGAAATGCCAGAAATAAACCCTCGTTTGCTCTTTCATCTACATCCAACTCTAGTAAATTTTTTTCGTTATACTCTATTGTTCCGTCATCTATTTCATATTTGTCTTTCCCAGATAAAACATAAGAAAGTGTGCTCTTCCCTGAACCATTTGGGCCCATGAGAGCATGAACCTCACCCTTGTTTATTGACAAATTTAAACCTTTGATAATTTTCTTTTCTTCAACTGAAACATGAAGGTTTTTAATTTCTAACATTATCCAACACTACCTTCTAAGCTAATTGCTACTAATTTCTGGGCTTCTACAGCAAACTCCATTGGCAAATGTTGTAATACCTCTTTACAAAAACCATTGACAATTAAACCTACCGCATCTTCGCTATTCAATCCTCTTTGCTGACAATAAAATAATTGGTCCTCATTAATTTTTGAAGTGGTTGCTTCATGTTCAACCATTGAGTCTGAGTTACTTGACTCTATGTACGGAACAGTGTGGGCACCACATTTATTACCAATTAATAATGAGTCACATTGAGTAAAATTTCTTGCATTTTTAGCTTTTGACAAAATATTTACTAAACCCCTATAGGTGTTATTAGCTTTTCCAGCCGATATACCTTTTGATATTATCTTAGAGGATGTATTTTTACCGATATGTATCATTTTTGTTCCTGTATCGGCTTGTTGCATATTATTAGTTATTGCTACTGAATAAAATTCTCCTTTAGAGTTATCTCCTTGCAAAATACAGCTTGGGTATTTCCATGTTATTGCGGATCCTGTCTCAACTTGGGTCCAAGATATTTTAGAATTTTTACCTCTGCAGGCACCTCTTTTTGTTACAAAGTTGTAGATACCCCCCTTACCTTCTTTATCACCGGGGTACCAATTTTGAACTGTTGAATACTTTATTTCTGCATTATCCAGAGCAACTAACTCAACATTAGCAGCATGAAGCTGGTTTTCATCTCTCATTGGTGCGGTACAGCCCTCTAAATAACTTACATAACTATCTTTATCTGCAATTATAAGAGTTCTCTCAAACTGACCGGTGTTCATTGCATTAATTCTAAAGTATGTTGATAACTCTACAGGACACCTAACGCCCTGAGGAATATAAATAAAAGATCCATCAGTAAACACTGCTGAGTTTAAAGCAGCAAAAGAGTGATCAGATACGGGTATTACACTTCCTAAATATTTCTTTACTAAATCAGGGTGAGTTTTTACTGCCTCAGAGATTGAGCAAAACACAATACCTAGATCACTTAATTGTTTTTTATATGTAGTGGCAACTGATACGGAGTCAAAAACGGCATCAACTGCGATACCAGATAACATTTTTTGTTCTTTTAATGGAATACCAAGTTTTTCATAAGTTTTGATTATTTCTGGGTCGATTTCATCCAAAGTCTTAGGTTTATCTTTGAGACTTTTAGGAATTGAGTAATAATAACAGTCTTGGTAATCAATTTCTGGAATATTCAACTTTGCCCACTCAGGCTTCGGTAGCTTATTAAATACTTTGAAGGCATTGAGCCTCCAATCAAGCATCCACTCTGGCTCGTCTTTTTGGGCAGATATAAATTTTATTATATCTTCATTTAAACCTTTAGGAGGGCGTATTTCATCTAGCTCAGTTGAAAAACCATACTTATAATCAGTTTCTCCTAAAGTATTAACTTGTTTAATTGTTTGTTCTGTAGCTGCCATAGATTTCGATATATATGATAAATAAGGATTTTTACAAGAAAATACGAGTAAACTCTTTATTTAGTTCAGTTTCTGCTTAATTATCCCACCGCCTAAAACCCTATCATTATCGTATAAAACACAAGCTTGGCCTCTAGTTATAGCCTCTGCAGGTTCATCAAATTCAAAAGAATAAGATGAAGATTGTTTGATAAGTTTTCCTTTTTTAGGCTCGGATAAAGACCTAATTTTGGCACTACAGGGAATTTCAACAATATTTTTTGATAAGTCATATTCTGGCATAATAAAATTTAAATCACCCAGTAAAAGAGAACTTCCTAAAAGGTCTTTTTTATCTCCAACGATGATTTGATTTTTATCTTTGATAATGTCAATCACATAAAGAGGATCATCGTTTGAGATTCCCAAACCTCTTCTTTGTCCAACTGTAAAATTTTGAATGCCATCATGAGAGGATAGTACATTTCCAGAGAGATCAATTATTTCACCCTTTTTTTTATTTGATTTAATAAATTTTTTATAATCTCCGTCTGGAATAAAACATATATCTTGGCTATCTTTTTTGTCGTAAACAATCAGACCTAGATCCTCAGCTATTTTTCTAGTTTCTGCTTTGGATATTTCACCTAATGGAAATCGCAAATAGTCTAATTGATTTTGAGTTGTGGCAAATAAAAAATAACTTTGATCTTTTGACTTATCTTCAGCTCTATACATATGAGCATCTTTGATTTCTCCTTTTCTTCTGATGTAATGACCCGTAGCCATACAGTCAGCATCTAATTTTTTTGCAAAGTTCATTAAGTCTCTGAATTTAACAGTTTCATTACATTTTACACATGGAATAGGAGTCTCACCATTTTCATAAGATTTAATAAAATAATCTATCACATCTGATTTAAATGTTTTTTCATAATTGAAAACGTAATGTGGTATATCTAATTTTTGAGCGACTCTTCTCGCATCGTAAATATCAAGGCCAGAGCAACAAGAACCTTTTTTGGCTGAGTTGTTAGAGCTATAAAGTTGCAAAGTGATACCTACAACGTTGTATCCCTCTTTTTTTAATAGTCCCGCCGTAACAGAACTGTCAACTCCACCAGACATAGCGACTACTACAGTTGTACTAGCTGGATCTTTATTAAAACCTAATGAATTCATTTATAACTTGCTTTTTTTATCAAAAGTAATCTATGATCTCTTCTTTAATTATGCCAGAAGTATTTATACAAGGTGGTGAAGGTAAACTTCAAGCCAAATACTCACCTAGTGAGCAAGAAAAACCAAATATCGCTATAATTTTACATCCAAATCCAAAACATGGTGGAACGATGGATACAAAGGTTAATTATGCTGCATTTAAAGTAATGAAAGATGCTGGTTTTTCAACTCTTAGAATTAACTTTCGAGGTGTTGGTAAAAGTGATGGTGCTTTTACTGAAGGAGAAGGAGAGTTGAATGATGCTAGTGTTTCACTAGATTGGTTACAAAAAAAGAATGAAGACTTTCGATCTTGTTGGATTGTAGGATTCTCTTTTGGTGCTTGGATTGGATTTCAAACACTTATGAGAAGACCAGAGGTTGATGGATTAATTTTAATAGCACCCCCAGTAAACATGTATGATTTTAACTTTCTATCTCCCTGTCCTATTAAAACATTAATAGTGCGTGCTGAACAAGACGAAATTGTTAAAAGAGATAACCTAAAAGAATTTTTTGAAACTTTTAAGAAGCAGAAAAATGCAGACGTTTCTATGGAAACTATCTCCAAATCTAATCATCTTTTTGAAGGTAAGTTAGA
>CABZMT010000029.1 GCA_902526965.1 uncultured Alphaproteobacteria bacterium
TATTGTTGAACTAGCTGAAAATTCTAAAATTAATATCAATGATACTAATGTTTTAGTAGACAGAGGTATAATTGATTATAATAACAATACTATTGAAATTTTTGGTAATTTTTATCTTTATCAAGACTTAAATATTTTAAGTGGAATGAATTTAACAGGTGATACGAATTTAAATAATTTTTCTACAATTGAAGTGAGCTATATTTATAATAATGATTTAAAAATTGACTCAGACAAAGCAGTGAGATCTAATGGGATTGTTACTTTTTATAATAATTTTTTGACACCATGTGAATTGGATGGATATTTTAATTGTCCTACGTGGTCTTTGAGAATTGATGAAACTAGATATAATATTGATAAAGATAAATTTGACCATTTTGATACTTTTTTACAGATAGCAGATTACAAAGTTTTTTATCTTCCATATTTTACCCATTATGGATCAAAAGCGCCAAGACAAAAAGGTTTCTTGACACCTGCACTTCAATTCAATATTGGAGGTGATACGGCAATTATTACCCCTTACTATCTTCCTTTAAAAGAAGAGACCGAAATTACATTTAAACCAAAAATTTTTTTAGATAATAATTTTAACTACATTGATAAATATACTTTAGACACAACAATTAATCATAAAAGTGCAGGTGGTGATTTATTTGTTGAAATTTATAATGAAAAACTTAATGATAATGCAAAAACCTATAGTTCATTAAAACTTAACTCAAAACAAGTATTAAACAAAAAAAATATTTTGAGCTATGAAGCACTAATTACAAATAGTGTTTCAACAACAAGATCAATTAATGAAAAAGCTAATACATTTGAAGATATTTTTATTAGATTAGATAGCTATGATATCTTTGAAAAATCTGACTACTTAAGGAGTGAATTGTCAACAGTTGAAGCTTTAGACAACACTAACTCTGGTTTAATTCCTTTAGCACCATCAATTAAATATAGTAGTCAAAAATTGTTAAAAAATGAATTAACGCTAACAAATGATTTAAAAATAATTAATTTAAAAAGAAATGAGTCTAATATTGGGAAACCCTCAGAAATTTTTTCTTTAAAAACAAGTAACTCTATTAAGTCAAGTAGTAGAGGGACAAATGCAATATTTTATAATGAAATAAATTTAAATAATAATTTAGCAAGTTATGAGTATGAGCATAATCCTAATCTAGACGATGAGGTTTTTCAAAATAACATTATTTTAACCTCTGATATTTTTTTCAACTTCAATCAAAGTATTACACCAAGAGTAAAGTTTATTCAAAATTTAAGCCTGTTATCTGATAATATAATAAATGAAGATAGTAAAGCAATAACATTCAATTATCATAATCAATACTCAGATAACAGACTTTTTGGAATTGACTTAGAGGATAATTCTTCAAGGATAGTTTATGGGCTAGAAAATAAAATCAAGTTATTAAAAAAAAATTTACATTTTAACTTAAATCAATCTTATGATTTTAATAAAAGTAATAATTATACAAAAAAAATTAATCAAAAATCAAATTTTTCAGATATAGCATTAGAAGCAAAAACCAATTTTGACAAAGTTTTTTTTAAAATAGATAGTAGATTGAGTAATAGAGAGCTTGAAAAAAAAGAGATGAACTATTTTTTTCAGTATTCTGATATTGTTGATCTACAACTTAATTATAATGAAACAGATGCGAAGGCTTTTAATGAGCTCTCAACAGATACGAAATCTCTTGGGGCTTCTATTGGGAAAAAATTAAATGATAATGTCTTATTATCAATAAGTTCTGATCTTGACCTTAAAAATAACTATAGTCCATTTAATCAAAAAATTGAATTGAGTTTATTTGATGAATGCTCAAGATTAGATATTTCTTATGTTGATGAGAGATTCAATGATAATTACAACACCAAACCTAGTGAGACAATTAATATAAGTTTCTCCATGGACTATTTAGGTTTTTTTGGGTACGAACAAAAAAGTAATATTTTCTTCGAGGAGACAGGTAAATTGAACTATGGTAAATAAAAAATTAATAGTCGTTTTTTTATCTTTATTCTTATATCAACATTCAAATTCTAATGTATTATATGAAAAAGATAAATTAATTATCACAGAAATTGATGTAAGAGCTTACCAACAGTTATATAAGAATAGTTATAATTTAGAGATAAATAATGCAAATTCCATAAGAGATTTAGTTCTTATTAACAACGTAATTCAACATTTAGAAATTAATAATCCTGGATTTATTGATAAAATTGATACAGAAATTTCAATGAGATACGGCCAGAGCTCTTTAAAAGAAGATAGTACACGAAATTTTCTGAGATTTTCTAGAATTAGAGATGAATTTATAATTAATTACTTTCAAAATAAATTAAACTTAAATGAGGTGAAAAATATATTTAGTCAATTAGATAGTTTAGATTTACCTATAAGTATTGATAATTGCCTGATCATTAAAGAAGTTCTGAATTTAAATAACAATGAGGAGTTTATTGAGAGTTTTTTAAATAATTTGAAAAAAAATACACAAGAATTTGAAGTAACGATTAATAAAATTAAATTTAAAGTTTGTATTAATGAAACAACATATAAAAATATTGAAAAATTAATTGTTGAATATATTCAACTTAAAACTGCTGAAGAATTCGAAACATTCGTTTATGAAAAAACTAAAAATTAAGAGAAAGTATATTTTTTTAGGAGATATTGACTCTATAAATATTGAGTTAATTATTAAATCATTTAATTTTTTAAAAAATAAGGTCAATTACATTTTAATTTGTAATAAAAAAGATATAGCAAAGAGCGTCTACGTTAAAAGATCGAATATTAAAATAAATGAAATTCTAGATCCTTTAAATTTTACTAATTATAATAGAAATAATTTAAATATATTTAATATCGATAATATAAGCAAAAAAAAATACATAAATTTACTTAATCAAATAGTAATATCTAATAATATTGCTAACTCTACTGAATTCGATCTTATAACTATGCCAATAAATAAATTTTTATTTAAAAGAAAAATAAAATTTATAGGTATGACCGAATATCTTGGTAATCTAAATAAATCTCCAACTCAAATGTTGATGTATGGTGAAAAGTTTTCAATAATTCCTATGACAACTCATATAAATTTAAAAAATATATCTAAATATATAAACTCAAAATACATTAATAGTTTTTTAAAAAATTTACTGAATAATATTAAGAAACCTAATTATTCGCTTAATTTTAAAAATATTAAATTTTTGTGTTATAACCCTCATTGTAGTGAGGAAGGAACATTGGGGAATGAAGATACTTTTATCAAAAAAGCAATAAATAAACACAGAATAATTGATGGGCCTTACGCTGGAGATAGTGCCTTTGCAAAGATAAAAAAAAATACATTATTCATATCCACTTACCATGACCAAGCATTAATTCCTTTCAAAATATTGAATAAAAAAAGTATTAATATCACTCTTGGTCTCAAATATAGAAGACTTAGCCCAGCACATGGTACTGCAAAAGAAATAAAAGAAAAAAATCAAGCAGATAATACGTCTTATTTAGCATGCATGTTAATTTAAAAAAAAGATATGGTCAAAATTTTTTAATTGATCAGAATGTACTTTCAAAGATTTCTAATTTAATACAATTAGATAATTTAAAAATATTAGAGATTGGACCAGGTGATGGTAGATTAACTGATAAAATTATCTCCAAAAAACCCTCTCTATTAACATTAATTGAAATTGATAAAGATCTAATTCAAAATTTAAATGACAAATATTCAAACAACAAAAGAATAAAAATAATAAATGGAGATATTTTAAATTATGAAATCAAAAAAGGTTACGAATTGGTTATTTCTAACCTACCTTATAATATTTCTTCTCAAATTTTAGTTAAATTATCTATTATGAAGGTTATTCCAGATAGGCTGATACTAATGTTTCAAAAAGAATTTGCTCAAAGACTTCTAGAAAAAAAATTAAATGCAATTAACTCATTAATTTGCTGCTTTTATAATGTTACATTA
>CABZMT010000030.1 GCA_902526965.1 uncultured Alphaproteobacteria bacterium
ATAATTTAAAAAATCTATTTCTCGTTTATATGGATCTATATTTAATACTTCATAGTTTTCTTCATTAGTATTTTTTACAAATTCTTCAATTTTATCGGTGTGATTTTTTTCAATATCATTAAATATGACTTTTTTAGCCCCTCTAGATAAAGCTTCTATTCCAATTGAACCTGTGCCTGCAAATAAATCACAAAAAATAACATTATTTAGATTTACATCTAAATTATTATTATGTGATAATAAATTAAATATATCTTCCCTTACTCTTGTTAATGTTGGTCTGTAATGGCTTTTAGACTCAACTAAAATCTTTCTACCTTTGTATTTACCGCTTATAACTCTCATCAATTTGCATTTCTTTAAAATTTCCGTATGTGATAGACTTTAGCAGAAATCGTCCATAAGAAATTCTCTTAAGTCTTTCAACTTTCAAATTAAATAATGTACAGATATTTCTTATCTCTCTATTTTTACCCTCACTAAGATCAAATCTCAATACATGTTTATTGCCATTAGAATGTACTAAGTTTACATTTGGTTTTTTATAAATTTCTTTTCCGTAAATTTTTTTATTCATAGATTTAATTTTATTTTCGTCTAATGACCCTATTACATTAACCAGATAAGATCTTTTGATATTGGATTTAGGGAGTTCCATATATCTTTTGAAAGAGGTTTCTCTTGTAAATAATAATAAACCCTCAGAATTATAATCTAATCTACCAATATAGTGATACTGGTGATATTTTTTAGGTAAAAAGTCATAAACAATTTTTCTATCTTTTTCATCTTTTTTTGAAGTTATACAACCTTTAGGCTTATGAAATAAAAGTATATTTAATTTACTAGATTTTATTTTTTTTATTTCAAAAATATCTTTATCAGTTACTGACAAAAAAGGTCTAGTCTCAATATCACCATTTAGTGTAACTTTTTTATTTTTTATTAGACTTTCTGCTTGTTTTCTTGAAATCTTAAATTTTGTAGATAATTTTTTACTAAATGCTATTTTTTGCATGATCAGTAAACATCTTGATTATATTTTTATCAAATTCAGTTATTAAAAATTCTGGGTGCCATTGAACTCCCACACATAAAGGATGATCATTATGATGAAAAGCTTCAATTATATTATCAGGTGCGTAGGCATCTATTGTTAAATTTTTTCCAATTTTATTAATTGCTTGATGATGAGCACTATTAACATAAATTTTAGAACTATCTTTAAATATTTTCAGTTTCGACATATTGCTTAAAATAATTTCATGACTAGTCTCATTTCTAGGATTAGATTGTTCATGTTCAATAAATGAGTCTATGTCTTGAAGTAAACTTCCACCAAAAAATACATTAAGAAGTTGGCTACCTCCACATATCCCTAAAATAGGTTTATTGTAAGGAAAGTATTTTTCTAATACTTTAAATTCAAAATTCGTTCTATATTGAATAGTTTGAATTTTATCTGACTGTATTTTTTCTCCATAATATTTAGGGTCAATATCAAAATCTCCCCCTGAAATAAGTAAACCATCTAAAAAATCTACATTTTCTATCGTTTCTGTTATTGGCAGTATTACAGGTGTGCAGCCAAATTTATGAAGGCAGTCTGAATAATGACGCCTTAAAGCGAACCATGGATACTTAGAATAAGTGTTTTCTTTTTCCTTATAATCAGTTGTAATACCGATGATTGGGAGTCTAGTCACAATGAATAACCTAACAAATTTTATACGTCTTGTACTGAATCAAAGTAAATTAGCTATGGAAAAAGGTGAAATTCCAGTAGCATCAGTGATTGTTGACCCTATAGATGAAAGCGTTGTTGCAAGATCTTTTAATCAAGAGATTGCTCTAAATGATCCAACAGCACATGCAGAAATTTTGAGTATAAGAAAAGCTTGTAAAAAATTAAATCAAAAAAGATTAGATGGTCTTGTCATGATATGTAATTTAGAGCCTTGTAATATGTGTAAAGAGGTTATTAAGTCTGCAAGATTGTCTAAAGTCTATTATTTATTTAAAAATGATAATCCTCGTCGAAAGACTATATCAACAATAAAATATAAACTAATTGAAAATAATGAAGAAAATTTAATAAAAAAATTCTTTAGAAATAAAAGAACTAAAAATTAGCACCAATGTCAGATCTATAATATTTTTCTGGCCAGTCAATCATATCAGCTATTTTGTATACTTTCTTTCTACATTCATGGTAATCAATTCCAGACGCAACAATTGAGAGAACCCTCCCTCCATTAGAAAATAATTTGTTGTCAATTAATTTAGTTGCAGCATGAAAAATATAAAAGTCATCATTATTTTCAAATTTACTAATATTTCTTATTTCTGTATTTTTTGGAAAATTTTTTGGATATCCTTTAGTTGCTAAAATTAGACAAATAGATTTTTTATTTTCGTAAAATTCAATTTTTGAGTATTTTAAATTTTTTGTTGCGGTTGAATGAAGTAAGGATAAGAAGTCTGATTTCACTCTTAGTGAAATACTCTGAATTTCTGGATCTCCAAATCTAGTATTGTATTCAAGTAAGTAAGGCTGATTAAATTCATTAACAATTATTCCAAAAAATATCACTCCTTGGAATGGTATGTTATCTTGTTTGAGACCATTAATTGTTTTTTTGACTATTTCTTCTTGAATTATCATGTTTAAATTTTCCTCTAAAATTGGCGCAGGGCTAATAGTTCCCATTCCTCCTGTATTTGGCCCAGTATCATTGTCTCCGATCCTTTTATAGTCTTGTGCTGAACCAAAATTTAAATAATCTTCTCCATCTGTTATTGTAAAAAAACTCAATTCTCTTCCCTCAATAAAGTCCTCTATTACTACTTTGTTATTTTCTTGATTAAATTCCTTGTTAATAAAAATTCTTTTACACGCTTCTGTTGCTTCGTTAGTGTTTGAGCAAACGAAAACCCCTTTGCCTGCCGCTAAGCCGTCATATTTGACAACAATAGGCCCATTAAAGCTCTCACAATAATTTTTTGCTTTTTCAAAATCAACAAATGTTTGAGATTTTGCTGTTGCTATATCGTGCGATTGGCAAAACTCTTTCATAAACTCTTTTGAAGACTCAAGTTTTGCACCTTTCGAGTCAGGTCCAAAAACATTTAGACCATTATTTCTAAGTTCTCCAGCTATATTTTCTGATAAATAGTTTTCTGGACCTACGACAATAAGATCAGGTTTAATTTTTATACATTCTCTAATAATATCTTCTTTAGTTGAGATATTTCTACACTCGGCAATTTGGCTTATTCCATAATTTCCAGGAAAACAAAACACTTTTTCACAAAGATACGACTTGTCAAGAATTCTACACAAAGCGTGTTCACGTGCACCTGATCCTATAACTATGACATTCATTTATACAATATAATAAAGTATATTTATCTTGTGAATAATATTCCTGAATACACTGTATCACAACTGAATAGATCAATAAAAGACCTATTAGAAGAAAATTTTTCTTATTTAAAGTTAGTTGGTGAGACAGGATCAGTGACTATAGCAAGCTCTGGTCATGTGTATTTTTCAATTAAGGAAAATGATGAAGTCATATCATGCATATGTTGGAAAGGGAGTTTTGAAAATTTACAAATTAAAATTGAAGAGGGGACTGAATATAACTTTTATGGAAGGATAACTTCTTACTCTAAATTTGGGAGATCTGTATATCAACTCATCATTGACCAAGTAGAGTATAGTGGGACTGGCTCAATTTTAAAACTAATCGAAGATAGAAAAAAAGAATTATCTTCGATGGGATTTTTTGATGATAATATAAAAAAAAAACTACCCAAGTATCCAAAATTAATTGGTGTATTAACTTCTGCATCTGGTTCAGTAATTCATGATATAATTCATAGAATTTCTGAAAGGTTTCCCATTACGCAAATTCAGGTCTATCCTATTTCTGTTCAAGGTAAAAA
>CABZMT010000031.1 GCA_902526965.1 uncultured Alphaproteobacteria bacterium
TTTATGGATAAAGATAAATTTTCGGACTCTTTGTTTGCTACTTTCCCCAAGAGCTCAAGTATTTCCAAAAAAGTAGTTAAAGAAGGGTCGTGTATCCTTGATTTTATTCACTTATCGACAAATTATAGATTATTATGCTCTCCCTTTATTCTCGATAAAAATGAAGAACATTGGGAAAATATTTTCTGGCATAATAAAAATTTTAATCCAGGATTGGGCAATGACATCGATGTAATAAAATTTATTCCAAACTGGAAAAAGTCAAAGCTAATTAGGATTAAAGATTAAATATTTTAGCTTTAGGGGGAATAAAGCCCCCTGATTTAATAAACTTATTCGACTAACTTAAAGTTTTCACCTTTAGCATAGGTTCTTTTTAATTGAACCAATGGGTGATTGGGTGACATTTGAAATTTAATAAGTAACTCTCTTGCCAACATATCTCTGTCTTGTTGGTTTTTTGGAAGTTTAATTTTTTTAGGAAGGGTGATCCAAGCATTTGCGTTTCTGTCAAATACAGCGGGTGTGTCTCCCTCAAAACCCATATGAATATCTTCTAACCAGTTTAAATCATCCCATCCCATAATCTCAATGTATTGCTTTAGGAAAGGAGTTAGGTGTTTGTAATCGGGAATTAAGTTTACATCGTAACGATAACCGATATGTTGACCGATCATTTTTTCTCTTGATGTTTTAATTTCTTTATCTTTTAGCTTAGCCCCACCTACAACTTGGTAACCTTTTGGTTTAGAAGATTTTTTAGCAGTTTTTTTTGATTTTGCTGTTGATGTTTTCTTTTTAACCATTTTTGTCTCCTAGATTGAGTGGTAGTTATCAACACCCACAGTCAGATCTGTTCCAGCTAAAGGTACTTTAGCCATTGCTGATGACTCCATTGTTAGTGCTGCTAAGTCTTCTGGTTCAAGAGAGTGGATATTCGTCTTACCACATGCTCTTGCTAACATTTGACACTCAAGAGTCATTGTGCTTAATAGATTATAAACTCTCTCGGCAGCCTCTGTTGGATCTAATCTACTTCTAAGAACAGGATCTTGTGTGGCTACACCGACAGGACACCTACCAGTATGACAGTGATAACAATAACCTGCTTCAACACCCATTTCTTTTTCATAATCTGCTTCAGGAATATCTTTATTACAGTTCAAGGCAACTAAACCAGCTGTCCCAATGGCTATTGCGTCAGCTCCTAAGGCTAAAGCTTTTGCCATGTCAGCACCATCTCTAATACCACCAGCGAAAACTAATGAAATTTCGCCAGTTTTACCCACGTCGTCTAGAGCTCTTCTTGCTTCTCGAATAGCGCCGATACCAGGAATACCAGTATTTGCTGCTGCTATATGAGGACCAGCAGCAGTTGAACCTTCCATGGAGTCTAAAAATATTGAGTCAGGATCACATTTTGCTGCCATTCGAACATCATCATAAACCCTTGAAGCACCTAATTTCAACTGAATTGGAACTTGATTGTCAGTTAACTCTCTTAACTCTTGTACTTTAAGAGCTAAGTCATCTGGGCCCATCCAGTCTGGGTGTCTAGCAGGAGATCTTTGATCAATACCAGCGGGTAAAGATCTCATTTCAGCTACTTGGTCTGTAACTTTTTGACCCATTAAGTGGCCGCCCATTCCAACTTTCTGACCTTGTCCAATGAATACTTCAATTGCATCAGCTAGTTGAGCATGATGCGGATTAAAACCATATCTTGATTGGATACATTGATAGTACCATTTGTGAGAATATCTTCTTTCATCAGGTATCATTCCACCTTCTCCAGAGCAAGTAGCACTTCCTGCCATTGATGACCCTCTTGCTAAAGCAGTTTTTGCTTCATAAGAAAGAGCACCAAAACTCATACTTGTTATGTAAACAGGAATATCAAGTTTAATAGGATTTTTTGCCCTAGGGCCTATGATAGTCTCGGTTAAACATTTCTCTCTGTAACCTTCGATAACAAATCGGGTTAATGTTCCAGGTAAAAATACTAAATCATCCCAGTGAGGAATTTTTTTCATTAAGGCCATGCCACGCATACGATAACGACCTAGTTGTGATTTGATGTGAATATCGTCCATTACCTCTGGGGTAAAGATTGAGTTTTGTCCTAATAATTGTGTATTACGTTTTGCCATTAGCCTAATATTCCTTTCTTTTCTGCTGGCTCTAGATTGTCATAATTCCAAAGCATTCTACCTGCAACGTATTTTTTAAATTTAGATGCCGGAACCTTGCAATCAATCTCAGCATTTTTGATTTTTTGTTCTAGCCATCTAACCTCATGTTCATTCATTTCACCAGGAACGCAGTCAGTTCCTAAGGAATGAGGTTCTCCTCCAACAAAAATGATACCATCATACATAGAGTCACCCATGTTTGCGTTTACATCACCACAAACAATAATTCTACCTCTTTGCATCATAAATCCAGTGTAAGCACCGGCATTACCACCGATTAAAATAGTCCCACCTTTCATATCAATTCCAGTTCTTGCACCAGCGTCACCTTTAACAATTAAGTCTCCACCTCTTAAAGCGGCTCCAAAACAAGATCCAGCGTTATTTTCAACAACAACTTTTCCTGACATCATATTCTCTGCACAAGACCATCCAACTCTTCCGTTAACTCTAACAGTTGGGCCATCAATGCATCCAATACCGAAGTAGCCTAAGCTTCCTTCAAAAATCAAGTTAAGCTTATTTAGTATCCCAACTCCAAGAGAGTGTTTAGCTCCTGGATTTTTAATTACTATAGATCCATATCCTTTTCGAATTGAGTCTCTAATTTTTTGATTTAATTCGTGAGCGTTAATCCCTTCACAGTCAATAGAAGTTCTCTTATTAAAATCAACCTCGTGGTTTCCATAGTAGGTATAATTCTCCTCTTCGGTTACCTCAAAAAAGAGTTTTTGGGATCTACCTGATAAATTTTCATCATCAAAAGCAGATGTTTTTTTTGTTAAGCCTGCCATACTTTTACCTCCGCTTCATAAGGGTCATAAGTTTTAATTTCGTGAGGAAAGATATTCCTAATAGCGACTTCCTCTGATGCACATGCTACGATATCTTTGCTTTCATAGATTACCATTGGCTTTGCAGCCATGTGATCTTTGGCCATTCCAAGTTGATCTTTCGTAGCTACAACATATGTAAAGACTCCATCTAGTTCGTCTAAACTGTCATGCATCGCTTTTTCAAGTTCAATCCCATTGGCCATTTTATCAGCTATATAAACTGCAATTATCTCAGAGTCACAGTTTGAATTAAATCTATAACCTTTTCTTTCAAGTACCCTTCTGTTACCCCAATAGTTTGTCAATTGGCCGTTGTGAACAACTGATACATCTTCAAAAGGAAAAGCCCAGTAAGGATGAGCAGATTTTATGTCAACGTCCGACTCTGTAGCCATTCTTGTATGACCTATGCCATGAGTACCCATAAACTTATTTAGACCGTACTGGTCTGAAACAGTTGTAGCATCACCTAAATCTTTTATAAGTTCAAGACCTTTACCTATTGATAATATCTCTGTTTTTTCGACTGTCTCGATTTCTGTTGCTAAATCTGTAAGATCACCTTTAAAATCAAATATATATCGAAAAGCGTATGGAGTGCTGGAGCTTTGTTT
>CABZMT010000032.1 GCA_902526965.1 uncultured Alphaproteobacteria bacterium
TATGAACCAAAGATATTTTTTATTTTCCTCATTATTAATATTTGTTTTAATTTATATTTTTGATGCTTACTTTTTTGCTGTTGGAACATTTCCAGAAACTTGGACTATTGAAATACAAAAACCAATTGAAAATGCTGTAAAGGCTATGACTCTTGACCCAGGATTTATTTCATTTGCTAAAGGTCTGAAATACTTCATTTATTTGTATCTGCTTAAACCATTAAATGTATTTCTCACGCAAATACCTTGGTGGTACACAATGACTGTATTCATAATTATAGGGTACGTAACTGTGGGTTTAAGGTTTGCAACAATTACAGCAATTTTATTAGCTTTTATTGGAGCTACTGGAATGTGGATGCATTCAATGATTACATTATCCTCTGTATTAGTCTCAGTATTAATTTGTTTTGTAATAGGAGTTCCGCTTGGAGTGCTAGCTTCTTATAACAAATGGTATAGAGATATTCAAAATGTAGTTCTAGATGCCATGCAAACTTTACCTTATTTCTGTTATTTAATTCCTGTTTTAATGTTTTTTGGTGGCAATATTGTATCAGCTGTCATAGCAACTGTTATTTATTCTGTACCACCAATCATAAGATTAACAGCACTTGGTTTATCGCAAGTATCGAGTGGTTATTCAGAGGTTTCAAAATCTTTTGGTGGCACAGGTATTCAAACTTTAAATAAAGTAAAATTTCCACTAGCTGTTCCTAGTTTAGTAATGGGCTTCAATCAAACTGTTATAATGGCTTTTGCTATGCAAATCGTTACTCCTTTAATCGGAGGTAAAGGACTTGGTCTACAAGTATTTAATGCACTCCAAAGGTCTGACACAGGCAGAGGTTTATCTGCTGGTTTAGCAATTGTGCTTCTTGCAATTATTATAGATAGAATTACTCACGCCTGGACTAAAAAACAAAGACAAGCACTTGGACTAGACCAGTCTTAATGAATTTCAAAAAGGATCTTCCTTTAACTAGTTCACATTGGGGAACTTATAGGGCCAAAGTAAAGGATGGTAAAATAAAAGAGTTAATAGGATGGGAAAATGATAAAGATCCTTCTCCTATAGGACAAGGAATTGTAGATGTTCATAATCATCAAACACGAATAGACTCACCGATGATAAGAAAAAGTTGGATGGATAAAGGTCCAGGTTCAAATAATAGTTTAAGAGGAACAGATCCTTTTATATCAATTTCTTGGGACGAGGCAGAGAAAATTGTATCCAATGAATTGAATAGGGTTAAGAATGATTTTGGTAATGCATCCATATTTGGAGGATCTTATGGATGGGCTAGTGCTGGTAGATTTCATCATGCTCAAAGTCAACTCCATCGTTTTTTGAATTGTATTGGAGGTTACACAAGATCTAAATTTACATATAGTTTTGCTGCAGCAGAAGCGATGGTTCCTCATATACTGGGAAGTTATAGAGCTTATCTTGACACATGCACCAGTTGGGAGTCAATTGAGGAGAATACTGAACTATTTATATGTTTTGGAGGGGTTCCCTTGAAAAATGGTCAGATAGCTCAAGGCGGAACTGGAAGCCACAAACAGAAAGAAAAGCTTATTCGTTCAGTTAAAGCAGGAATAAAATTTGTTAATTTCAGTCCACTAAAAAGTGACCTATTAGAAGAGGTTAATGGGGAATGGCTAGCGTTAAGACCTAATACTGACGTAGCCATCATGCTAGGTTTGGCACATACCCTTTATAAAGAAAAATTGTATGACGATAAATTTATTGAAAAGTATACTGAGGGATTTGATACGTTTCTTCCATATCTTCAAGGCGATATTGACGGAATTGTAAAAGATGCTAACTGGGCTTCATCAATTAGTGAAATTCCATCAGAAAAAATCATATCACTGGCAAAGGAGATGTCATCAAAGCGTACTATGATCTCTGTTAGTTGGTCTTTGACACGACAAGATCACGGAGAACAACCGTTTTGGGCAGCTATAATGTTAGCATCCATGGTAGGACAAATTGGTTTACCTGGAGGAGGTTTTGGATTTGGTTACAGCGCAACAAATCACATTGGAGGTCAATTTTCAATAATACCTGGAGCAGCCTTTCCACAAACTCAAAATAAAATTGAAGACTTTATTCCTGTAGCAAGGATAAGTGATTTACTTTTAAATCCTGGTGGCAGTTTTGATTTTGATGGCAAAAAATATAAATATCCCGATATTAAATTAATTTATTGGGCTGGGGGTAACCCATTTCATCATCATCAAGATATAAATAGGCTTTTACAAGCTTGGCAAAAACCTGAAACAATTATTTCAAATGAATGGTGTTGGAATTCATTAGCTAAATATTCTGATATTATTTTACCATGTACCACCCCACTTGAAAGACAAGATATAATGCTTACTCCTCGTGATCCTTATGTTGTTTCAATGTCAAAATTAGTTGAACCTTTTGGTCTTGCAAAAAATGATTTTGATATTTTTAAAGGAATAGCAAATAAAATGGGTATTGAAAAAATATTTACAGAAGGTAGAGATGAAGAAGAGTGGCAGAAATGGATCTATCAAGAAACGTCTATTAAATCCAAGTCATCAAACATAAATTTCCCAAGCTATGAAGAGTTCAGAGATATAGGTTGGTTCAAAGTGCCACCACCTCATGAAAATACATTAATGTTAAAAGATTTTAGAAAAGATCCAATTAACAATCCTTTGTCTACTCCTAGTGGAAAAATTGAAATATTTTCAAAAACAGTTGATGGTTTTAATTATGATGATTGCCCTGGGCATCCTACTTGGTTAGAACCATGTGAGTGGCTCGGACTTAAAAATAAAAAATATCCCTTACACCTAATTTCTAATCAGCCCAAAAATAAACTCCATAGTCAAATGGACCATGGTAGTTATAGCCAATCGTTTAAGATCAAAGATCGAGAGCCCATTGAAATGCATTCAGATGATGCTAATAGTCGAGGTATAAAAAATGGTGATATTGTAAAACTTTTTAACGATAGAGGTGCTTGTTTAGCTGGAGTAAATATAAACAATAAAATACGCTCAGGTGTTGTCCAAATAAGTACAGGTGCTTGGTACGATCCAGATAATCCAAACCATATAAATACTATTTGTAAACATGGCAATCCAAATGTGCTCACAAAAGACAAGGGAACATCTAAGCTGGGTCAGGGGCCTATTGCACATTCTTGTCTTATTGAAGTAGAATTAGTAAAAGATAATATCTCACCTGTGACAGCGTATGATCCCCCAAAAATAATTCGAGATAATAAAAATGATTTCAATCCATCTATAGACAAATAAATGGGAAATTTACAAGAAGAAGTTGATTTAAAAAAGACTATTAAAATAAGTGCACGTAGATTTGAGGAGTCTCCATATATTGAGAGAACTCAAACTTCAAATATGGTAAGAGGTGTTTATGCAGGTCGATACTTTCCAATGCAAATTGATGAAGACCCCTTAGAAAAATATTGG
>CABZMT010000033.1 GCA_902526965.1 uncultured Alphaproteobacteria bacterium
TTTTCTTTCTTATAACATTTATTGTTTCTTTTTATTTCTCACAATCAATATTTGAATTTCTAGCTAAACCTTTAACTTCTATTTTAGGTGAGGGTAATGGATTAATTTATACTGCCTTACAAGAGGCATTTTTAACAAACGTTAAAGTTGCATTTTTCACAGCTGCTTTTATTTCATTTCCTTTTTTGTCAATTCAGATTTGGTCTTTTGTATCCCCAGGATTACTTAAAAAAGAAAAAGAAATTTCATTACCAACTCTGGTAGCTATCCCGTTTTTATTCGTTTTAGGTGCTGCAGTTGTTTATTATGTAATATCTCCTGTAGCGTGGAAGTTTTTTTTGAGTTTTCAAAGTTCCCAAGCAGATGGAATTAATATTACACTTCAAGCTAAAATGAATGAGTATCTGTCACTAATGATGACATTTATATTCGCTTTCGGACTAGCATTTCAATTACCTGTAATTTTACTTTTGCTCGTAAAATTTGGTGTACTTACTATAAAACAATTAGTTTCTTTTAGAAAATATGCGATTGTTTTATCATTTGTATTTGCTGCAATAGTGACACCTCCTGATCCATTCTCACAAATTTCTCTAGCATTACCTATAATAATTTTGTATGAAATATCTATTCTCGTATCTAGATTTATGGCTAAGCGACAAAATAAAAAGGATGAAAACACTCACTAAAAATCTTTTATGCACGATATTAATTTTATAAGAGAAAATCCTGATTTATTTGATGAATTATTAAATAAGAGATATATAACTTCAAAATCTAGTGAAATTATTTCCTTAGATGCAGAGAAAAGAAGTATTTTAACAAAATCCCAAGAGTTACGAGCTGAAAGAAAAAGTTTATCCTCTTCATTTTCAAAATTGAATAAAAGTGAAAAAAGCGATCTTCAAAAAAAAGTTCAATTAATAAAAAATGAAATTGATGAGATTGAAAATAAAATTTTCAAGATAGATGAGCAACTCAAAAATATTCTATCTAGCCTACCAAATCTCCCACATAAAGATGTACCAGTAGGCGAGGATGAGTCATCTAATATATTAATTAAACAAGTTGGCAATATACCTTCTTTTAATTTTACTCCTAAATCCCATTATGAACTTGGAGAAGATTTAGAAATGATTGATTTTGAGCAAGCTGGTAAGGTATCAGGAACTAGGTTTGTCTATTTAAAAAAAAATATAGCTAAATTAGAAAGAGCTTTAGCTAATTTTATGTTAGATAAACACACTAGTGAATTTGGTTATACTGAGGTTAACCCACCTAATTTAGTAAGAGATGCTGCAGTTTTTGGAACGGGGCAACTACCAAAATTTTCTGAAGACCTTTTTAAAACAAATACAGATCATTGGTTGATACCAACTGCTGAGGTTTCTTTAACTAATTTAGTACTAGATGCTATAGTACCTGAAAAAGAATTACCTCTTAGATATACAGCTTGGACACCTTGTTATAGATCTGAGGCTGGAGCTGCTGGAAGGGATACAAGAGGAATGATAAGACAGCATCAATTTTCTAAAGTAGAATTGGTCAGCATAACTAAAGAAGATGAGTCTGAAAATGAACTTGAAAGAATGGTGAATTGTGCAACTTCTATTCTAGATGATTTAAAAATTCCATATAAAATTATTTTATTATCATCAGGAGATATGGGTTTTTCAGCAGAAAAAACATATGACATTGAAGTATGGCTACCAGGTGAGGGAAAATATAGAGAGATATCTTCTTGCAGTAATTGTAAATCTTTCCAAGCAAGGAGAATGAACGCACGTTATAAAGCTAAAGATCAAAACAAATTTGTTCACACACTAAATGGATCAGGTCTCGCAGTAGGAAGAACATTAATTGCTGTATTAGAAAATTATCAAAATGAAGACGGCAGCATTGATATTCCAGAAGTACTTAAACTTTATATGGGAAATCTAAATAAAATTTCTAAATAATAATATTTTTACTTGAACTATAATATTTAAAAAATTGAAAAGCTGATCGACCAGTCCTATTACCTCTTGAAAAAATCCATTTTAAAGCTTGATCTTCTACTTCTTTATCAAATTTTAAATTATAAAAATTACAATAATTTTTTATAATTAAGATGAAGTCTTTTTTACTTAAATTATGAAAGCTTATCCACAATCCAAATCGATCAGATAAAGATAATTTTTCTTCAATTCCTTCATCTTGAGAAATAGCAGAAGACCTTTCATTATCTAACATATCCCTTTTCATTAAATGTCTTCTATTACTAGTAACATAAATTAAGAACTCATAATTTGAGTTATAGAAAGAACCTTCAAGAAAAGATTTAAATTGAATATATCTTCTATCGTTTTGTTCAAACGAAAGATCATCTATAAATACAATTATTTTTTTATTAAACTTGTGATTTAAAAATATGATAGGTAAATCAGAGAGATCTTCACTATTTATTTCTATCGTCACAAAATTTTCATATTTCAAAGAATAATCTTTTAAAATTCCTCTAATAATACTACTTTTTCCACTACCTCTTACACCCCATAATAGACCATGGTTAAACGTTAATCCTTCTAAGAAGTTTTTTGTATTCTCTTCAATCTTAGCTATTTGTTCATCAACTCCATACAAAAGCTTTAAATCTAGGACCTTATTGTAAGGTATTTTATCTAGTGAATTCTTTGAACTATTCCAGCAGAGTAAATGTTTATTTTTCAATTTTATGTTGACTTCATTGATGATTGTGAGATTTTAGTGCTTATTTTATTTATTTAAAGGATTTATATCATGGACCAACTTGCAGGAATTTTACCATTAATACTTATTTTCGTTGTTTTTTACTTCCTACTTATAAGACCACAACAAAAAAAACTAAAAGATCACAAAAACATGATCTCAAATTTAAAAAAAGGTGACCGAGTTGTAACACAAGGCGGTATTATTGGTAACATACATTATGTAAATGACGATGGAACTCTCTCAGTTGAAATTGCTGATAACGTCCAAGTTAAAGTTGCTAAAGGTATGATAGCTGATATAGCAGCTAAATAGCCTTAATAAACAAAAATTAATAATGTTAATTCTTAAACAGTGGAGATTATGGATATCTTTATTACTAGTTAT
>CABZMT010000034.1 GCA_902526965.1 uncultured Alphaproteobacteria bacterium
CCTTGGTTTTAATAGACTTTCAATTCAAGATCTTTCACAGAATGCAAGTCAACCTATGAAAGATGAGAGAGATGATGTTTTTTTAGTTTTTAATGGTGAAATTTACAATTTTAAAAAAATTAAAACTCAATTTAAGAACAGTCAAATAGGAATTAGGACAAATTCAGATACAGAAGTTATCTTAGATTTGTACTTAAACTTTGGTATTGAAGGATTATTAAAGAATATAAAAGGTATGTTTAGCATACTTATTCACGATAAAAGAATAAATAAAATATTTGCAATCAGAGATAAATTTGGAATGAAACCTCTTTATTATTCTTTTTTTAAAAATAGCTACATCTTTTCATCTGAAATCAAATCAATCCTCAATTTAAAAAAAGATAATGATTGGGATTACCATAATGCATTAAACCCTGCATTAACTTGTTATTTACCACCAAAAGGAAAAACATTATTTAATAATGTAAGCGAAATAAAACAAGGCAATTATTTAGAATTAGATCTTAAAATAAATTCAATTAATGAATTTGAGTATACAAATATTTTAAATGAGGTAGATAAAAAAAAATATTCTCAAATATCTAATCTAAGTAAAAATGATTATATAAGTAAATTTATAGAAATTTTAGAAAAGTCAATTGATGAACATCTAATTTCTGATAGCAAAGTTGGTATTTTATTTAGTGCTGGACTAGACTCCTCAATTATATCAAAGTTAGCTTCAGATAAGAAACCAGATTTAAATCTTTTTCATTTCTCAGATAAAAAAGATATTTTTAACAGCACTCATTATGCCAATATATTTTCAG
This sequence comes from uncultured Alphaproteobacteria bacterium, assembly GCA_902526965.1. Taxonomy (GTDB): domain Bacteria; phylum Pseudomonadota; class Alphaproteobacteria; order HIMB59; family HIMB59; genus HIMB59. Next base: position 813 of record CABZMT010000034.1, read on the forward strand.
ATAAATATAAAGCCAATTTAAATATTATTAATGAGGCTGACATTAACTTTAAAAAAGAGTTTATCAAAATGATTTATCATTACGAGTTCCCAAACAAACCAGAAGGAATAGTTTTGAATAATGTTTGTCAAATAGCTAATTCTAAAGGATTCAAAAGTTTACTTACTGGAGATTGTGCAGATGAATTATTTTCAGGTTACGAAATTCATAAAAATTTTTATTTAAGGTACAAATCTAGTAAAAGTTTTATTTTTAAGCTAGTTAATAAGCTTTTAAATAAAACTACTAATTTAGATTTGTATGAGTCAACGAGATATGATCCAATTCAAACTGATTATTTTATCCAGCCATCATTACAAAGTTTAGGTGAAATACCAATAAATCTTATTTTACACAGAGGTTTAAGAAATAATGAATTTTCATCATCTTTATCAAAATATGATTTTTTAAACTCAGATTTTGAAACAAAAATGCAAGGATTTATATTAGATAATATTAACTTTGCTATGCAAAGATATTTAAAAAGAAGTGACTCTATTGGGATGATGAACTCAGTAGAACTTAGAATTCCTTTTTTAGATTATGATTTATTCAACTTCGTAGTTAATTCTCCATTAAAATATAAAATACAATTAAGTCCTTTTAACAAATATGAAAGGAAAATTATTTTAAAAAAAGTAGCCAAAAAGTTAGGAATTCCAGACAATATAATTTTTAGAAAAAAAATAGGTACTCACTTCAATTTCGAGAGTCAATTAAACGATATTTTAAATAAGATAGAGTTTAAGCATTCATCGAATTTGTTGAAGATTGATCATTCGTTAATTAAAAATAATTTAATTAATTCTTTTGGTGCAGAGTCTCATAGAGCAAAATATAGTCTTATCAGTCTTGAGTTAATTGGTTCAATGTTTTTGGAAAATATGACACAGGAAGATTTGTATAATTATATTAATTAATTCTTTCTAAAATTTGTTCAAAATAAGATGATGAAACTGGTCTTGCAGCTTTTCTTCCATATAAATCTCTGTATGGAGTTTGATAGTGATTGATTGGGAATATATCGAAATATAATCTTTTAAAGGTATTTTTTTCGTAATTAAAGATATTAATATTATTCTTATAGGTATCTTCAAAAAACGGTGAACTTACAAATCTATTAACAAGATAAAGATATTTTGTCTCGTTTATATAATTTGACTCATAATAGTCTTTAAATGTATTTTCAGTCATTTCACCAAAACTGAACATATTAGTTGTAAGGAATGGTTTAATAAATTTAATTTTCGTAAGATTGTTAATTGATAAATATATAAATGTATTATCAGGTTTTTCTAATATCGAATTAATGTTATCAATCTCTTCTCCAATAACATGTTTTGAATTAGGGTAAAGTCTATTGAGATATAAATAGCTCCTACACAATTGATGATGAAAGTCTATAAGTATGATTTTATATTTATTAAAATATTTTGCTAAAATACCCTGAAGACCACCATAGTATGAACCAATATCGATCCAAATATGATCATCTTTAAAAATTTTTTTTTTTATAATTGTATTCGCATAATAAATATATTTATTCCATCTATAATTGGTTGAAGTATCTTTATCTACAAAGTAAAAATCATTAGAATAAGGTGTCAAATGAACTGGATTTTCTTTTAGTAATTCAAATGCATCAATTTTTTTTAGAATATTAATATCGTCATATAACGATACTGTTAAATCATATTTTTTAAATTTACTTAATAAATGTTTTAAATAGTTTATGAAAATTTTTTTATAACCATTTCTTTTTAAATGATACATATTTGCTTGAAATGGTATTGGCCCATCATCTTGCATTTTCCAAGATCTAATTTCTTTTACAAATTTTTCGTATTGAAATTCATTGGAAAAATTTTTCAAAACATTTCTATGTTTAGGATCGATATCAGAAAAATTAATTTCATTCCAAAATTGAGGAGACTTACTCATAAAATACTTAATTAAGTCTATATCGTTCATTTAATTAATTTAAAGTTTACTTTATTAGTATCCAACCTTGAAAACACACCCATTTATGTATGACCATAAAATCTTTAAATCCTGCTCTTTTAAATAATTCTTCATTTCCTCTCTTAGAAAACGGTTCTAAAACACCTTTTAGGGATATTGTTTTATTTATAATTTCATCTTTAGTAAAACCTTGTTTAATTTTGAAT
>CABZMT010000035.1 GCA_902526965.1 uncultured Alphaproteobacteria bacterium
TTTTTATCAAAAACTAATTTTAAAAAAATCTTATGGATAGACTCAGAAATTTGGCCAAATTGGTTATTAATTTCAAATCAGAAAAATTTAAAAAATATTTTAATTAATGGTAGAATTTCAGATAAAAGTTATGCCAGATGGTCCAAATATCCAAAATTAGGCAAAATAATTGGAAATCAGTATAATTTAATCTTTGCTCAAAGTAAAAAAGATCAGAATAAGATTAGTAATATATTTGGGAGATTGGTTTATTTTTATGGAAACTTAAAATTTAATATTAAAACAAATATACCCAAGTCCAAAAAAAAGATTGTCTGTTTTGCAAGTATTCATCTAACTGAATATGATAAAGTATTGAATATAATTAAAAGTTTAAATTTAGATGAAATACATGAAGTTGTGATTATACCTCGTCATATTCAATATTTTGAAAACTTAAACGAAAAAGTTATATCTGAGAATTTTAAAAAAATAACAATCCATAATAAATTTGGAGATAGTATGTCTATATTTGAACGTTCTAAAATAGTCTTTATGGGTGGTTCTTTGATAGAGCATGGTGGACAGAATCCACTAGAACCTCTTTCGCGTGGATGCTTTGTGCTATCGGGAAGTTTTAATAATAATTTTGAGGAAATATACCTTGATCTTGAGAAACTTAAACTTTGCAAAACAATGAATAGTGATAACTTAGGCTCGATAAGTAACGAAATTAATAATTTGGTAAAAGTTGACTTTCATAACTCAACAGAAATTGAAAATTTTATTAACACTAACAGAAATAGTTTAAAAAATATCACTGAAATGATTGAAAAATGTTAAAAGCTCCTAAATTTTGGTATCAAAAATCAATTTCTTTGAACGCTCTTCTTTTATCTCCATTATCAATAATATGGTCGTTTGGAAATTTTATTAAAAGAAAATTTTCAAAAGTTCAAAAAATTAACTTGCCTGTGATAGCTGTAGGTAGTGCTATTATTGGTGGTTCTGGCAAAACGCCATCGGTATTATACATCTGTAGAGAACTTAAAAAAATGGGTTACAAGCCTCATATTATTTCCAGAGGTTATGGGGGGTCCACAACTATTGATGAAGTTATAAAAGTAAAACCTCATATGGACTTTAATTTTGTAGGAGATGAAGCCTTAATGATGTCAAATTATTTTACAACATGGGTTAGTAAAAATAAATTTCATGCAATGCTTTCAGCAAAAGAAGATGGAGCAAATATACTTGTTTTAGACGATGCACTTCAATCTTATAATATATATAAAAATATATCTATTTATGTATATGACTCTATTCAATCATTTGGGAATAGACTCTTAGTGCCTTCAGGGCCTTTGAGGGAGTCAGTAAATAATGCAATTAAAAAATCTCAAATATTTTTTTTAATAAATACCAAAGAATGTAATGATTTGAATGAGAGTCACTTTAAACATATTCTAAAATTTAAGATTGAAATAAGTCCAGAATTCAAAGAAAAAAAATTAATTGCTTTTGCAGGTCTAGGTTTTAATAAAAAATTCTTTGATCAATTAAAATCTGAAAATTTAAATTTAGTATTAACAAAAGAATTTCCGGATCATCATCAATATACTATTGATGATATGTTTTTATTATTAGATCAAGCAAATAAAAATGATGCTTTTTTGGTAACGACTGAGAAAGATCATGTAAGAATACCTGATGAGTTTAAAAGCTCTGTTGGAATTATTTATGGAGAGATAATATCTGATAATAATATAGAATTTGCTACTGAAATTGAAAAAAATATATTTAAAATTTTAAGAAATTACTTAGAGTTTATATTTTTTCTAATCCTTAAAAATATTATGGGATTGTTTAGTTTTAATTTTGCCTCAAATTTTGGTGGAGCTTTAGTTGGTTTTTTTGGAAAATATTCAAAATACCGGAAAATAATAAAACGTAATATAGAAGTATTAAATTTAAGCAGTGAGGCAAGTGCAGATTTAATAAGAAATAACTTGAAAGAAACTGGTAAAGTTTTTTTTGAATTTTTTAACTTAGATAAATTTGATTGGAAAAATATTAGTATTGAAAATACGGATATATTTAATGAAATCAAATCCCACCGTGGTCCAAAAATTTTTATATCTGCTCACATTGGAAACTGGGAACTAACTAGAAATTTTTTATTACGAAACGGTTTTACTCTACACTCAGTTTATAGACACGCTAATAACGAAAAAATTGATAATTATATTCAAAAATCTAGAAATAATGATAATGCTTTTTTTTACAAAAAAGGTTCTGAGAGTGCTAAATATATGATTAAAGCACTAAAACTAAATGAAGATTTAGCACTTTTAATTGATCAAAGAGATAGTAGCGGTGTAAAAATTGATTTTCTTGGAAGAAAAGCTTTAGCAACAGATGGTTTTGCTAATTTAGCAATCAAATACAAAACAATGATTTGCCCTGTATACTCAATTAGAAATAAAAATGGGGCATTTCAAATGATCGTTGAAAAACCCATGCACTATGATCAATATAAAAACTATGATTCCAAAGAGTTAGTAGAAATAATCCATAAAAAATATTTTGAGAAATGGATTAAGCGCTCTCCATCACAATGGTTATGGGTACATCAAAGATGGAAACTATAGCTTTTTTTTAACATTTATAACTCCATCTTTTAAAGTAACATCAAAAAATTCTAATTTTTTAAGAGATTGAACACTTTTAACAATTTTGTTATCTGATTTTAATATTGCATATCCTTTTTTTAGATTTTTCTCTATTGAAGAA
>CABZMT010000036.1 GCA_902526965.1 uncultured Alphaproteobacteria bacterium
CAGTAAAACACAAAGAAACTATTGATAAGGGTTATAACAGTTGGAAACCAAAATAACACAAGAAATTGACTCTTATGACTCAATATACCATTTTAAAATAGGTATTTTATTTAGTTTTATTTTAATATTTATTTTTCTGCTTCTTGAAATTATATCTAATAATGACTCTATCCCTTTTACTGCCACATTTAATTATGTTGAGGGCATCGATAATAATTCTGAAGTACAATTAGCTGGTATAAAGATAGGTGATGTAAATAAAATAAAGATTTCTCCAGATGGAATTATTATTAATGGTTATATTGAAAGAAAATATAATATTCCAGAGGATTCAATTATAAAAATTAAAAGTGATGGTATTTTTGGAAGGAAAGCACTGTCTATTGAACCTGGATTTGGTGAATACTTAGATAAATCAAATCAACAATATGTTTTTAATCAAACTCAAGACTCATATTCAGTTGATATGTTTCTTAGATATTTAATTGATTTAAATGAATAAGAAAATAAATATAGAATTTATTCTTGGATTGTTGATATTAATAATATCTATAATTTGTATCTTTTATTATTCTTCTAAAGTAAATCTTTTTAACAAAATCGAAACTTTTCAAATTAATTCAAGTTTTTTTGACATAGGTAATGTGAATATAGGTAACGATGTTAAAATTAAAGGTGTTAAAGTAGGTGAAGTTTCAGGTATTTCATTAGATCAAGAGAATTTCATGGCAATTATCACATCATCTATCGACGAAAGTGTAAAAATACCTGATAACTCAACATTTAAAATATCTAATAACGGATTTATAGGGTCCCCATATATAGAAATACTGTTAGGAGAAAGTGATGAACTACTTAAAAATAATGATTACACGACTGATAATATTGATGCAGTGTCTTTGGAAGAAATTATTAATAATTTTATTTTTAAATAGTATTTTTTTTGGTCAATTACAAGCTTCAGAAATTAACAATATAAAGTTACTCATTCTAGATAAATCATCATCATCAAAATATGAGCTTGAGTTTTCAAATTCATATCAATTTAGAAATTTATCATTTGAATTAGTTTCTTGCAAAAATATTGAATTTGATAAATATCTAGATACTGCTGCTTTATTAAAAATTACTCAAAATGACGATATATTTATTGGTTGGTTTTTTAAATATACAGACGAATTAAATTTGTATTCTAATAAGATATATGAAATTTCATTAACTGATTGCTAATTAAATTTAGAAATATTTTTTTCTAGCCAATTTGTATTATAAATACCATTAATAAACTCATTTTGATTTAAAATCCATTTGTGTAATTCAATATTTGTATTTATCCCATCTATGATTATCTCATCTAACGCTCTTTTCATTATTGATATAGATTCATTTCTATCTTTTCCTTTAGATACAATTTTTAAAATTAGACTATCATAGTGAGGATTAACTTTATAATTTGTATATAACGCGGTATCTACTCGAACTCCTCTTCCTCCTGGAACATTTATAAATTTTACCGTTCCTGGGCTAGGTGAAAAATCTTTTGCGTTCTCTGCATTTATTCTACATTCAATAGTGTGATTTCTCCTTATTATATTACTTAAATTAATTTTATAACCAGCAGCAACCATTATTTGATATTTCACTAAGTCAATATCAAATGCCTCTTCTGTTACTGGGTGTTCAACCTGTAATCTTGTATTCATTTCAATAAAAAATATTTCATTATCTTGATATAAAAATTCTAAGGTTCCTAAACCTTCATATTTGTTTTTAAGTAACAAATCTTTGATATTCTTCTCAATTGCTTTTAAATTATTTATATCTACGAAGTCAGATGGTATCTCTTCAATAATCTTTTGATTTTTACGTTGAATTGAACAATCCCTTTGCCCAATTATTTCTGCATAGTTATTCTTTGGATCTGATATTACTTGAAATTCTATATGTTTCGCATTAGTCAAAAACTTTTCAGCATACATAGTGTCATCACCAAAATAATTTTTAGCTTCTACTTTCAATTGAGAAAAGAATTTATCTATTTCGCTACTATTTTTAAATACTCTCATCCCTTTACCGCCGCCGCCATAGGCTGCTTTGATAACAACAGGCATGCCAATTTCTTTTGCTATCTTTTGTGCATCACTGGTATTGTCTAAATTTTTTGAATTTTTATTTCCTAATGTAGGTAATTTAAAATCATTTGCTAGTTTTAAAGCATTACTTTTATTACCTAATTCCAAGATAGACTTTGAAGCAGGACCTATAAACTTAATTTTATGTGAACTTAATATTTTTGCAAATTTGTTATTTTCACTTAAAAATCCATATCCAGGATGAACCGCATCAGCTCCTGTTATGTCAATTGCGCTTATAATACTAGGAATATTTAGATAACTTTCATTAGGTAGGGCACCACCAACACAGATACTTTCGTCAGCTAGTTTCACATGCATCGCTTCCGTATCTACATTAGAGTGTATAGCAACTGTTTTGATATTAAGTTCTTTACATGCTCGTATAATACGAACTGCAATTTCTCCTCTATTTGCGACTAATATTTTTTTAAACAATTACGATATTTCAAATAGAGGTTGACCAAATTCAACTGCTTCGCCATTTTTTACCATTACTGTTTTAATTGTGCAATCTTTATCAGATTTAATTTCATTGAAGGTTTTCATGGCCTCAATTAAACAAATCGTATCACCCTTTTTAATCTTCTGACCCTTTTTTGCAAAG
>CABZMT010000037.1 GCA_902526965.1 uncultured Alphaproteobacteria bacterium
GAGGAATTCAACGAAAAGAGTAGTATTAGAAAAGAACAAATTTTAAAATCTCAAAATGAACAAAATTAGAATAGCAATTTTAGGATTAGGTGTCGTTGGCTCTCATGTAGTCAAGTTAATAGAAAAAAATTCATATATTTTAGATAATACTAAATGTGAAATAATTGCTATTGGTGCAAAAAACAAAAAAAAGAAAAGAATTTTCAAAGTTAGCAAATACAAATGGATTAATGATTTTAAAAGCTTAAATCAAATTAAACCTGACCTAATCATTGAAACTATTGGAGGTACTGGGAAATATATTAATGATCTTTATAAATTTTGTTTAAAAAATAAAATATCTCTCATTACTGCAAATAAAGCACAACTAGCTGAAAAGTCAGATTTATTCTTTGAGGGATTTGATAAGAAAAATTTATTTTTGGGATTTGAAGCTGCAGTGTTAGGCGCTGTACCAGTAGTGCAAACAACACAACAAAGTATTTATCCTTCAAAAATTAATGCTATTTATGGAATTTTTAACGGGACAACCAATTATATAATTTCAAAGATGTATGAAAATAAGATTAGTTTTAAAGAAACATTAGAACAGGCAATTAATAGCGGATTTGCAGAACAGGACTCAAGTGCAGATTTGTCTGGTAGAGACGCTATGCATAAGCTTGTATTGCTCTCAAATATATCTTTTGGAAAAAAATTTAAATTTTCTGATATGCACTTTGATGGAATAGAAAATATAAAGCTCATTGATTTAGAACAGGGTCTTAACCTTGGTTATAAGTTAAAACTTGTTTCTATAACAGAGAGGAATAAAGATAAATTTTTCTCATCTGTAGCACCTTGTTTCGTTCCAGTTTCTAGCTTAATAGCAAAAACTAATTTTGAAGAGAATGTAATTACTTTTGAAGGAGAAAACTTTTTAAAGACTAGCTTAGTTGGAAAAGGTGCAGGTGGATATCCTACAGCTACTTCTATTATTTCTGATATTAAAAGATTTATTAATTATTCTCCAGACAAAGGTGTGTTTATAAAAAAATATTCACGAATGTTGAAAGCTAAGTTTGTTAGTCAATCTCAAAGAATTAGACCATACTATTTAAGAATGTCTGTACTTAATAAAGTAGGTGTTCTTAAATCGATAGCACAATTATTTTCACAAAAATCAATTTCTATAAAATCTATAATTCAATTAAATACCTCAAATGAGAAAGTCGTACCTATTATTATAATATCTGATCCAGTTGGTTTAAAAAATATCACGCAAGTAGTTGATAATTTAAAGAAAACTAATTTCCTTAAAAACGAAATTTCTGTAATCAGAATAGAGGAAAATATTGGATAGAAATCTTGCTATTGAGTTGGTCAGGGTTTCTGAATTTGCAGCATTAGCTGCATCCAAACATATAGGAAGAGGAAATGAAAAAGCAGCCGATCAAGCCGCTGTTGATGCAATGCGAAAGTGCCTAAACTCTCTAACAATATCAGGCACAGTTGTAATAGGTGAAGGTGAAAGAGATGAAGCTCCCATGCTATATATTGGTGAAAAAGTTGGTCAAGGTGGACCAAACGTTGATATTGCACTTGACCCTTTAGAGGGCACGACAATAACAGCAAAAGGTGGGGAAAATGCTATGGCAGTCATTGCGTTAGCACAACAGGGGGGCTTTTTAAATGCTCCTGATGTGTATATGAGAAAAATTTCAGCCAAGGTCGACAATGATAGTATTATATCTTTAAGCCAAGATCTAAAATCAAATATTAAAGAGCTAGCAAAATATAAAAATATTAATACTGAAGATTTAGTAATATGCATTCTCGACCGTGAAAGACATCTAGAGGATATTGAAACTATAAGATCTGCAGGTGCGAGAATTAAAATAATTGGAGATGGAGATGTTAGTGCAGTAATTTCCTCAGCTATAGATAATAGTAACATTGATATGTATTACGGTATAGGCGGCGCACCAGAAGGAGTATTAGCTGCTGCCGCTTTGCAATGTGTAGGTGGTTATTTAGAGGGCCAGCTAATATTTTACAATGACCAAGAAATAGAGAGAGCAAGAAAAACAGGTATAGAAAATTTAGATAAGATTTATAAACTAAATGATCTAGCTACTGGAGATGTAATGTTTTCAGCCACAGGCGTAACTGATGGAACTATGCTTCGAGGTATAAACATCAATAAAAAATTTGCAGAAACACACTCTATTGTAATGCGTTCTAAAACAGGAACTATCAGACAAATTGATGGAAAACATAACTTCGACATCAAGCAACTTGACTACTGAGAAAACCTTTAACGGTACGGTTTGGAGACCATCAAATTTAGATTTAAATGAAGATATAGCTTTTGAGGTTGCTCAAAAAAATAATATATCTATAAATTTATCAAAATTATTAATTAACCGTAAAATAAAAAAAATATCTCAATTTTTAAATTCTAAGTTAAAAGAGAATATTTCTATAAATGAAATTTTAAAACTATCTAATTTAAAAAAGACAATTACGTTTTTTGAAAAAATTAATAATGATAAGAAAATTTCTATTTTTTCAGATTACGATGTAGATGGAGCTTGTGCTGCTGCTATTTTTAAAAAATATCTTTCTCAATTTGGAATTGAGGTATTTGTTTATATACCAAATAGATTGAATGAGGGATATGGATTAAGTACCCCAGCCT
>CABZMT010000038.1 GCA_902526965.1 uncultured Alphaproteobacteria bacterium
TGGAAATTTAAATGCGGCCAAAGCAAACGGAGTACCCACTGACAAAGTCAAGGTCTCATTATTTATGTTCTCTGCTTTCTGCGCAACTATCTTTGCAACATGTCAGGTATTTGAAGTCAACACTGCTGATGCAGCTAAAGGTAACTTGAAAGAACTAGAAGCAATAGCAGCAGCTGTAATCGGAGGTGTCGTCCTTACAGGCGGCTTTGGAACTATATTAGGCATTGTAGTCGGAGCTTTTATATTTGGTGTAGCAAAAGAGGCTTTCTTTTATATACCAGGTATTGATGGCTCTTTTTATCGAGTGTTCTTAGGACTCGTTATCATTGCCTCAGCATTAACAAATGAAAATATTCGAAAAAGAATTATGGGAAGTATCTAGAGTATGGACAATAATCAAACCCCTTTTATTGAGATTACAGACTTAGTAAAAAAATTTGGAACATTTACAGCACTTAATGGTGTTTCTTTAAACGTGTTACCCGGAGAGGTTCATGCTCTGCTTGGCGATAATGGAGCAGGGAAATCAACTTTAATTAAAGTTTTATCAGGGGTCCATCAACCTACTTCAGGAATAATAAAAGTAGGAGGTAAAGAAGTAAAATTTGGATCTCCCAGAGAAGCTACAAATACTGGAATAGGAACTGTTTACCAAGACTTGGCACTCAATGCACTGACCTCGGTTACAAGAAATTTTTTCCTAGGAAATGAATTAAAAAAAGGTCCAGGCCCTTTTGGAATATTAGACTTTAAAAAAATGGATGAAATCACAATTTCTGAAATGGGAAAAATAGGAATTAATATATCTGATCCAGCCCAACCTGTGGGAACAATGTCTGGTGGACAAAGACAAACATTAGCAATTGCTAGGGCTATTTATTTTGGAGCAAAAGTTTTAATATTAGATGAACCAACATCAGCTCTCGGACAAAGACAGCAGATGGAGGTTTTAAAAACAATAAAGAATGTCCAAAAACTTGGAAACATAGCTATCATTCTTATTACACACAATGAAATTCACGCCCGCTTAATCGCAGACCGTTTTACTTTTTTAAGTCTCGGTGAAGTAATAGGATCAGGTAAGTCATCTGAACTCGGCGGGGACGATGTCAAAAGACTGATGGCAGGTGGAGCAGAAATTGGTGATCTAGCAAAAGAATTAGAAGCAGTTTAATTAAAATTTCTAATAAGAGCTTGGATTAGTATCTTTACCAGTTTCATCGTGTTCTTGGTTTGTTAACTCTTTAAATTTTTTCACGTGAGCTCCAGCAGCTCCTGCAAGAAGCCGAACATCGTTAGTAATCGTAACAAAATCAAAACCCCACTCAGTAGCCTGAGCAGCATACTCAGGTGTACCACAATGAAGACAAGCAACTTTTCCATATTTATGAGCTATCGCTAAAATTTTCTTTTTTGCATCAATCATTTCTGGTTCTTTGCGATCAAAACCTGGGACAAGTTTCCCTTGATTGAGACCAATTGTTAAATCTGCTGTTCCTATGTAAAGTCCATCAAGGTCAGGCGTCGATGCTATTTCATCAAGATTATCAAATGCTTGTTGAGTTTCAATCATGGCTAAACAGAAAATACTTTTATTTGCCTCGTAAAAATAATTAGAGCTCACTGAAAAATTTGCTCTAGTGGGGCCAAAACTTCTAATACCAACAGGAGGATATTTACAATCTTGAACTAGTTGCTCTGCTTGTTGACGTGTATTAATCATAGGGCATATCACTCCCAAAGCACCCGCGTCCATAACTTTAGATATAACAGCGTGATCTAAACCAGAGACTCTACAAATTGGAGTTACACCACTATGACGTATACTCTGCAACATAGTAAATAAGTCATTAAAACCAATCATTCCATGTTGGTAGTCAATAGTTAAAGCATCATATCCTTGCTCTGACATGATTTCAGCAGTAAAGGTATTGGGTATTGATAAGAAACTGTTAAGAACTACTTTTTTACTTTTCCATTTTTCTTTTACTTTATTTTCAACCATCTATCTAAAAATATTTAAAAAATTAGTTATAACAATTATCTATTAGTCATAGATAAATGCATGATATTAATCAATTTTTTCAAACCTCCCACTTTTGACAGACTTATATGCAGCCTCAGCTAAAAGAAGGGCTCTTCTTCCATCCTCAAAACCAACAGAAACGGGCTTTTTTTCAATAATAGCTTCCACAAATGAGGTAATAGAATTCATATAAGCCTCTTGATATCTCTCTATAAAAAAATTTAGATACGGTTCTCGTTTATCAACGAATTCCATATTATACTTTTTAAGCTCATGGGGTTTCCTGTTCTCAGATACAACCATTCCCTTACTTCCAAATAACTCTACTCTTTGATCATAACCATAAGTGGCCGATCTAGAGTTGTTAATATGACACTGTTTTCCTGAGGCAGTCTCCATGATAATCATCAGAGTATCACTATCATTTAATTCAGACTTTATTTTTGGATTGATCAAAGCATTAGATATCGCAAATATTTTTTCAGGTTCTTCTCCTAGCATAAAGCGAGCTAAATCAAAATCAT
>CABZMT010000039.1 GCA_902526965.1 uncultured Alphaproteobacteria bacterium
GAAACCAGTTTAAGTAATGGATCAGATAAAAATACTGAAAGAGAACCCGCTAAACCAAAAATAATAAATATTTTTAATAGATGTGATTTGGAATTAGCACCAAAAAAAATGATTAAATTATTTATCAATCTATGCTTTCGTATTTTTCTTTAGAATTTCAACAGCTGGTTGATCTAAAAAGTTAATTTTCTCAAATTTTGATCTTAAATAGATGTCAAAGATTAGATAAAACAGCAAATAGCAATAGCTTTTGAAATCATCATCTATTGCTATTTGTGTTACTAAAAATTTTTTTTGCTGGAGAGTTTTTATAGCGCCATCTTCTAGAGCACTCAATAGATTATAACCCTTGATTAAACTAGCATTAGTAATATTCACTTTATTTTTATTTTTAATTTTAAAAAAGTTAAAATGTTTATCATATGGTCCGTCAATGTAGAGTTGAAATTGACTATGTTGATCTATAGATCCATAAGACGAAATATAGTTTTTAGCATTTTTATTTTTACCTAAGCTCTCAGCAAAAATTTGCCTATACCACTCATTAATAGCATTCATTTTTTCATGATAACTCAGGCCAACAAGAATATTTAAATCAAATTTTTTTTCGTATGCAATTGAGTACAATATGTACTTTGATAAATTACAATGGTTGTTCTGAAATAATTGTTTAGCTTTTATAAACGATTTTAATATTTTAGGTAATGAATAACCAATTGATATTAAAGGGAGAAGCGAAGTTATTGAAAATATACTAAATCTTCCACCTATGTTTGGGTCATGATCAAAACATAGAATATTATTTTTTTTTGCAAATATTCTCATGTAATTATTTTTATCCTCAGTAATAAAAATAAAGTCCCTTACAAGCTTTGAAATTTTTTTTTGTTTTAAAATTTTAATAGTTAAACTAATAAAATATTTTATTTCAATTGTGTTACCCGATTTAGAAATAAATATAAATTTATCATTTTTATCTATATTTAAATCTAATAATACATTTTTAACTATAACAGGTGATGGGTTATCATAAATAAAAAGATTTTTATTAAGGCTAAAAGGATCGAGAAACTGAGCAAGTAATTTAGTGCTTAATGACGATCCGCCCATACCAAATACATGAGTTCTAAATTTTTTTTTTTTAAATATACTCAGGTCATATTTATCAAAATAACTTCTCTGTGTAATTGGATTAAACATATCTAATGAAAAGAATTCATTAATGGAATAACTAATATTTTTTTGTTTAATAGATGTTAAATTTTTAGAATTGTTTTTGATTTCCATGATATTTGAATAAATGTATTTATGATTTAGCTTTTACTTTTTTTTCCTTTGAAAAGACGTTGAAAAAAATTGTCTTTTGGTTCAATGTCACTCTCATCCGTTTCAAGCTCGTTTTCGAAGTCAATGTCATCAATTATATTTGGATTTGCCTCGTTGGCTTTTGTCTCATTAAGAATTGAGTCAATTACTGGATTACTTGAAATTTGAGAATTAGATATATTATCTCCTGTGCTATTTGGCAGAGGTAAATCATTTGTTGGAGGTATAATAAGCTCTTTATTGTATCCTACACCAATTTCGTTTCTTATTTCTCTTTGACAAGATATTAGGAAGACCAATAAAACTAAAAAAATACTCTTCATAATTTTTTATTTAAAAATAAAATATTTATCATCAATACAACAAATCCCAAAGTAATACAGCTATCAGCAATATTAAATGCTGGCCAGTGATATTTACCTATGTATATGTCAATAAAGTCAATAACAAAACCTCTAAAAATCCTATCTATAAAGTTGCCTAATGCTCCAGCTAGAATTAATGTTAAAGTTAATTGAAAAACCTTATCTTGTGTTTTTATAAGTAAATATAAAAAATATATGATAATTGCTAAAATCACTAATGAAACTAATATTTGATTTAGAGATGGGTTATTCAATAATCCAAAGGCAAAACCATAATTTACAACGAATGTTAAATTAATAATAGGTAGCAAAACTACTGAGTCATAAAGATTAAAAAAATTGATAACTAATGCCTTGGTAACCTGATCTAAAATAACAAGTGTCAGAAACAAAAAAAATAAAGTTAAATTAAATTTATTGTTGAAAAGAATTCCAAACATCTTCACATCGATTACATAAATTATTTTTATTAGAGGATACCTCTTCTAGAACAGCCCAACATCTTTCACATTTTTCCCCATCTGCTAATTTTATCTCTACATAAATGTCTTCATCCTCAAAATTGATAGAGTCCTTTGACTTGTTTGAAATATCTTGAATTTCAACAGCACTAACAATGCACATTTCTGCCAAATCTAAATCTTGAATAGTCTTTATTGTATTTTGAGCTAAAAATAAAATTACTTTGGCTTGAAGGCTGGAGCCAATTAATTTTTCATTTCTTTTTAACTCCAGGGCTGAAGTTACACTTTTTCTGACTCTTTTAAGCTCTTCAAAAACTCCTGGTAAAGAATTATCTTTATA
>CABZMT010000040.1 GCA_902526965.1 uncultured Alphaproteobacteria bacterium
AAATTATGAGGCAGTGCTTAAAGCAAGAGACTCCTGATATTTTTTTAAATATACACCTGTTTGATTATTTTTGTTTTTAATTAGTTCGCTTGGTTTACCTTCAAATAAAATATTACCACCTTTTTCTCCACCCTCAGGTCCCAAGTCTATAATCCAATCACTTGTATTAATAACATCTAAGTTGTGCTCGATGACTATTACAGTATTACCATAGGAAACTAATTTATGAAGTATCTCTAAAAGTTTCTTTATATCGTCAAAGTGAAGACCGGTTGTTGGTTCATCTAAGATATACAAAGTTTTTCCTGTTTGTCTTTTGGATAATTCTTTAGATAGTTTAATTCTTTGGGCTTCACCACCTGATAAAGTTGTCGCTGATTGACCAATAGATATATATCCCAAACCTACATCTTTGAGTGTTTTTAATTTTGAGTACACTTGGGGGTTATTAACAAAAAACTCTTCTGCATCATCAACAGTCATTGATAAAATATCATTTATATTTTTTTTATTATATTGGATACTAAGTGTCTCTTTATTATATCTTTTACCATCGCATACTTCACATTTAACATATACTGGAGCTAAAAAGTGCATTTCAATTTTTTTTAAACCATCTCCTTCACAGCTTTCACATCTACCTCCTTTTACATTAAAAGAAAATCGTCCTGGCTTGAATCCTTTTACTTTAGCTTCAGGTAAATTAGCAAACCACTCTCTTATGGGTGTAAATAATCCTACATATGTTGCAGGGTTTGATCTGGGTGTTCTTCCAATAGGTGATTGATCGATATTTATAACTTTATCAATATTTTCAATTCCTTTGATGTCTTCATACGGAAGTGTTTTAATAATTTTCTCATAAATTCTATTATTTGTTGCCCCGTATAAAGTTTCGTTAATCAATGTTGATTTTCCACTACCAGAAACTCCCGTAATAGTAATAAATTTACTTAATGGAAATCTTACACTTACATTTTTTAAGTTATTTCCGTTAGCTTTTTTAATTTCAATAAACTGTTTTGATGGAATTTTATTAATACTAGATGGATATCTTCCAATCACACCTCTGATGTAGCTACTTGTTAAACTTTCTTTACTATTTATTATTTTGTTAAATTCACCTACTGCAATTATGGAACCACCTTTGATACCAGCATATTTACCAATATCTACAACATAATCTGCTTCACGTATGATATCTTCATCATGCTCGACAACTATTATAGTGTTACCTAAATCTCTTAGGTTTTTTAGAGTGTTAATTAGCTTTTGATTATCCCTTTGATGGAGACCTATTGAGGGTTCGTCTAAAACATATGTGACACCAGTTAACCCAGATCCAATTTGACTAGCTAACCTAATTCTTTGTGACTCTCCTCCAGATAAAGTAGAACTTTTTCTAGATAAACTTAAATAATTAAGTCCAACTTCATTTAAAAAATTTAACCTGGAAAAAATTTCTTTTTTTAATGGGGCAGCTATTAATTTTTCTTGTTCTTTTAATTCGTTTTCAAATCTATTAATCCAATCTAATGAGTTAGAAATACTCAAAGAAGTAAAATCTGAAATAGTTAAATTATTTATCTTAACACACAGTGCTTTTTCATTAAGTCTTTGGCCATTACATTCATGACAGATTTTTGAATTTCTAAACTTTTCAAGTTCCCACTGCCTCCACCAACTTGAAGATCCATCGTAAATATTATCCATAATGTTTATAAGACCTTCAAAAAGTCTACCTCCAAAAAGTATTTCATTTTGAAAACTTTTAGGAATTTTTGACCAAATTATATTTTCTAGTTTCTTTGATTGAAATATCTTTTTAAGCTTTGGATATATTCGTGACTTAGACTTTTCTGACCAGAAATTAATTGCACCCTCATTGAAAGATAAATTTTTATCAGGTATTATTATATCTTCATCGAATGCATCTATCTCACCAAGACCATCGCATGTTTTACATGCTCCATATGGATTATTAAAACTAAATAAGCGTGGTTCTATTTCATCTATGCTAAATCCACTGACTGGACACATAAATTTATCTGACAATGTTATGATTTCATCTTTATCAATATTGTAAATCTCTACACTTCCTTCACTCTCTTTTAAACTAATTTCAATACTATTTGCTAATCTATCTCTGTTATCTTTTGAGGGCACAATTCTGTCAATGACAACACTAATTGTATGTTTATAATTTTTACTTAACTCAGGGATCTCTTCTTTTTGATAAAGCTTATTATTTATTAAAAACCTTTCATAGCCTTTCTTAAAATATTCTTCAAATAGTTTTTTATACTCTCCTTTTCTACCTTTAATTAACGGAGACATAATTATTATTTTTTTTGAATTAAACTTTGTATTAACTTCATCTATCATTTCAGAACTTGTTAAACCTTTGATTGGTTTTCCTGTAGCTGGTGAATAGGGGATGCCAACTCTTGAAAATAATACTCTCAGATAATCATAAATTTCAGTTACAGTT
>CABZMT010000041.1 GCA_902526965.1 uncultured Alphaproteobacteria bacterium
ACCAGAGAGAGAATTTATGGCATGGGCCAATGAAGCTAAAAATAATTATGCCATCAACGAAGATATTGAAATTAACAAGCCAGAAGAGGAAATTGTTATTTCACAAAATAATATAATTCAATTAGAGGAGAATAATTTATGAGCTCAGAGTCATTAGCTATGAATGATCACCATGATCATAAGCCAGGATTTTTTACAAGATGGTTTTTTTCCACAAACCACAAGGATATCGGAACCTTATATCTAATTTATGCAATTATCGCAGGTGTAGTAGGAGGAGCTCTCTCGGTTATTATGAGAATGGAGTTATCTGAACCCGGTATGCAGTTTGTTGCAGATGGACAAATGTGGAATGTAATCATTTCAGCACATGGATTACTGATGATATTTTTTGTTGTTATGCCAGCATTAATTGGTGGTTTTGGAAATTGGTTTATTCCATTAATGATCGGTGCACCAGATATGGCGTTTCCAAGATTAAATAATATTAGTTTTTGGCTATTAGTACCTGCATTGTTTTTAATTGCAGGCTCAATGTTTGTCGGGAGTGGAGCAGGAACGGGCTGGACTATTTATCCACCATTAAGTTCAAATATAGGACATAGTACACCTGCTGTTGATATGGCTATTTTTTCACTCCATTTAGCAGGCGCTTCATCAATACTTGGAGCCGTAAATTTCATCACAACTATTTTAAATATGAGGGCCCCAGGAATGACTATCCATAAAATGCCTCTTTTTGTCTGGGCAATGCTAGTTACTGCTTTTCTTCTTCTTCTGGCCGTTCCAGTGTTAGGTGGAGCTATTACAATGCTTTTAACGGATAGAAACTTCGGAACTACTTTTTTTGATCCAGCCGGTGGAGGGGATCCTGTCTTATTTCAACACCTATTTTGGTTCTTTGGTCACCCTGAAGTTTATATTATGATTTTACCAGCTTTTGGTATCGTCTCACATATAGTATCTACATTCTCAAAAAAACCTGTATTTGGCTATTTAGGTATGGCCTATGCAATGGTTGCTATTGGATTCATAGGTTTTGTTGTTTGGGCTCACCATATGTACACCGTAGGTTTTAGTGCAAATGTTAGGGCTTATTTTATGCTAGCTACAATTGTTATTGCTGTGCCAACTGGTGTAAAGATCTTTAGTTGGATTGCTACAATGTGGGGCGGTTCAATAACTTTTACAACTCCTATGTTATTTGCATTAGGATTTATATTTTTATTTACTCTTGGTGGAGTAACAGGCGTAATTTTGGCAAATGCAGGAATTGACGTCGTATTACACGACACATATTACGTTGTAGCTCACTTCCATTACGTTTTAAGCATGGGAGCTGTATTTGGAATATTTGCAGGTATCTATTATTGGTTCAGTAAAATGAGTGGAAAAAATTACTCTGAGTTTTTTGGTAAATTGCATTTTTGGTTATTCTTTCTAGGTGTAAATTTAACTTTCTTTCCTCAACACTTCTTAGGACTAGCTGGAATGCCAAGACGTATTCCAGATTATCCAGATGCTTATGCAGGATGGAATGTTATATCCTCAATTGGTTCATATATCTCTTTCGCCTCATTTATTCTCTTTATCTTTATTATTATTTACGCATTGTTAAAAGGAAAAAGAGCAGAAGCAAATCCATGGGGTGAGGGTGCAAAAACACTTGAGTGGACACTGCCATCTCCTCCACCTTATCACCAGTTTGATACATTACCTGAAGTAAAAAATTAACTTGTGTTAAATAAAAAATATCAACAAACTTTTGTACAAACAGAGCAAAATTTGTTTTTTGCTCAAGTTGTAAATTTTTTAAAACAACTATACGTTTTAATTAAACCTGGTGTAATTTCTTTAGTTATATTTACTGCCTTATGTGCGATGTTACTTGCTCCATCAGATAAAAGTTTATTTATCAAAGGTGTAGCTCTTATTCTTATTGCTATGGGTGCATCGGGATCTGCTATTTTGAATATGTGGTTTGATAGAATTATTGACTCAAAAATGGATAGAACGAAGTTTAGACCTATTCCCTCAGGAAATATCTCAGCTAACACAGCTCTTGGAATTGGCCTTATTTTTTCTTTTTTTTCTGTAGTAGCTTTGTTTTTCTTCACAAACATCATGGCCTCAATTCTCCTAGCTTTTACTATTCTTTATTACTCCGTGTTTTACACAATGTATCTGAAGCATCGAACAGCACAAAATATAGTAATTGGAGGTCTGGCAGGCGCTCTACCTCCAGTGATTGCTTGGATAAGCATATCTAGTGACCAGATTTTTTATCCTTTAATACTATGTTTAATTATATTCCTTTGGACACCTCCACACTCGTGGGCATTAGCAATTTTTAG
>CABZMT010000042.1 GCA_902526965.1 uncultured Alphaproteobacteria bacterium
TTTAATACCTAATAATTTAAGATCCGATATATTAAATAAATCATTTTTTTCTAGTACTTTTAATGCAAGTCTCCATATGGCAAAAGAAGATAAAAATGAAGAAAAAAAAATAGTTATCAAACAATCATTACCTTTTTCTGATATATACTTAAAAAAAGATGAGTGAAACGTCACAAAAAATAGAAGCTTTAATATTTGCTTCAAGTAAACCTGTTTCAGAATATGAAATTAAAAAAAGGTTAGATATCCATGAGGATATTACTGAAGTTATGTCAAATTTAGAAACTGCCTATCAACACAGAGGAATTAACTTAAAAAAAATTTCAAATAAATGGATTTTTTTAACTAATACAGAAGTAAGTGAAATATTTCATGAAAAAAAAGAAATTCAAAAAAGACTTTCAAAACAAGCTATAGAAACTCTGGCTATTGTCGTTTACCACCAACCTATAACTAAATCAGAAATTGAAAGCATAAGAGGTGTAGTGATTGGTCAAGGAATATTCGATCAACTAATGGAATTTGGATGGATTGCTCCAGGAGGCCGTAAAGAAGTTCCTGGTAGACCAATTTTGTGGGGAACCACTGATGATTTTCTTCTTCATTTTGGTTTAGGCACACTTGATAACTTACCCGGCATTGAAGAAATGAAAAATTCTGGAATTTTAGATGAAAATTTTGCTTCTATGAATATTCAAGAAGTAACTGATGATTTAAACAAAGATGATGCTTTTATAGATGATGTTGATGAATCAGAAACTCTAGATGAATTTTCAAAAAGCCAATTAAACCAAAATAATGATACTTGATATCAAAGACCTTCATCATTCTTTTGGTGAAGTAAATGCTATTAATAAATTAAGTTTTTCTTTAGAACAAAATTCAATAGTTTCTATTTTAGGTCCATCTGGATGTGGAAAAACCACTTTAATTCGCTTAATAGCCGGTTTGGAAGAGGTTCAAAGGGGAGAAATATTTTTTGAAGATAAGATAGTTGCGAATGTAAAATTTAACACACCACCTGAAGAACGATCAATATCCTATGTTTTTCAAGACTTTGCATTATTTCCTCACATGACTGTTAGAGAAAATATTAGTTTTGCTGCCAGTACTAAAAAAAATAAAAAACAATTAATAGACCAAGTTATACAATTATCAAAAGTTGAGACTTTTCTGGATAAATATCCTCATACTCTAAGTGGGGGAGAACAGCAAAGAGTGGCATTGGCAAGATCAATAGCAGTTCAACCAAAACTATTACTTTTGGACGAACCTTTTTCAGATTTAGATACAAACTTAAAACGTGAAATTATTGATGACACCCTTCACTTAATTAACAGCCTAGACTCCTCTGCAATTGTAGTTACTCATAATGCAGAAGAAGCCATGTTCTTGAGTGACTTGATTGCTGTCATGGAAAAAGGAAGAATAGTTCAAATTGGAAAACCTCACGATATCTACTTTAAACCATCTAATGTCTATGTAGCCTCTCTTTTTGGAGAAGTTAATATTTTTGAGTCAATTATCATAAATAAAAAATGTGACACCCCTCTAGGTTTGCTAGAGACAAATAATTTTAGAGATAATCAAAAAGTTAATGTAGTTGTAAGGCCAGAGGCCATAAAATTGAATGTAGAGAAGTCTCCAGTTGCAACTCCTAATTCAGGTGTTGTTGTTGACTCTAAATTTTTAGGCAATAACGCCATTGTTCATTTGACTGTTATTGATAGTGACAACAACAAACATCATATACATAGTAAGTTAATTGGAGAATTTTTACCTTCACCTGCTAGTTCAGTTTCATTTTCGTTAGATTTAAACCATGTATTTATTTTCCCTAGATAACATATCAATTATATAGTAGTATTAATTTGTGGGTACATTTAGTATTTGGCATTGGATAATTGTATTAATTATAGTCCTTCTATTATTTGGAAAAGGTAAAATACCTTCTTTAATGGCAGACATGGCAAAAGGTATTAAGTCTTTTAAAAGTAATATGGCTGAAGATGAGAAACCTGCCAACCCTGATCAAGATAACCCAGATAATCAAAATAAGGACCAGTAATGTTTTCTTTAGGTTGGATGGAGATATCCATCGTCCTAATTATAACAGTAATAGTTGTAGGCCCTAAAGAAATACCGACCGTAATAAAATTCATAAAAAGAATAACTTCAAGTTTAGGAAAACTCTCCAGGGAGTTTAAATC
>CABZMT010000043.1 GCA_902526965.1 uncultured Alphaproteobacteria bacterium
AAGGAATATGAAAATGAAATTTACCAACTGTGGTTAGAAAAAGATTGTTTTAAACCTAAATACAATTTTGATAAAAATTTTTCTATTTGCATACCACCACCAAATGTCACTGGTTCTTTACACATGGGGCATGCCTTAAATAATACAATTCAAGATATATTAACTAGATATCACCGTATGAATGGTTTTAATACTCTATGGCAACCGGGGACAGATCATGCAGGTATAGCTACCCAAATGGTCGTTGAAAGAAACTTAGCTGAGAAAAATATTTATCGAAAAGATTTATCACGAAATGAATTCATCGAAAAAATATGGGAATGGAAAGAATATTCAGGTTCTTCTATTATCAACCAATTAAAAAGATTAGGAAGTTCATGTGATTGGTCAAGGGAAAGATTTACAATGGACGAGGGATTATCCTTTGCTGTTAGAAAAGTCTTTGTATCATTATATAACGAAGGTTTAATATACAAAGATCAATCTCTTGTAAATTGGGATACTAAATTTAAAACAGCTATTTCAGATTTGGAGGTTGTTCCTACAGATGTTAGTACTCAAATTTATTATATTAAATATCCCTGCTCCAACTCGAAAACCATAACTGTCGCTACTGTAAGACCAGAGACCATCTTTGGTGATGTTGCCATTGCAGTGAATCCTGAAGATAGTAGATACCTCTCATTAAAAAATGAAACTTTTATAATTCCTTTAACATCAAGATCAATCCCACTCATACTCGATGAATATTCTGATCCAGATATGGGAAGCGGTGCAGTTAAAATTACTCCTGCTCATGATTTTAATGATTTTGAAATTGGTAAAAGGCATAATTTAGAGTTATTAAACATTTTAAATGATGATGGATCATTAAATGAAAATTGTCCAAAAGAATTTCAAGGAGTAGATCGATTTGAAGCTAGAAAAAAAGTTGTTCGCTTATTAAAAGAAAAAGGCTTCTTAGAAAAAATTGAAGATTATAAAACTACAATACCATACGGAGATCGCTCAAATACAATTGTAGAACCTTACTTAACCCATCAGTGGTTTTGTAATGCTGAAGAATTAGCAAAGCAGGCAATGAAAGTTGTAAAAGATGGTGATACAAAATTTTTTCCATCAAATTGGGAGAAGACTTATTTTCAATGGATGGAAAATATAAGACCATGGTGTATTTCTCGGCAAATATGGTGGGGTCATCAAATACCTGTTTGGTATGGTCCAGATGGTAAAGAATTTTGTGCAGAGACAGAGGAAGAGGCTAAAAATTTAGCTATAGATTTCTACAAGGCAGATAAAATTATTTTAAAAAGAGACCAAGACGTCTTGGATACATGGTTTTCTTCAGCTCTTTGGCCTTTTTCCACATTGGGATGGCCCGATAAAGAACAGACCTTAGATACGTTTTATCCAAACTCTGTCTTAGTTACAGGTTTTGATATTATCTTTTTCTGGGTTGCCCGCATGATGATGATGGGAAACAAATTTATGTCAGAAACACCTTTTAAAACTGTTTATGTTCATGCTCTTGTTCGGGATGAAAAAGGGCAAAAAATGTCTAAATCAAAAGGAAATGTCATAGATCCTTTAGAAATAATTGATAAGTATGGAGCCGATACACTTCGTTTTACCTTAACATCATTAAATACCCCTGGAAGAGATGTAAGATTAAGTGAGCAACGTATTGCAGGTTATAGAAATTTTGTCACTAAAATTACTAATGCATATAAATTTGCAGAATTTAAAGAAATCTATCCTCTAAATTTAAAAGACAATATTAATCCAGAACATATATTTAATCTTTGGATCATCAATGAATTTCAAGATTTATATAAAAAAGTACAAGAAAATTATAAAAAATATTATTTTCATGAAGTGGCAAACCAATTATACCATTTTACGTGGCATACTTTTTGCGACTGGTATATTGAATTATCTAAAAATTTATTAGATGACAATCAATATGCCAATGAAACTAAATTTACTTTTCATTTGATATTTAATTCTTTACTGCAACTTTTACACCCAGTCATCCCATTTATTACTGAAAAGTTATGGAGTAAAAATAACAAAGATATTTTAATGAATCATCAATGGGATTATATTGATTTAAAGATTGATAGTGAAAATGTATCTAAAACAAAATTATTTATTGACTTCATAGAAGAGTACAGATC
>CABZMT010000044.1 GCA_902526965.1 uncultured Alphaproteobacteria bacterium
TTGTAATTTCTACTTCTTTACCCTCTTGGTTATTTGTAAATTTTAAATTCTTTGATACAGCATTAAATTTAATATTTTCATAATTTATATTCTCAGGCTTAATTAACTGTTCACTATTAATTTCGCATCCAATTAATAGTATAAATAATAATAGAGTTAAATACTTAACCATTTAAGAATACCTTTTTGAGCTACTAACCTATTTCTTGCCTGCGCAAGAACAATTGATTTTTCTCCTTTAATAACATCTTCACTTACTTCAGAGCCAATTTTAGCCGGAAGACAGTGCATGAACACAGATTCATCGTTTGTAAGAGACATTATTTGATCATTGACCTGAAATTTGCTTAACGTGTTTTCTTTGTCTTCTTTATCATTCATAGATGTAAATACATCCGTCATTATACAGTTTCCTTTTGAAATAATACTTTCATTAATTTCAAAGTGAAAATTAATATTGTCATTTAGGTTGAAAATATCTTTGCTTTTCAGAAATATTTTTTCATCTGTGAAAACATCAACTTTAGTATTTTTTGCAAAGGCAATAACCTCTATTAGGCTAAACAAAACATTGTTCATATCTCCCATCCAAATAATATTTAAATTATTCAATGTACCAAAACGTTCTTTTAAAGTGTACATGTCTGAAATTGCCTGACATGGATGTGATATATCAGATAATGCATTAATTATCGGTTTTTTAAAAAATTTATAAGCTAACTCTAATTTCTTATGATCAGTTGTTCTAAAGACAAGATAGTCAAGATAACAAGACATAACTTCAAATGTATCTTCATAGGACTCAAATCTATTTAAATTTAATTCTTCAAATCTAACGTCTATATAGTTGCCATTAAGCTGATTGATACCGACTTGAAATGAAAGTCTAGTTCTCGTAGAATTTTTTTCGAAAATTAAACCGATATTTTTGTTAGTAAGTAATTTCTCATTACCTAGAGACTCAGCATAGTTAATGATTTCATCAAAATCATTTTGATTTAAATCTGAGATATTTAAAAGTTTTTTCATTTTAGATGATAAATATATTGAAAAATTTCATAATATTTAATTAGGGGTTTTCTCGATGTATATTGACTGACTTGGAAAAGCAAAGTTTAAACCAATTTTTTCAACGCTTGTCTTTATTTCCATTGCCAATTCCTCTTTAATTTGAAGATATCTATCCCAATCTTTTGTTGATGTGAAACAAATAACTATTATGTCAATAGAGCTATCATTAAATTTTTCTAATCTAACAAATGACTTATAGTTTTCATTTACCATAAAATTTTCACTATCATTTAAGTAAGAGGATATTGACTCAGTTAATGTTTTTATTTGATCTAAAGTTGAGCTATATTCCAGACCAATTGTCCAATTAACTCTTCTATAATTTCGATTAGTGTAGTTCAAAATTGGCGCTTCTGCAAAAATATAATTTGGGATATATATTGGAGTAGAGTCAAATTTTCTAATTAATGTTGACCTAAAACCAATTTGCTCAACAACACCCTCTGTGTGTCCTGGAACTCTTATGACATCTCCAATTTGAAATCTTTTTTCCATTAAAATCATTATTCCTGAAATTAAATTTTTAAATAAATCTTGAGCACCTAAAGCAACAGCAACTCCAAGTAGACCTAGACCGGCAATTAAGGGTCCTACTTTTATTCCCCATGTTTCAAGTAATGCTGCTATACCTAAAAAAATAATTAAATATTTGAGAGAATTGACTATCCATGCAACTAGAGCTTTTGAAAGTGTTTTCTCTAGTTTATTAAAGAATATTGAAAAAGGTATTAATAATTGATGCATAAACCAAAATACAAATATAGTAGCAAATGAATTATTTATTTTCATAAAGTAATAACCTAAATTTGTCTCTTTATCAAAATTTAAGGACAAAATAAAAAAAACAATTACTATTGGTAAAAATTTACATGGGGGTAATAATGCCTCAAATAATTTGTCGTCAACAGTATTAACTGTTCTTTTTACAATAGCTTTTAATCTATTAACTAAAAAATTAGCAATTATACTATTAAAAAGAATAGAAATTATTATTAAAATAAAGAAGATAAATAGTTGTTTTAATTCCAAACCAAAAAAAACTATATCAAAAT
>CABZMT010000045.1 GCA_902526965.1 uncultured Alphaproteobacteria bacterium
TGCCATAACAGTTTAATTTGAAGTTTTTTAGTGGGATTAGTTAACGCAAACAAACTGTCTGTTACGTGATTTTTTGAACAGAACTTTGCCTTCGACTAAGGAGAAAAGAGTGTGGTCTTTTCCAATCCCAACATTATCGCCCGGGTAAAATTTAGTACCACGCTGACGAACAATAATATTTCCAGGAATTACGTGCTCTCCACCAAACTTTTTAACTCCAAGCCTTCTACCAGCCGAGTCTCTTCCGTTTTTGGAACTTCCACCTGCTTTTTTTGTTGCCATAGTTTTACTTTTTTACCTCAGTTGTTTCTTTTTTCACAGTCTTTTTTTCTGTAGCCTCGACCTTTTTAGGTTTTTCAGCTTTAGCTTCTACTTTTTTTGTTTCTGAAGCTTTTACTTCAGTTTTTTTTGGAGTTTCTGCCTTTTTTTCAACTTTTTTTGGGGATTCTGCTTTTGGTACAGCTTTCTTCACGGGCTCTTGAAAGCTTTCTTCTCCTATGGCGGACTTGATTGCCATGACCTTTAATATAGAGATATATTGACGATGACCTTTAGTTCTTTGAAAGTGTTTTCTTCTATTCTTTCTAAAAACTCTGATCTTATGATCCCTAGTTTGGTACAATAATTTTGCAGATACTTCTGCACCTTTAACAGCTGGAGATCCAAGTTCAAACTTATCGCCATTTCCAACTGCCACGATATCTTTAAAGGATATGGTATCACCTACGTTACCCTCTATTTTGTCAATTTTTAAAACATCTCCTGGAGACACTTTAAATTGCTTACCAACTGATTTAAGAACTGCGTACATAATAAGTCGGTCAATATATATAGGTCTTTATTTATGTCAATAGTCAAAAATGCAATAAAATAGCGATTTATTTGGAGATTAGTTTTTGATTAATTTATTTTGCAAGACTTACACAAAACATAAAATTCAAGGTTATATCTTGTAATTTCTAACTTATTATCCTTAACCAGATCGCTGACACCATCCGTTAAGTATTTATTTTTAATTTCTTTTACCTTTCCACATCTCTCGCAAATGGTAAAAGCGGTGTTACTCGCACAATTTGAGTTATTACATATTATAAAAGAGTTAATACTCTCAATTTTGTGAATTTTTCCTAATTCAACCAATTTATCTAAAGCTCTGTAAACTTGAAGAGGTGAGTTTAAGCCCTCTTTCTTCAGACTATCTAATATAAAGTATGCCTTTAAAGGCTCTCCACTGTTTTGTAAGAGATCAAGAACAATTCTCTGATTTTTGGTCAAACTTTGACTTTTTTTAGAGTGCGTATGTGTTGAACTCATCTTTTATTTAGCAATTCTATTTTTTTTTTCGAGATTAGCAATTTTTTCAGTGGCAGTAACGAGATTATAAAGACACCCAAAGTGATTGTTAAAATAGTAGGACCAGTAGGGGTATTCCAAATCATCGAGGTTTGAATACCAAGAACTACTGAAGCTAAACCTATAATTGAGGATATGATTGCCATCTGTATTGGAGTGGAGGATAAATTTCTTGAGGCAGATGCGGGAATGATTAGAAGACCAGTAATTAATAATATCCCAACAATTTTTATAGATATTGCAATGACACTAGCTATTAGCAAAGTAAAGATTGCATTAGCTAGATCTGGATTTAATCCTTCTGCTTTGGCTAGTTCTAAGTTAACTGTTCCAGCAAAAAGAGGTCTCCAAATTAATATTAATACAATTAAAACAATACTTCCTCCAATCCAGACAAACAATAAGTCGGTGACATTGACAGAGAGAATATCTCCAAAAAGTAAACCCATGAGATCAATTCTTATGAATGAAAGTATACCTAAAAGCACTAATCCTATCGCTAGCACAGAGTGAGCTAACAGACCTAATAAAGCATCATCTGGAAGATTGGTTCTCCTTTGTAAAAAAAGTAAAGACAGGGCAAGTAAGCAAGAAACAACAAATACGGCTATGATTAAGTTGAAATCCAAAGCATAAGCAATAACAACTCCTAATAAGGCAGAGTGTGCAATGGTATCACCAAAATAAGATAGCCTTCTCCAAACTATAAAGCATCCCAGTGGACCTGTAATAAATGCT